>JAIYAV010000322.1 GCA_027488855.1 Saprospiraceae bacterium
CCCGCCATCGCCACTCTTTCCCGCCGCGCAGCGCGTCCGACCTGGAGCAGCAGCAACGCGGCCGTGGCCACGGTCAATTCCTCGGGCGTGGTCTCGGGCGTGTCGTCAGGAACGGCAACAATCACTTACCTCGTTTCGGCCAATGGCTGTTCAGCAACTACCAGTTCAACAGTAACCATCAATGCCCTTCCCAACGCCGGGACGATTTCGGGAACGACGACGCTTTGCGCAGGCTCAACCTCAGCCCTGACTTCCAACGGTGCAACGGGTGGAACCTGGAGCAGCAGCAACGCGGCCGTGGCTACGGTCAACGCATCGGGCGTGGTTTCGGGCGTGTCGTCAGGAACGGCAACAATCACTTACAGCGTTTCGGCCAATGGCTGTTCAGCAACTACCAGTTCAACAGTAACCATCAATGCCCTGCCCAACGCTGGGACCATTTCAGGTACCACAACGCTTAACACAGGGGCAACCTCAACCCTAACCTCAAACGGCGCAGTCGGTGGTAGTTGGAGCAGCAGTAATCCTACCGTTGCATCGGTAAATACTGCTGGTGTAGTAACAGGCGTGGCCAATGGTACCGCTTCTATTTCTTACACGGTCTCTTCAAACGGATGTGTCCGAAGCACTTCGACTACTGTTACCATCAATACTCCCGTTATCACAACTAGTATTGTAGTACGTGCCAGAAGTGTGAATAGTGCAGGGGCAAGTTTTAGGGTCGAGATCATGAATGGTTCAGCAGCTACGGGTGGGACGATACTTCAAAACAGCAATACGTTCACTAACATTTCCACCAATTTTGCCAATTTTACATTTACTGCTACAGGCAGCATCAATCCAAACCAAATACGGGTACGATTCTATGACATGGCCGCCTATGATTTTGAAGTGGACTATATTGTGGTTAATGGGACAACCTACCAAACCGAGGCTGCTACAACCTATTCGCTGGGTTTCTGGAATAGTACAAATGGTTGTAATAACGCTGGTTTTTTGAGCAACTCGCTTATTCACTGCGATGGATATTTTCACTACTTGGCTACCCCAACCACTACACTGATTGTAGTACGAGCCAGAAGTGTGAATGCTGCGGGGGCAAGTTTCAGAATTGAAATTATGAATAGTTCAGCATCTACAGGCGGAACGGTCGTTCAAAGCAGTCCCGATTTCACCAACCTTTCAACCAATTTTGCAAGTTATACCTTCAATGCATCGGGTAGTGTCAATCCTAACCATATTCGAGTTCGTTATTTCAATGATATGGCCGCCTATGATTTTGAGACAGACTACATTGTGGTGAATGGTACAACATACCAAACCGAAGCAGCAAGTACTTATTCATTAGGTTTTTGGAATAGTGCCAATGGATGTAACAATGCAGGTTTCTTCTCAAATTCATTGATACAATGCAGTGGTTATTTCCATTTTATGGCCAATTCAAATGCTCTTGTAGGCAGACAAACAATCGAACTAGCCATAGAATCTTCGGTTGAGATGTATCCCAATCCTGTAAGTGATGTTCTTAATGTTACGCTTTCTGCCAAAGGTGAGCAGCGAGCCACAATACGAATAATTGGTCCTAATGGTACCGTTCTAAGCATATTTTCAGAGTATCTCAACGTAGGCAGTAATAAGTTCATAGTGCCTTTGAATGGACTCGGGATGGGTTCCTATATACTCTCTGCCGAATGGGACAATAAACGTTCTACGGCCAAGTTTATCGTGATTAGGTAAGAGCATAAGGGATAAGAGCATTAAATTTGAGCTTAAACAGATTAAGGGTATTGTCATTCCGATCTAAAAGCAGCTATAAGTCGCGGAATGTGTCAAATTCACATAGATTCCGCGACTTATAGCTGTTTTTTCAGCAAAAGTCACCATGATAGCCCTAACGTATTGTCTTTTTCATTGAAAAGAGGTACAGGTGTTTAAAACTTATCATCAATAAAAAGAAGTTTCTATCCCAAGGATGCTGTGAAGGGAAGCTATTCGTTTCACTCATTGTATTATTGTTTTTTGATTGCAAAAGGATGTGCCTTTATCGCTCTGCCGTGTAAAATCCACTTGGTGCAGTTCGGGGCATGGTTTCTTTATTGCCCGATTTTGAGGCAGCCGAGATATAATACTCAATGATTTTATGGGGCGCTTTTGCTGGAATGCTGGTGTAAAAATGGGTGTCATTGTCGGCGGATTTAAGCGATTCCGTTTTCCAGTTTTGTTCGCCTTTTATCCGCCAATACAATGTGGCCGAATTCGGCACCAATCCTTTTTTACTGTAATCGATGATGGTGGCATACACGGTCAGGGGGGCGTTGATTGCCAGTTTTGAGGATAGGCGTTTGACACTGATAAAAAGCATTTCATTGTCCCAAACCGCTCGGGTACGGCAATGTAGGGCATCGCCACTTTTCCAGCCATAGCCCGATGAATATTGTTCTTTCATGCCAGGAGCCAGGAACGGCTCGTCTTTCAAGGCGAACTCAAAACCTTTTACGGTATAACCAGGCATTGCCTTTCTCCAGGTTTGCAAGGCTATATTATCGGCTTTGATTTGGAACAGCGGGACGTAAATGGTTTTGTTGACAATGATGGAATTGGAATACGCCGCTAATTTGTCACCCTCGTATCGGTCGGTTTTTAACCTCAAAATTTCGTAAGGGCGACCATATACGGTTTTTAACTTTTTCAACTCATTTTGAACGATATTCTCATAAACTGGATATAACTCATGGTCTGCAGGCGGCTCGGCTACCAGTATTCGTTCTTCATCCAATAATTTCATAAAACAGTCCACGTGTTGAATGCCCATTTTTTCAAAATTGGAAACAATATGGTAGTTGTTGATTCCCTGCAACTCCTTGTTGAGTTTGAAATACTGGGCTTCGGGTATCTGGTGGAATTTATTTTCGCTGGGTAAAATGCAAGTCGAAAAAGCCGTTCCCAAGCCATCAGTCATAAAATTGCCGCCCGTATTGATGAATGGCAGGTTCAATACATCCAAGTCCAAGCCTTTGCCCAATGGCAAGATCGTTGCATCATCTATTTCCGATTTCAAGACTTCATGTGGTGTATCGGAGAACAAAGAATACAAGCTATCGCTGCAACCCCATTTGGCTCTGGGCGGGTTATAAAGACAATTGGCATCTGCGAGTTTCATTTTGCCATCTGGGGTGAATATTGCACTTGGGCCCCAATCTCTCGTCCACCAAAAGTCGATTCCCCTGGGTACATACACAAATGTATTTTGGGAAGCCTCAATGCCCCATTGGGCGTACCATTTTTGAGCTTCTTTTTTGATGGAATCATTTTCAACCAGGGTGTAAAGGTGATTGTCTTTGGCCAGCTCCACGAGCAACTTGTGGGGTAACGCCAAAGGCCATGCGACCAATGTTCCTTTGGCAGGCTCCCATTCGGCGGCGCTGCGGTTGGTGTTGGCTTGGGTGTAGTAATTGCTTTCAAGCGTAGCTTCCTGAATCTGATTTTTACAGGCAGATAGCGCGAAAATCAGCACAAGGAAAAAGGTATTTCGTGTTGTTGCTTTCATTTTAGATTATTGACTCTATTCCACTTTCCCTACAATAAGCGTATACAGTTTCACCACTTAATTGCAGTATTGAGAAAAAAGGTAAGTAGGAAGGTTCTTTTTTTTAGATTCCTTATCCAAACAAAGCATCCAGAACAATGCTGTTGTCCACCAATCCGCCACTTAAAGACGATTAATTCGGCATTATTCGTCTTTAAGTGGAATATCAATAGACTTAAAGACGAATAATTGAGTAACTTTGACCTCTCAAGCAACCAAAATTATGGAAAAATTTTTTGGCAGGGAAAAGGAACTTCAAACCATAAGACGCCTGATACAATCTAGCCGCTCGGAATTTTTGGCCGTGTATGGACGGCGCAGGGTTGGTAAAACGATGCTGATTCGGGAAGCATTGCAGCAAAAATTCACTTTCCGATTGACCGCCATCGGCCACGCCACTAAGAACCAACAGTTGATGAATTTTCATGCAACTTTGAAAAAACTGGTTGATCAGCATACCCATTTGCCCGTGCCGACGAATTGGTTTGAGGCCTTTCAACAATTGATCGAGTTTTTGGAGGCCACAAAAGAGGAGCGGAAATTGGTTTTTTTCGACGAGCTACCCTGGTTTGATACGGCCAAATCGGACTTCATGCCCTCACTTGAACATTTTTGGAACAGTTGGGCATCTTACCGAAGTGATGTGGTTTTGATCGCTTGTGGTTCGGCTGCGTCGTGGATGATCAACAAGCTAATCAATCACAAAGGTGGTTTGCACAATCGGCTTACTGCACGTATTCGCTTGGAGCCGTTTACATTGAAAGAGGCTGAAGTGATGTTAAAAGACAAAAATTCGGCGATTGACCGCTATCAGATCATTCAAATTTTTATGGTGACTGGTGGCATTCCATTTTATTTGAGCAGTTTTGATGGAGAACTGAGCGCGATGCAAAACATCGAAGCCCTCTGTTTTACCAATGATGGCCCCTTGCGGAATGAGTTTAATAACCTTTTTCCCGCGCTCTTTTCAACATCAGAACGCCACATTTCCATTGTGGAAGCAATCGCGGGTAAAAACAAGGGACTTACCCGCACAGAGATCATTGAGGCCACCCACTTGCCAAGCAATGGCAGCACCTCCAAACTTTTGATGGAACTGGAAGAAAGCGGCTTTGTGCGAAAATACACCCCATTCGGACGAGGCAAACGCGAAAGCCTTTATCAATTGATTGATTTATACACCCTTTTTTACTTGAAATTTATCCGTAACGGCGAACTTTTAGATGAAAACAATTGGATCAATACAATGGAAAGCAGTACGTATCGGGCATGGAGCGGGTATGCTTTCGAACTGGTATGCCTCTGTCATATTCAACAAATCAAACTGGGTCTTAGCATCGCAGGAATGGTAACAAAGGCGGCTTCATGGCGGGGAAAAAATCGGGATAAATCCACTCAAATTGATCTATTGATTGACCGTAGAGATCATGTCATCAACCTTTGTGAAATCAAGTTTTCCCAACAGAAATTTACCATTACCAAAGAATATGCAGCCCAATTAGAGCGTAAGATTACCATCTTCAAAGAAGACACCACTACGCAAAAAGCGGTTTGGTTGACGATGCTGACCACCTTTGGTTTGATTGAAAATGAATATTCACGCCGTTTGGTACAGAAGTCCTTGACGATGGATGTGTTGTTCAACTGAGCAAAGTGAAAATGGGGCAGTTATTTTTTCAGCGTCTCTTTTGGTAAAAACCTAAGGTGTCGCATGAAATTAAAGCTCAAACAGAATAATGGTATTGTCATTCCGATCTAAAAACAGCTATAAGTCGCGAAATGTGTCAGATTTACATAGATTCCGCGACTTATAGCTGTTTTTGTAGAAAAAATCACCAAAACAGCCCCGTAGCATTATTCAGTTTTTCTTTTGCCCTTACTAAACTGTACTTCCTTGTACTCCGACTCATCCGGTGGCCCGGCGGTGATTTGCAGTTTGGGGCTGCTTGTCAGGGTCATTACCACCGAGCCAAAGGTGCCACCCCAGCGGTTGAAAGTACGGCAAACGGGGTTACTCGGGTCGTCCTTGGCGCGCAAGGCGGCTTTGATGTCGGCGTCTTTGGCGTTTGGAAGCGTGGCGATGTGCCCCTGCACTGAAGCAAGGCGGATAGCGCTGTTTCCTTTTTCCGGCTCCTTGTACCAGTCTTTCAGGTCGTCGTTGGCGACGGGGTGATTGGTGTGGTACACCGTACCGTTGGTATTTTTGGGGTCAAAACGTGCGACCTTGTTGCAAGACGCTTCAAAGTCATAAACTTCGCCCTTGATCCCGATGATGTAGTTTTGCCCGGAGGCATGGGGTACGCTTTGGACGAAGTGCAATATCTCGTCTTTGTCGGTGCTGTTGAGGATGCGTCGCACGACGAAAGCGACTGGCAGGCCCGTGGCGTTGGCTTTGAGTTGCATCAGGGTGTTCATACAGGCGCCGATGCCCGCTTCGTTCAGGCCATTGAGGGCGATGAGGCCGGGATAGGTCAGGATGAGTTGTTCGGGCGTTTTTTTGGTTTTTGCCAAGCGCATCAAGACCTGATAGCCGTCGGTGTAGCCTTCCAAGTCCATGTTTTGGGCGATGTAGCCGGGGCTGCCGTCGCGGGCGGGTACACCCATGCCACTGCAATGGTGTTTGTCGCGGGCATCCTGCCATACCCAAAACTCGTCGAGCAGGTTGTGTACCATAATGTCATTGAAGGCCTGTCCCGAACCGTCGGCAATGCCGCGCACCTCTTCATACAAATCGGGCGTCCATTTTTTGATGGCTGCATCGAAGTGGGCGTAAGAAAAAAACTCCACCACCACCTGATCGGCCGGTTTCTCTAACTGGCTTTCCACGCTTTTTTTCCATTTGGCGACAATTTCGCCGATTTCTTTTTTCAGTTGTTGGCCGTGTTGCAGGCCACGTTTGTAGCCACTGCCGGAGAGGGTTACTTCGCGAAGGCGGCGCTGAGGTGGATTAGAGCTCGCTGCGGATTGTGCTGCTACATTTTGGAGCAGGGCTGCGCAAAACAGGCAGCAGAGGATGAAGGTGGTGTTTTTCATATAAAAAGGCTTATCATTTTTGTTTAAAAAATACTGTTCTATCCCTTAATTGCGGTATTGAGAAAAAAGGTAAGTAGGGAGGCACTTTTTTTTGATTCTTAGCTTGATACAATCACGCGGGTCTTGCTGTGGGCAACCACAAAGGGTTGCCGCTATTTTCCCCATTCTTTCCATTGGTACACTTCGCCGCCCAGGAAAACGGCATAAAATCCACGCACATCCGGACGGGCAAAACGTTCACTGCGCATGTATTCATCCAATTGGGTTTCGGCTTGTTGGATGACTTTTTCCAAGATTTTTTCAGCAGATTTTTTGACGTATTTTAATTCCAGAACGATGTCAAATTTGAGCGGTTTATTGGGCATCCTTTCCAGGAAAATGTCTGGGTAACCTCTTTTGGTTTCGTATTCGCTGTGAATATAATAGGATTCGTAGGGAAACAACAAGCCGACCATCAGGGTTTGTAAATGCTTTTCGCCGTAGGCCAATTCGTCGCGATTGGAGTGATTTTCCAGCAATACCTGTTCGACTATTTTAAAAAATGGCTCGGGATTACCCGTTCCTAAAAGGGTGTCAATGGTTTGTGCAATCGGGCGGGTGGTTTTGGCAAAGCGGGTTTTGGCTAAAAAAATGGCCTTAAAATATTCAAAGTAGAGTTTTTTGATGACGTAATTGGGGATTTTGCAGCGCCAACCAATAATGGCCTCTTCTTGAAAACTGAGCATACCCATGTAAAACAACAAGCTCAAAAAATCATCCTGAGTAAAATCCAGGGTTAAATTGTAAAGCCGGGTCAGCGGAAAATCAATGTAGCCTTTTTGTACCAAAGTCTCCAATAGCTCATATTTTTCGGTTTCCTCGCCGCCAATTTTAAAGGTATTTTGAATTTTTCGATAGTCTGAAATCACATTGGTGTCCAACATGACTTCGGGATATTGTGCGATTATGCTGTACTCTTTCAAGAAATAGAGTACCATATCGGGATTGAACAGCTGATTATTGGCCCTGGTAGTAAAGCGATAGCCATCATACCAAGCCTCCAAATCAGCCATCATCTCCGGTATTTTCTCGATTGGAATGGCCGATTCATGCAATATAGCTTCCACCTCTGGATGGGTAAAGCCCATCATATCGTGGAAAATTGGGTTTAAACTGATGTTGTCACTGATGTTAAACCCACTGGTCAAGGAGTCCAGGGTGATGGGTGAAACCCCTGTGATGAAAATTCGATCGACGATTCCTTCACCGGTGGCGGTTTTGAAGCTTTCGTAAAACTTGCGCACAAAACCATTGGTACTCACATTGGATTTGAAACGACCCAGGTCAAAAGACAATAATTCATTGGCAAAATGGTCGTATTCGTCAACGAGTAGATAAATCTTGTGAGGTATTTTATTCTTTTTTGTAAAATCAAAAATTGCCTTAACAACTGTTTCTGGGCTTTTCCCATTTTCAATAATGCTTTGTTGCTCTAAAGTGAAAAATTCTCCATAAGCGCCCAAAAAAGTACGCGCTCCAGAAATAACATTCGTTAAAAATCCCTGATAAGTACTTTCGTGCGTAGCCGTATCAATGCGGCTGAATTCAAAACGCAAGACCAGATATTGGTTGGCCAGCGGGGTAGGTTTTTTGCCAATGTACAAATGGCCAAACAAGCTTTGAAAATCATTCTGGTGCTCCAATCCGTAATAATGGTGCAGAGTGCTGATGAACAGGCTTTTCCCAAAGCGCCTTGGTCGCAAAAAAACGGGATATTTAGAATTCCAGTCTTCTAGTTGTTCGATGAAACAGGTACGATCCTGATAGAAATATTTTCCTGCTATCAAGGTTTTAAAATCACTTTCGCCGTATGGAATCTTGATCATCATCCAGTTGTTTGAATGTAAAAGTACAAAGTGTTGGCGCTGTTTACAAGTCTATACTAAACGAATGATAAATTCAGTGCCTTCATTTTCTTGGGCTCTTACGTCCAATGTCCCACCATGCCCCTTCACCACAATATCATACGCCAAACTCAGCCCCAAACCAGGCTAAATATTTCTCGATTTGTCCAGTAAGGTAGTAAGGTAAATTGAGCAAGTGATAAACCTTTCCACTTGGGGTATCCAGGGTGTTTATGCTTAGCTTTCCGCCATAAACCCTCACGGCCAGGCGTTGAGGGGAATGCTCCATAAAAGCGTGTAATGATCGCAAACGACCGGTAGCACCCGACTTAACTTCTATTGGAATGATACTGCCATCATAAACATAAACATAGTCCACCTCAGCGGTCGCATCTTTCTTTTCACGGGTCCAGAAATGGAGTTCGCTGAGGACGTTGTATTGTGTAGCCAGAAGCTCCTGTCCTACAATATGCTCGGCCACTTTACCCTTATATACCAGATCTAAATCAGGTGTGCCGATGATTTCTTTTTGAATTCCGGCCAAATGATTCATCAGACCCGTGTCCAACAATTGCAGACGGGGCGATTTCTTTTTGTCGGGAAAAAGGGGTAAAGAAGTACCTGTGCAAGGATAAACCAAATACAAGAGTAGCGCTTTTTCGATGGTTCTTATGGCTTCGCCCACTTCTCTGCTGCCGTAGTTGGACTGTCCAAAGTGTTGAAATTTGATGCGCGTTCCTGCTTCTACACTCATGCTTTTGATCACATGTCGAATCACTTGCACCATGGTACTGTTGCGGGCGTATTTCTCAACATCATTCATATACGAAACCAAGAGCGATTCATAGATGGGAATCAATGCAGTGAGGTTGCGGTTTTCAACATAATGAGCGATGATTTCAGGCATCCCACCAATGAGGGTGTAGGTATGAAACAGTTGCAGCAATTTATCATGGGCAAAATCAGCAACGGGAATCGTACGGTATTGATGTAGTGCCGCTTTTTCACCCATTGCGTCCAAAAACTCTTCAAAAGACATGGGGCGCAACACTTTGAACTCAACCCGACCTACTGGCATGGTCATGTTTTCATGCAAAACAGCTTCGAGCAATGATCCCGCGGCAACGACATGCAATTGGGGAAAATCTTCATAAAAATACCGCAATAAGTTAATGGCTTCCGGCACCTCCTGTATCTCATCAATAAAAATCAGGGTATCTGCTTGTTGAATGTTTTTGTCTTTGAGAAAAAAAATAGCTTCAACCAAGGTAGAAAAACGGGTATAATTTTGGAAAATAAGGGCATCTTCTTTCCTTTCAAGGTTGAGGTAAATGAACTGCTGGTATTGGAAGGCGAATTGCTGTACCACGGTTGTTTTGCCAACCTGTCTTGCACCCCTGACAATCAAGGGTTTGCGGTTCTTAGAATGTCGCCACTTAACAAGTTCTTCAAGGATATTGCGATGGTACATAGTTGTCGATTTCAAATAGCGATAGTAAATTTACCATTTTTTTGTAATAAAAAGGTAGCAATTAATAGTGATTTTTGAATCAAAACGGTAGATTTTCTTTTAAATAGGAATTTTCATGGAGAAGATTGTGCCATGTTCCGCTGTGCTATCCACCTCCAAACTTCCCCCATGCCCCTTCGTCACAATATCATACGCCAAACTCAGCCCTAACCCCGTCCCTTGCCCGGTAGGTTTGGTGGTAAAAAAGGGCTGAAAGATTTTGTTGCGGATGGATTCGGGGATGTCATTGCCATTGTCTTGAACGCTGTTTTCGATGCTGATTTTCATTGGTTAAGGTGCTGATGATGGAATTTACCGCAATCCACCCTAAATGTAATCAGAGAGCAGTAGGAACACAAAAAGTCTTTCCCAATGCGGTGTTTGACCTTCTGAATGGTGGATATTATGCTCCGAATGATATGTTTGGGTTTCCTAGCGAGGAGGATGTTCACCTGCCAATACCAATACCCGACGGTAGTTGACCACACCAAATCGATTGAGTTGCAAACGGGAGATCGTTGCCCGCCCGACGGGTGTTTTTCCGATCAACAGGGTGCTGTCTTCACTCCATTCGAAATGATCTGCCCAAGAATCTACACGCGGATGGAATAGGGGAACGACTTGTCCCGTCTCAGCATCAGTGGCCGTCGTGGAAGTATATTTGATGTTGTTACAAGAAAGGCATGACCAAGCTAGATTGGATAAATCATCGGTGCCATTCAAGCTTGAAGGGATGATGTGCTCTACAGAAAAGGAGTCATGTGAAAAACTAGCCTGCGCTTGGCAGTATTCACAACAATCATTGGCGCGGGTTCGGACAAAAGCTCGAATACTTTGTTTCATGACTCAACGTGCATGAGCCCCAGGTCAGACATGGTTTGTCGCAGCGAAATCCCGCGTAACTGAGCCAGTTCGGCTACATATTTCAGTCGTTCTGCGTGGATGGCTTCGACGCGATGGGTGAGGCTAATGAGTCGCTCATATTCCTGCTCTTGCAACTGCTCTGCCTGGCGAAGTACAGATAGGCGGTAGTATTCGCCTAATTCTATTTCAGGTACCACGGTAAGCCGGATTCGTTGCAGGAGTTCTGCTTCTCTGATTTTCTCTTCTTCGTCTAAATCAAGCTTATTGATACCGGAAGCCAAGATTTGGGCAACGAGATTTTCCAATGGAATTCCTTGCCGCACCGCGTTGTCGCGGATTCGCTGCTCAAGAGAAGAAGGCAATTGAATCGTAAGTGACATAAAAGTATTTGTTAGTAAAGTTACGTTTTTTTTTCAAGAATCCAAGCTTGTTTTGAAAGGGAGATGAACAATGAACGCCGTCCCTACTGGACTTCCTCAAAATAGTAGACATGAAAATAAGGCTTTTTTTATCCTTATCTTTATGTCTACTATTTTGAGGAAGTCCACTTGATTCAGTATTCAATTATGCCCCTCTCTCGATGGCTATTTTTTTGCCACATCACCCTGCCCGTATTGCACCGGATACCCCCGATTTGTCCAAACAAGAATGCCCTCGTCAATGATGGCGGTGTTTTTATAACCCAATCGCCGCAGCGTACTCACCACCTTTTCAGAGGCCGCGTGCGGGCAGGCACAATACACCACAATCCAGGTTTTGTCTTTGGGCATGTCTTTGATAAAGGAATCGGGCTCCTCATAATAAGGAACCGGAACCGCACCCGGAATATGGCTCTGGTGCCAGCCCGCTTTAGAGCGTGCATCAAGGATCACCATGCGGGATTTGTCTTGTAATGCTTTGAGCACTTGTTCGGCAGGCACATATTTTCCTTCGCGTAAGGTGAATTTTGGGCCCTTGTTTTTGGGGTTCAAGATGTAATCTTTAGGCAATGGTTCCTTGATCACCACTGCGCCAGGCGCGTTCCAGCCCGAAGCACGACTGCGGATGTAAGCCGTGAGGCCGTCTATCTCTTCTTTTTTGAGTTCGTCTTTGAATGCCCGCATCGGAGTGCTGTCTCGGCCTTCCGCAATGGCATAACGCAAAAAGGCATCACTTGCGGTGGCCAAAAACATGGGGTTCCCCAAGGCCGGAGCGCTTACACCTTCACCCTTCACGCCATGGCAAGTTGCACAGGTTTTGTTGTACAATTTTTTTCCAAGCGCTACATCTCCTGGCACCGGATCTGTTGCTAGTTCAACCGGTTTTTTGACGCCACTTTTTTCGCGGAGCCAAGCGATCAAGAGGTCGATGTCTAAATGCTCCAATGGCCCCCCCTGGTCTTTTGCATAAGCAGCCATGGCGGTACCTTGCCGGCCATAGGCAATGGTATAGCGGAGGAAATTGTAATTGGCTGCAGGAATTTTGGTGACCGACATCAAGGAATGAGATTTTAAGGAAGGCGCATTGTCGGCGGCATAACCTTCCCGGTTCTTGCCGTGGCACAAGGCACAATACTTTTGGTACAGGGCCGAGGCGTGTTTTTTTGCCACGCTATTCAGCTTTTTGCCCTCTTTGATCTCGTACCGCTGGGCTAAGAGCGCCTGTGCTTTGGGTTCTTCTACAAATTCGAGTTGTACACCGTGGGCATATTCTTTCAACACGATCAAACGCTCGGGTGATTTTCCCATGCGCAGGGCTTTGGCGGGCAGCTTCTTTCTGAAAAATGCCCGCGTGGCTTTCAGTTTTTTTACTTCAAACCGCATTGCATATACGCCTGGGCCGCGGGCTGTCAAAAATTTGGACAATGAATCGCCAGGAAATTGTGGCGTGATCAGCTGCAATTCCTGGTTAGCGGATACTTGGAAGCGAACGACATCTGGAGACTTGGGGCCTTTCAGTTCAGTCAAGCCCATCTTTTTAAATTCCTTGCGGGCAGCCTTCAGGTTGTCCACTACAATGCGCAGCGCAGTCATGCCCACGACACCGTTGGGATGATTGGAATACGTGCGATTCATGGCATAGATGGATGTTTTTTCGTTTTGATAGTCCTGATAAGGCAAACCAATGTACTCCATAAATCCAGGGAGATGGGCCGGAGGATTTTTAGGATTCAAACTCACCTGACGCCATTGTGGGCCGCCATCATCCCAATCCCAGCCCTTGGGCAATTCTGCTGCGCCCCGACCTTCCTGAACTGAGTCTATGGTAAATCCCCGGATGTTGAGCCAATCCAAAGTGTTTTTTGCTGCGGAGGTAGAAAGGGCATACAAACGAACCCCTTCCTGCTTTTTCAAAAAAGAACCAATGAATGAGCGTTTGGCCTTGGCCGTGGAATCTTTGAGGGTGATGAATTCCAGCGCCGACATGTCCGGAAAGTATGCAGAAAAGCCAATTGATCCACTGTAGATGCCCTGTGCATATTTTTCGGGCTTGGGGATGTCAAAGCCAAGATTTTTGGTGTAATGCAGTCTGGCGCTGTCCAGGTTGGATACAACTACGGTAGCATCGCTAATCCCCAGGCCTAAACCCACTAGGGAGTCGTGGTTCGATTTTTGGTTTTCGCAAGCGAGCAATAAGGAACTGATTGCCAGAACAAGGACAATCAGGAGATTGTTTTTTGAAGTTTTAAGACTAGTATGCATAGGTGATGGTTGGTGGTGTTTGGTAAAAAAGCGGAACATTTTCTAGGCCTTAATTGCAGTTTGTGGGAGAGAGGTAAGTGGGAAAGGAATTTTTTTGAAAGTGGCCATTGAATTGCTCCTCTTTTAGGTTACCCTGAAATGCAAAGAAGGACATGATTTCCTTTGCCGGTGGAACTTACCTTCGGCCAAAACCGTTTTAAAGCTCATTGTTTTACCCATTATTTCCTGAAAATGTCCGAAAACGAAAAATTGCCCTCAACATTCCATCTCCAGCTCCAATCGTCAGCCATAGTTGTAAGCGTATTGCTACGTTTGTTTGCTTTTGTACTGGGTTTTTTTATGGCAATTTTGATTGATGGATTGATATTTGGAGGTATGCCTGCGTTTTTTGTGCCAGTTTTGATCTGTACGTGTCTTTTTGGAACAAATTTTTGTGCAGAGCAATTGCTGGTTACCGATTGTGAAGTAATCGCGACCGAGCAGGGGCTTTGGGTCAATATTGCCAAACCTGTACTGATATTCCCCCGTTCTAATTTTCTGGTGGAATGGGAAGACATCGTAGATTTCAAATCTGGAAATGTTCGCTACGGGAAAAGTGGCAACCATACTCAATCTATTTTGAGCATTAGCCGTACAAAGGGTTACAAACTCAGGTTCAGAGGGGACGAAGCATTTTCCTTGGCCAGCTACTTGCGCAAGTACCTCCCTGAGAAAGAAAGGCTCTTGGGGTGGGTATGGGTGTGAAATAGTACAAGGATCAAAATGAAAAAATGAGCACAAAGGACACAAAGACGCGATTTTGACAAAGCAATATGCCTGGACTTTATCTTATTTTGAATGTAATGCCTCGTCAACGTCTCCCCTTTGTGCCCTTAGTGCTGCCTTTGGGTTCTTTGTGCTAAAAAAATGTCGCTTTATGCTTTCTGAAAAATTCCGGATGACTCATCATTTCATCACCCGCTTGTACACCACCACAATCTTTTCCCCTTTGTCGCTCTTATAGGTTTCCCTCATTGTAATTTTCCCGTAATCACCGATTTCAAAAACAGCGGAATATTCCTCCACCGTTGAACCTGGAAAGGTAAACGTATTATCGCCCACAAATTCAAAGTTCACTCCAAAGGGCATCCCATTCGTTTTGTCCCCTTTTATCCAGAGTTGTTTGTCCTTTCTGAACAGCTCCATCTTGTTGTTGGGGTCTTTTTCCGCGATGTAATTGCCTACCAAGAGGCCCATGGAAGCGGGCTCTAGCGCCAGTTTTGTGGCCATACTGATGTTGTACTCCACTTTTTTGCTGCCACCCGTTAAATTTTGGACCTCCAGGATTCTCTTTTTTGCAGCAGGGGAAGATGAACTGCTGTCCTTTTCCACCCATGGGTCGCCACTGAAATAGAGCTGGGTCACCAGTGGCTGATACCCCGCTGCGGTAATCATCATGTGGAAATGCGCCGGGCGGAAATTTCCACCACCTGCATCGTAAGGCACGGGTAAGATGGTTTTGAAGGAATAATTGCCCTTGTCGTCGCTGTAGGTAGTGCCCCGGTATTTGAAATCCTTGGATTCGTTGTCGTATACCCCGTCGCCGTCGCAATGCCAGAGCTCGATCTTGGCATTTTTGTAGGGCGTGCTACAATCGTCGTGGAGCACCTTTCCCAACAGTGTGATGGGGTCGCCTTTTTCCCCTTTGATGGCGAGTAGGCTCCGTACCGGGCTATCGGGGCGGTAAAATGGGCCCAGAATGTCGGAGGTGGTTGCACAATCGCCGACGTAGCGTTGGCCGTCGAAATGGACAAATCCGGTGGCGCTTACTGCGATTGCAGAAAGGGCGGTGTTTTTTAGAAATGTTCTTCTTTGCATAGTTGTAGAATTTTTTTTAATGAAAAAAAGTGAATAAAAATGAGCGGGTTACAACCAGGCTTTCGTTTTCAGGTCTTTAAACCGCTGATCATTTCTGATGTGTTTCCAGCGCGGGTCCTGATTGAGCCAGATGACCCATTGCTCGGCATCATCCACTGCTTTGTTCAACCAATAAAAGGTTTTGTTGAGATCACCTAGTGCTTCGTAAACCGTAGCGAGCTGGTATTCAGTTCCACTTTCGCCCTTGGCTGCTCTGCTTAATACTTGCTTTAAGACCTTTTTGCCGTTTGCTTTGTCGCCAACTTGCAGGTAGGCGCGGGCAAGGCAGGCCAATGTGTATGCGTTGCCGTTTTGCAGATTGGGCACGGCTAGTTTTTGCTCTGCCAGGGCCTGGTCAAATTTTCCTTGTTCTGCCAGCGCAAGACCCTTAAGCGTGTGGTCAACAACATCATAGTTGGGGTTGTTTTCCTTCAATTCACTGCAATAAGTCAGCATCAATTCGTAGTCATGGGTCATATAGCCTAACTTGAGAACGCATTCTACCACCAACATTGGGTTATTCTCTTTACCATATATTATGGCGGTATCCCGGTACCGACAGGCTTTTTTTAAATCACCGCGTGCAGCCAACAATATGGCGTATTTGTATGCGGTATAGGTGCTTTGGGGCCTTATCTGCAAAGAACGCAACAAGAGCTGTTCCGAACAGTCAAAATCACGGGTGGTGTAGGTAAATACATCTGACAAAAGCGCCAGCGCATCAGGCATATCAGGGTTTAACGAAAGGGCTTTTTGCAGGTAAAATGCCATTGTTTCATAAGTCTGCTTTGATGTCCTGAGCAGGTGTTCGTCTAGGAATCTGCGGGTGTCGCCAAGCGCCCAATATGCGATTTCATTGGTCGAGTCCTTTCTTATAGCCTGTTCTAGCATGACGATTGTTTTTTTTATGCTTGCTTCGTCACGATTTGCCGCAAGAATTAATCTTGCTTCGGTCAACAATGAATCAGAGGCAGTGCGGGTAGGTGAGGTGCTGGTAGCTGTATTAGTAGCCTGTCCAAGGGGCGGAAACACAGGACATTCAATTGAAAAGCCTGGTGAAAATACACGTGCTTGTGCTAGCCCAAAACCGATATTTGACAGCATCAAAAAGCAAATAAGCAGTTGAATAGGAGCTGTGTTTTTCATTCGTTGCTTGTTTTTAATGGACGGAAAGCGCAATGTTTAGTGGTAAAAGTTATGGTCAAATTTATTTTAATCAAAGGTTGATTTAAAAAATTTGTCCAAAGCATTTAGTACTGCTTCTGGTTGGTCTAACCAGTTTTGGTGGCCTGCATTCGGAACCAAAACCAGTTTTGCATTTTTTATGATTCTTACATACTCTTTTGTCGCATTCAAAGGAACGTTTGTTTTTGCTCCTTCTATGACCAATACGGGAACGCTAATATGCTTAAGCATTGGACGGAAATCCCATTGATTAGAAAGACCGCTCCATCGCGCCAATGGCTGATTGCCGTTTCTGATGGCTAATGGAGAAACTTCTGCGTCATATCCGCGTGCACGAGCAAGATGGGAAGCCTCAGTAACGTAAGCGCTTAGATAAATTGATAAATAGTCTACAAAGAGTGTACGATATATTGTATCGTTGGTGGTTTTTTCCATTAACCTGAGAAGGCTATCTATTTGCTTTGTTTTAGTTTTTCCTAAAGCAGCGTCAATAGATTCTTTTCTCTTATCAAGCTCGGCAGCTGGCTCCATAGGGCTCAGGAATACCAAACGTCGCACCATTTGCGGAAAACGATTTACATAGTTCGTAACAATTGCTGCACCCCAGGATAATCCTATTGGTGTAAGCTTTTGAATCTTGAAATGTTGCCGGAGTGCTTCCAGTTCTTCAACATAATCATCCATTGTAAGTTTTGTTGAGTCTCGCACCAGTTCAGATCTACCACAACCACGTTGATCGTACTCAATGAATGTATAACCTTTATTTGCAAGAAGTTCAATGTCCATTGCTCCATCGTGTATTCCCACTCCAGGACCGCCATGAATGAAAACAATTGTGTCTTTTCCTGAACCAACCATGCGGTAAAATAATTGAACACCATCTTTTGCCTGAAAATACCCTTGCTCCAATTTTAAGTTATTAGGTGCAGGCGGCAACATGGATTGCTGTGGCGGAAGTGAAGTAGAAAACCCAGGTGGCGGCGGCTTAGGCGATAAAGTTTTCTCTTTTGAAAAAACATTGTTATTTCTGGAGTCTTCTACTGCTGCGGGTTTGGGTTTGTCTGCATTTGTACAACCAAAGAGATTTGCTAAAAGCCAAAAAGTGAGCAATAAATTTGTTTTATTCATTTTAATAACTTGTTTTTTTGATTTAAAAATAGAGGAAATAGGGAGGGGCTTATTTTTTAGCCCCTTCCAAATCCGTCAATTTTTTCCTCGATCCTTCATTTTCATTGATAGCTAAGGCTTTTTTCAATTGAATAATCGCATTGGCCTTATCGCCTATAGCGATTAAATAATCGGCATAGGAATCATAGACATTGAAACTTTCGGGGTAATAATCCACATTGAGTTTGAAAAAGCGCTCTGCTGTTTTGTGCAATTTTCTGCTTAAAAAATCATAGCCCATATAATTGATTTCCATTTCATCAGGCTTCATGGTATAGCCCATTTTTTTGGATAGGTTGGCATAATGGTTCTGAAATTTAATCGCCAAAGCACCTGTTGAATCTATAAAATCTTTCATGGTGAATTTCATAGGCAAATAATCGAAGAAAAAGCGCAACGCATCGTATTCGGTGATGAGGGGTGCGGAACCGTGCGTATCATCGTCGTAGTATTTACCCCGATATTTTAAGCCATTTTGCTTGTTTTTTTCAAAAGCGGCTTGCAAGGCCAATATGGAGCGAATATGCTTTGTCTCGGCAGAAGTGTCTTTTCGAACCTTTGTTATATCCATGCCATCTTCCAAAGTATTGGCAATGCCGAGATACAAGGATTTTCCTTCAAATTTCTTTTCCGTTAAAACCTTTTCCGTTTGTTTCAAGAGTTTTTGCTTATCCCACCACATACTTGGGTCAATGCAGATGTAGGAGTTGAACAAATGATTGTGGTGTGTAAAAGTTTGCATCACCGCCAAACCACCAAATGAATGACCAATGAGCATTTTATAAGGTGCGGTCGGGTATTTTGCCTCGATGTACGGCATCAATTCCTTTTCCATAAAGGCAATGAAATTTTCACCGCCCCCCGATGTTTTAGCGAAGGCACTGTCCATCATCATAGCTGGGTCGGCATCAATATGAGTCGGTGTCAAGTCCCTGGTTCGGTCGGTGTTGGGTATGCCCACTACGATCATTTTAGGACACATCGTATTGCCGTTGATGGTACTCAATTGTTGAATCATACCGACAACAGATGAAAAATGTCCATCGCCGTCCAATACATACACGACGGGAAATTTTTGGCTGCCACCACCATCAGGCACATGCACCCAAATCTTTCTGTTTTCGCCCAAAATAGTAGATTGAACGCTATCTATTTTGCCGATGACGATGCTTCCTTTTTCCACTTTTCCTTGAGCAAAAACAAGCATTGCTAAAAGGCAAAAAGTGAGGAATAAGCCTATTTTTTTCATGTTGAAAATTTGTTTTTTCGTTAAAAGAATAGAAAAAAAGGGGAGAGGGCTATCGTGTTTTGACTCCTTCATTTTTTGTCTGCAACAAATTTACCCGAGTCCACGTCCTTTAAAAACCCAATGAGGTTTGTGAAGTAATTTTGTTGGTCGTCATACATGCTCATGTGGCTTCCGTTGGGACACAAATACGTTCTGCTATTCGGAATCAGTTGCCCCTCTTTCACCATATCATCTGGGTTCATTTCATCATACCTGCCACCAATTACAAGTGTTGGAACCTTGATATTGGGCAATCTGTCCCACATTTCCCAATCTTTAAAATTGCCTGTCACATGAAACTCGTCCACACCTTGCATATGGATGTATATTTCATGATTTGCTTTTTTGAATGCTCTCATCAATGGTTCCGGCCAATTTTCAACAGGCATGCGGCAGGCCACCTGTGTATAAAGTTTACTCATCAATAAGTTTTGGTATTCAGGGGAGTCATAAAGTTTACGTTGGTCCAATGAATCAAAAACTGCCAATTCTTTTTTTGAAAGAATTTCATTTTTTAATTGATTGCTATAGGTTACATAACTTTTTATGCCCGCAGTCATATTAGACAATACTGCGGCTTTTACATGGCTTTGGTATTGCTGTAAATATTCCATAGCCAACATACTGCCCCATGAATGCCCCAACAAATAGAAATTTTCAAGTCCCAATCCTTTTCTTACTTGTTCTACTTCTTCTACATAGCGAGGAAGATTCCAAAGGCTGGTGTCTGCTGGAATGTCAGAATTGCCCACACCCAATTGATCGTAATAGTAAAATTCAATGCCCTCTTTGGGTAGAAAGCTTTCAAAGCATTCAAAATAATCGTGGGTAAAACCTGGCCCGCCATGCAAAAGCAAAACCTTTATTTTGCCATCGCCTATTTTCTTTGTCCACACATTAAAAGTGCCTTTGGGTGTGGTGATGGGGATAACTTTTACGCCACCTGTTTGGATACTTTGTGCGGTAGCGGTAGCATCCTTAGTTGGTGCATTATTGCAGGCAAAAGTGAAAACAGCTAAGGCAAAAGTGATAACCATAACTGAGAATGAGCTGTTATTTTTCATTTTGGAAAATTGTTTTTTGATTAAAACACGCCTGTTTCTACTTCGCATCGTCGTTGCTGATGTCCCGGATGGTTAGCCATTTGCCGTTGCGTTTTTCCCAGACAGCCATGTATTTGCCGGTATAGATCACCTTTCCAGCGCTATCAGTTTGGGTGGTTTTTCCGACTTCCGTCACGCGGCTTTCGTCGCCGTACAAGTCAAGGGTTTCAAAAACGGTCTTGGCGTTTTCCTTGCGTCTTGCCATCTCCGCTTCTACGCCTTTTTGGATGGCAGCTTTACCTACTAGCATCGGTAGGTCGTCATTCATGCTGATCGCATCGTCGGCATAAAAGCCCACAATCGTGGCGACATCTTTTGCATTGGAAGCGGCGGCCCAAGCATCTTCAATGGCTTTTATTTCGGCTTTGATTTTCGCCATGTCGGGCTGAGCAACTACCGTTTCGGCGGCTTTGGTAGCGGCATCATTTGTCGGTGCATTGCAAGCGACTGTGAAAATGGACAAGGCAATACACATTGCCATGATTGAGAAAAAATTATTTAGTTGCATGGTAAAATTTGTTTTGAGCAGTTGACCACATTAAATGATTGACTTAATGTGATCAACTGCTTATTGTTAAAAACTAGAAATAGTCATTCCACGTTTCAAACATGAAGGATAGGAACACCTCGTTTATAGTTTCTCCATCTTCTCCTTACTGGCCGTAAACTTTGGGTTCAGCTGAAAAGCCTTTTGGTAATTGGCCTTGGCTTTTTCCTTGTCGCCTTTGGCCGCATAAGCGTCGGCCAGGCTGTCGTAAGTATTGGCAGAGTTGGGAAACATCGTGTTGTTGAGGCTAAGCAGTGCGATGGCTATGTCGACTTTTTTAGCTTCCAACGCCTTATAGCCTGCGGTATTGATGTCCCATTCAAAAAAGCTATAGCCCTTGGGGTTGCTTTTTTGCAAGGCTTTGAATTCGGCCTCGGCGGCGGCAATGCCACTTTTTTCGGCGGTTTCCACAAACAGGTCGCAGGCAGCGGGTTTGGCGTCCATCACGTCGGTGATTTCGACGACGGAGACGATGTACCCCGATTTTTTGCTTTCAGGCGCTTCGGCAGGCAGCAGGCTAAAGGGCAATTCCTCGCGGTATTTACTGCCCTTTTTCATTTGGGTCATCAAGAGGTCCCGAGCTTTGGAAATGGGGTCGGTCTCTTTGCCCAATTGGAAATGGATGTTGTAGCCCAGGTCGCGACTGGAAAACTGTACTTTGCCCGTGCTGTCCAATCCCTCGACCTGGATGAGTACTTCTTGTCCCAATTTCGGGGCTGGGCCAGTGCCGGCTTGGAGAACGGTGTATTTCAGCCCTTCGGCAGTGGTACCGCTTTGGGCAGTCAGGGTCAGGGCGCCGATCAGGGTGATGGCGCAAGCGAAAAACAATTTTGTGGACATGATAGGTGAATTTTGAAGCTTGAAATGAACAATTGGCGGTGAATCCAGGGGCTGTCCGAAGTACACTAATTCGCCTTTTTATACTGGCCCCACTTAGCTATAATGGATTCAAATTCATCACTCCCCATCCAATTATTGTTTGACATTTTAAAGGGCTCATTGATTCCTGCGGGCAAAACCAATACTGTGATATCACCAGAAGGAGTGGCCTCCTTATCGATTCTATACCAGGAATATTCTTGTCCGTTAAATTTGTAAGTTATTGGAACTTGATTGATCACAAATTTGTGGAATTCATACCGAACTGATTTTCCGGCGACCTTTTGTCTGATCGTCGTTTCTTTCACGGTGGATTCTTTCGAGTTTTTAGCAACTATTTCCTCCGCACTATTTGTGTTTGAACCACCGCCCTCCGCGGCAAGGGAGGTTTCAACATCTACAACCGCAAATTTTGCAGTAACCTTAGCTGTAGCAGATAAGGACCAATGATTTTCGTGGGACTCACTTAACTTTCTACTAAAATCCATTCCTTCATCCACGCTTTTGGCTACCCTTGATTCTACATCACTTACCTCATCCGACAGGTTTCTGAAAACGCTTACTTTGTACAATATATTTTCACTGGGGTCGCCAACGGTTGCCTCACCTGCTTCGGTTCCAAAAACCTGTACTTCCGCCAAATTCAGGTAGTTGCGATCGTTTAGTTGTATCCGAACGTAGCGACCAATTTTTTTATTCGTAAAAGATTTACTTGGTACATCAAACTTCTTTTCGTTTTCTGCAAAAGGCTCGACCAAGGTGTGCATATCTTCCTTGATTTTGGAAGTCACCCAAATATTAAAATTGTTCAGGCGATCTTGGCAACAGTCGGTTCGGTTGAACAATTTTACCTGTTCAACCAGGTAGTTTTTTCCTAAATCTACCTCCCACAAGGTTTGGTTATCAGCCTCAGTGTGTGAAATAGAACCCGCATCTGAGCGACCATTGATGTCCCCGTCATTGGCTCTGTTGGCGACACTGAAATCAAAAACACTTGACTGTCGGGCTGGCTTACCCAAGGCCAGGTTAAGGTCTTTATTGGTCTGTGTTGGGTTTACTAATTTGCCATTTACGACCACTTCCGCAAGGCTCAGAATACCAGGTTGATTGAGGTAAATGCGAATGTATTGCCCCTTTTTATTGCCTACAAATCGTTTACTTCCCTTAAAAGTAGTTTGTTTGTCAGCAAAGACCTCACCACTAGTATTACTGGTAAATGGCACTGAAGAAACCCGGATGCTAAAGTTGTTAAGGCGTTCAGTCAGATCATTCCGATTGTAGATCGTGATGGAAGTAATATCGTATACTCCCAATAAATTGACTTCCCACCATGGATTCGGGGTGTCATTGGTGTGCGATACGGTGCGTTTCCACCAGTCGCCATCAGTATTGCCGTCTACTGCCCTATTGGCGTGCGCCGCCTCAAAAGTGCTGCTTTGTTTGGTGGGTTTAAACTGTGCGATATTGGCATTGTCCACTGAAGGCCATTCGGTTTGCCCCATCACAGAACCAGATACCAACAATGCAATCAAAACGACGAGCATTGCGCTGAAAGGTAATCGTGTTTGATAAACGCGAGCAAGGGTTTGGCCATGATTGCTAATTTTGGTAGCATGAGCCGAGGTGTCCTGCTGCTGAGGTGCACAGGAGAAAAAAATTGTAGTTGACATGTTTTAAGAATTTTAGTGTTGTAAATGAGTGATTTAAATTGGTTCTTCGAACTTAGGACGGGGTCGAAACGAGGTCAGGAACTGAAGCGGTTCTCCACATCGTCTGCATTTTCCAATAGGTCAGGCTCCGCCACAGCCACTCCAGCGGGCCATAGTTAAAGTAGCGAAGCCATAAGGTGCTGGTCAAGATTTGGCAGGAGAAAAGACCAATGCCAAAAAGGGTCAAACCAGCCGTCCCAACCAGTCCTCCATAATTCAGGCCAGCGGCCAAAAAAACAAATTGGCAAACCAGCGAGTGCATCATGTAATTGCTGAAGGCCATTTTACCAACCGGTGCAATGACGGACATCCATTTTTTTCCAAAATTGGTTTGAAAGCACAGCATAAAAGTACCGACATATGCCAAGGCCAAAGGCACAACGCCCAGCGCATAGGCAATGGTTTGATAAAGGCCGTTCGGCTTCAAGGCATAATAATCAGCTCCAAAATAGTGGGTATAATGTGCCAAAAAATAGTTGGCAGGCAAGCCAATTAGCAGCCCCAAACCAATGGCCCAATAGACCACTTTTTTGTTTTGAGTGATGTTTTTGTAAAAATTGGAACACCCCAATACAAAGCCAATCAAGAACATACCGAATACTTTCGGGATGCGGCTGACAAAAAACAAGTACGAGAAGCGGTAAAATATACCTCCGATATTTGCTTTTAAAATGTCCCACCAGTTGGTTGAAGCCCACAAAGGCCCAAAATCGGCAGTGTTGCTTTGTCCGGTTATTTTTTGGGTCACACTTGTGCCTACTGTGGTCAAGATGTTGGCAGGCGCATTCAAGACAGGCCATTGCAATTTGGCAGCGTACAACACAATGGGCATGAGGATCAGCACTGCACCCGTGATCAAGAGCGTCTTATCCGAAAACCGCCTAAACGGCAGCAACAAGAACCCCAGCAAGGCATAGAACAAGACAATATCACCCGTCCAGATCAGGATATGCACAAATCCGAGCAGCAACATAAAGAGCAGGCGCCGCCTGATAATCGGCATCGAATCGCCTCCTTTGTTGATTCCCCTTTGTAATTGTAGCGCAATGCCCCAACCAAACAATAAACTGAAAATGGAATAGAATTTCCCTTCAATAAAAATGGTGTACCAGAAGTCGAGTTGCTTGTCCAGTTCAGGGAGCAAAAACGGACTGGCTTCGACTTTATTCGGTCCCCAGCCCAAGCCGCCCGCCGTCAGGTTGGCGATAAGGATGCCAAAAATGGCAAAGCCTCGGAGTACGTCCATGAAAACTTCACGGTCGTTGTTTTGGATCGGTGCGATTACACTATGCATTTTAATCCTTTGTTGATTGAAAAATAACCTGATCATCTCCGTGCGAAATAGGCCTATGTAGTGGGGCAAAAATAAGTGATCATTTTTCCTGAGCCAGAGGATTAGATAAGACACTTGAAATGAAACGTTTACTTATCTAATCCTCTGGCAAAATGATCACTTATTTTTTTATCGCC
>JAIYAV010000097.1 GCA_027488855.1 Saprospiraceae bacterium
AGCGAAAAGCGAAAAGCAAAGGCCTTCTTCTGGAAATAAAAGGTTTGCTTTGAAGACTATCGTTTATATTTGCTCAGCACCACTAGTCTATTGAACTGGTTTTATTGGCTTTGACTAAAATACAAGCTTGAAAAAACTGTTTGGCATATTCCTTTTGGCTTGTTTGAGCCTGCCTGTACTGGGTACCTACACCTGGTTACACGTTCAAAAGTTGAGGGTCAAACAGGAGGTGAAACGGGCCATGATGGCGGGCATGAGTAAGGAACGTTTGGTGCGTTTGGCTTTCACCCAGGCTCAGGTTGATACTTTACTGCGTTGGGAACATGCCAAGGAATTTGAGTTTCAAAACCAGATGTACGATGTGCTGGAACAAAAAAAACAGGGCGATTCCATGGTTTATTGGTGTTGGTGGGACCAGGAAGAAACCCTGCTGAACCGCCATTTGGACGACCTTGCCACAAATGCCTTCACTAAAGATCCACAACAACAAAAAGCACAAGATCAACTATTTCAGTTTTTTAAATCCATTTATTGGAGTGTTCCAGATGCCTTGGAATCATTCAAGCTGGTCGCTCTTGATGAGTTCTCCCAACGTCTAATTTGGGGAGAAAAGAATCAGCATCATTCCTGGAAAAAAAGGCCGCCTTCTCCGCCGCCCAAACTGGTGTAAACCCTTTACATTTTAGTTTAGATTTCGTTCAGGCACTGTGCTGTACCTGGACCTAATTCTATTTGATGGAACTGTTTACACCAATCAACATGAAAAGACTATTCTTTACTTGTATAGCCTTTTGGGCCACATCTTTTGTTTCTGCACAGGTGATCACTGTACAAGACGGCGAAAGTAAGCTGCCGTTGGAAAATGCGACCCTTTCGAGCAACAATCCTAAAATACTACTGACCACCAATGCCAAGGGGCAGTGTGATATTGCTGCTTTAGCCGGGGCTGAAAAAATTGAAATCCGTTATTTCGGGTACAAAATGCTTGCGAAAAGTTTTGTGGAGTTATCGCAGGTCAACTACCAAATCAGCCTTAGCCGCACCCGGGTTTCACTGGATCAGGTGGTCATTTCCGCTAGCCGCTGGAACCAAAATCAGCGCGATATTCCTTCCAAAGTAAGCACCATTACGAGTCGGGAGGTAGCCTTACAAAATCCTCAAACGGCTGCCGATTTGCTCGGGACTTCGGGCGAAGTTTTTATCCAAAAAAGCCAGCAGGGTGGGGGTAGCCCCATGATTCGGGGCTTTTCTACCAATCGACTGCTGTATGCAGTGGATGGCGTGCGGATGAACACGGCCATTTTTCGCAGTGGCAATTTACAAAACGTGATTTCATTGGACCCTTTTGCTACCGAACGCACCGAGGTGTTTTTTGGCCCGGGTTCGATCATTTACGGCAGTGACGCCATTGGTGGCGTGATGAGTTTTCAAACCTTAAGTCCCAAATTGGCCACCGATGACAAGCCGCTCATTACGGGCAATGCGACGAGCCGGTTTTCTTCGGCAAATGAGGAAAAAACTGCTCATTTTGATGTAAATGTTGGATGGAAAAAATGGGCGCTGGTCACCAGTTTTTCCAGTTTTGACTACGGTGACCTGCGCATGGGGCGTTTTGGTCCTGATGAATACCTACGACCATTTTATGTACAACGGCAAGGCACCACCGATATCGTAGTGACCAACGACGACCCACTTGTACAGCGCCCTACGGGTTACGCTCAAATCAATTTGATGCAAAAAGTGCGCTTTAAACCCTCTGAAAATTGGGATTTTCAATACGCGTTTCACTACTCCAGTACTTCGGATTATTCACGCTATGATCGGCAAATTCGCCTGCGCAACGGCTTGCCTCGTAGCGGGGAGTTTTATTATGGCCCGCAAGTTTGGGGCATGAATCACCTCAACATCAGTCATTCAGCTAAAGGGGGGGTATACGATCAAATGACCATTCGGTTGGCGCACCAGTTTTTTGAAGAAAGTCGGGTTGATCGGGATTTGAACCGTACCGAGCGCCGCATTCGGGTGGAAAAAGTGCAGGCCTCTTCCCTGAATTTGGATTTCACCAAGGCCCTGGGTACCCAAAGTCAATTGTATTATGGAGTAGAAGGTGTGATTGACGAAGTAAAATCTACCGGAACCAATTTAGATGTGTCTACCAATAAGTCTGTAGTAGGCCCTTCGCGATACCCTCAGTCCACCTGGTCTTCTTATGCCGCTTACCTGAATTATCAATGGAAAGCTGGTGAAAAATTTGTCCTCCAAGGAGGCCTGCGTTACAATAACTTCACCTTGGACGCTGATTTTAGCAACAACCTGGCATTTTACCCCTTCCCTTTTTCTACTGCAAAACTGGACAATTCAGCTTTGACAGGAAGCCTCGGGTTTGTGATCAATCCCAATGAGGACTTGAGCATTCGGGCCAATGCCTCTACTGGTTTCCGTTCACCCAATGTGGATGATGTTGGTAAAGTGTATGATTCTACCCCAGGCTCGGTGGTGATCCCCAACCCGGATCTCAAGGCAGAATACGCCTACAATTTCGAATTGGGCCTAGCCAAAGTATTTGGAGAAGTGCTAAAAATTGACCTAACTGGCTTTTACACTACTTTGGAAAATGCCATGGTACGGCGCAATTATACGCTCAATGGACAAAGCCAAATCAATTACAACGGGACCCTGAGCCAGGTGCAAGCCATTCAAAATGCAGCTATGGCCAATGTGATTGGTTTGCAGGCGGGTTTGGAGTTGAAAATTGCCAAAGGTTTGTCTTTCTCCTCCCAGTTCAACCTCCTGGATGGGGAAGAAGAATTGGACAATGGTGAAAAAAGCCCCTCACGGCATGCTGCACCCTGGTTTGGCATTTCGCGGCTGACGCTTATCACAAGTGGACTCAATTTGCAGTTTTATGCCCAATACAGTGGCGAAGTGAGTTACGAGAAACTCTCAGAAGAGGGCAGGGCTACCGATTACATTTATGCCATTGACTCCAATGGTAAACCTTACTCACCGAGTTGGTATACCTTTAATTTTAAGGCATTGTATCCGATTAGTGAGCGGTTTACGGTTACGGCTGGGGTGGAAAATTTGACGGATCAGCGGTATCGGCCGTATAGTTCGGGGATTGTGGCGCCGGGGCGGAATTTGATTTTGGCTTTGAGTTTGCATTGGTGAAAACCGAAGGGCGACCCTAGGTGGGGCTGCTAAAGCGCAGCTTCGCTGCTTGATTTATTCACCACGACGTACACGACGATCACGACGTTTCGCGCTTCGCGCGATTTAAACACGACGCTTGCGTTGTGTGGTGCGGAGCAAAACGTCGTGATCGTCGTGTCGTCGTGGTGAATTATCATTTTGGCGTAGCCAAAAATTAAGTGTTTAGCATCTTAAAATTAGAACCAATCGACCCTGCCACGCGGTCGCCCCTACAC
>JAIYAV010000032.1 GCA_027488855.1 Saprospiraceae bacterium
CTAAAACCCCGCCTCGAAAGTTTTAGACTTTCGGGGCGGTCGAGCAAAGCACTGTTTCGCTGCTTTACCTCCCCGAAGGTTTGAAACCTTCGGGGAGGGGTTCTAGATTTGCGCACAAATCCTTGATTTTTAACTTGTCTCAAGTCTATCCCTTTGTGCTAAAAAAAATACAATGAGTAACTTATCCATTCGCCCAGCATCCCCCGCCGACCTCGATGCCGTCTGGTACCTCTGGAAAGCCGTGGTCGACCAAAAAATCTACTTCCCATACGACGAGACCTACTCGCGGGAACAAATGGAAGCCACCTGGATCAACCTCGACAATGCGGTCTTTGTAGCTGACCTGGACGGGCAAATTGTCGGAGCCTACATCCTGCGACCCAACCAACCGGGTTACGGCAAACACATTGCCAATGCAGCTTATATGGTGGATGCGCAAATTCGGGGCCAAAAAATTGGCACTCAGCTCTGCGCCCATTCCATTCAAGCAGCCAAAACCCTGGGTTACCGGGGCATGCAATTCAACCTGGTGGTCAGCACCAATGAATCGGCGGTGCGTGCCTGGAAAGCCAATGGTTTTGAGATCATTGGCACCACCCCTGGCGGTTTTCACCACCATGAACTGGGTTATGTGGACACCTACATTTTTTTCAAAGACCTTACAAAGGAAGTAGAATCATGATCAGTTACCGTTTGGCCACCCTACAAGACGAAGCGGCCATCGCCCGACTCCACGCCCAAAGTTGGCAAAAACACTACCGGGGCATTTTTAGCGATGCTTATCTGGATGAACAAGTGGTACAGGAACGCGCCGATTTGTGGGCTGAACGTTTTGCCCAGCCCATTCCCAACCGAGAGATTTTATTGGCTGAAAAAAATGGACAGCTGGTGGGTTTTGCCTGCATTGAAATCAATGAAGACCCGGTTTTTGGGACTTTATTGGACAACCTGCACGTCAGTCGGGAGGTACAAGGCCAGGGCATTGGTGCCCAATTGATGGAGCGTACCGCCCAATTGGCCGAATCCAAACAAGCCGGATTGGGCTATTACCTCTGGGTGTTGGAGGAAAATCAGCAAGCCCGGAAATTTTACGCTTTGATGGGCGCGATCGATCACGAAACGGTGCCCCATGAGAACCCGGATGGAGGCACGGCCATGGTTTGTCGGTACATTTGGAGGAGTACGGAGGCGGTGAGGTTGAGGAAGAAATAGGAAATAACCAATAGGTTTGTGACGCGTTGATTATTAGGGGATTGGATGGTCTTAGGCATTGCGATTAGCGGCAGCGCCGCCAAAACGTATGTAGGTCAAGGAACGAAGATAGATTTTAAGGTACGTAGTACCGCAACTGTTGCCAATTGTTCCGGTGCTCTGCACCTAAAAAGCCTTGCACGGTCTAAATGCTACAGACGTTTTGGCGGCTCTGCCGCTGGTCGCTGATCCAAAACTTGCTTAACTTGCTTGATAAGCAAATCGCTCCAAGTCTATTTTACAACTCTTTCAACCACGCCCCAATCCGCTCAAACACCTGCGCCTTCTCCGGCTCATTGTGTGTTTCATGGTAAAACCCTTCAAACTCAGTAAAACTCAATGGCCCACTCACCCGCGCAGCAAAAGCTTTACTAGCTGGGTAGGAGGTGATTTTATCCGCTGTGCCATGAAACAACAAGGTTGGTACCGGCATTTCACCCGCAAAAGTTTGTAAACCCTTTGCAGCTTCCATCAGTTCATAACCCATCAAGGGCGTAATTTTATTGTGCACCAAGGGATCTTTTTGGTATGCCGAAACCACTTGAGGATCGCGCGACAAATGGCTCACATCCAGCTCATTGAGCATCGATAATTTGGGCAAAAATACTTTCAACCACCTGGCCGCACTCACCTTCCAGGCCGGTGGTGCAAAAGCCAGATCAATCCAGGGTGAAGAAACAATCAGCCCGGCAATGGCAGCCTTTCTTTTTAAAGTATAACTCAAAACCACGTTTCCACCCATGCTGTGCCCATACAGCACAATCGGCGTTCCTGGATACTCCTTTTCTACTTTCCGCAGGAACAAGGCCAGGTCATCCAACAGGGCTTCCAAACTAGGGCAATGCCCCCTTGGGCCTCCCGATTCTCCATGCCCCCGCTGATCGTAAGCCATCAAAGCATAACCTTGCTGGTTAAAATAATCGGCCACATGTCCATAACGACCACAATGCTCGCCCATCCCGTGCACCAGGGCAATTACAGCTTTGGGTTCAACGTGATCCCAACTTAAACAACGTAGGTTTAAGCCATCAGAGGTAGTGAGGTAGAGGGTGCGCGGTGCTGACATGGATTTTATATATTTACGCCAAATTAGCAATTAAGCATGAAATTAAAAATCGTTTTTATGGGAACCCCGGATTTTGCGGTTCCTGCTTTGGATGTCCTGGTGAAAAATGGCTACGAAGTGGTAGGCGTGGTGACTGTAGCAGACAAAATGGGTGGTCGGGGCATGAAACAGGTTTTGGAATCTCCCGTAAAAAAATATGCCGTTGAACAAGGAATTCCGGTACTGCAACCGGAAAAATTGCGCAACCCAGAGTTTTTAGCTCAGTTGCGGGCTTTGGAAGCCAATTTGTTCATCGTCGTCGCTTTCCGCATGCTTCCGGAAATCGTGTGGAACATGCCCGCATTGGGTACTTTTAACCTGCATGGTTCCCTCTTGCCTCGCTATCGCGGTGCAGCCCCGATCAACTGGGCGGTCATCAATGGCGACACCGAAACAGGCGTAACCACCTTTTTCCTGCAACATGAAATTGATACCGGCAACATCATTTTTCAAGATAAACTCCCCATCGACGAAACCGAAACCGCTGGCGACATACACGATCGCATGATGCAATTGGGCGCTGGCACAGTACTCAAAACGGTACAATCCATCGAAGCAGGCACCGTGCCACGACATGCCCAAGACGATTCCCAGGCCAGCCACGCACCCAAAATTTTCCACGAAACATGTCAGATTAATTTTGATCAAAAGACCACTCAGGTGCACAATTTTGTGCGTGGCCTGAGCCCTTTCCCGGCCGCCTGGACAACCCTTGATGAGCTGGAATTGAAGGTGCTACGGACGGAAAAAGAGATTACCGTGCATGAAGATCGGGTAGGGCAGTTGTTTTCAGATGGGCGCTCGTATTTGAAGTATAGCACCAGGGATGGGTATGTAAAAGTGTTGGAACTGCAGTTGCAGGGACGGAAAAGGATGGGGGTGAAGGATTTTTTGAATGGGTATAAAATAAAAGCTCAATAATCCCTGTTCCCTTAATATCCCCGCCAACCCACAAGAATGGGTGTGAGTGTGGGTGTGAAAGTGTGAGCGTGTGGCCTTCCACCGCTCAAGATACCTCGCCAACCCACGGATTTATCCGTGGGAGGCTACAAAAAAAACCAACCCATGGCTTTAGCCGTGGGAAACTCAACCCATGGCTTTAGCCGTGGGAAACCCAACACATGGCTTTAGCCGTGGGAAAACACGACCAATGATCACCACCATCCACCCCGTCGCCCCCGGCGACACCCTCACCAGCATCGCCCGTCAATACGACGTCACCATCCGCTACCTCAAAGCCCTCAATGGCCTGCAATCCAGCCAATTGTTCCTTGGTCAAAGCCTACTGATCCGAGTAGACGAGGAAGACGACAGCCCGGTGATCGCCAAATCCCGCAGTTTGGTTGATACCTCCAGCTCTCAGCACGTCGTCAAAGCTGGCGAAACCCTTTACCGCATCGCCATCAATTACAAAGTGACGGTCGATCAAATCAAAAAAGACAACAACCTCAAATCTGATACCCTGAGTGTGGGTACAGTGCTGCGCATAGGCAGCAACCAGCCGATCACCACACCCGTGAGTCCCCAAAATTTTAAAAACTACACAGTATCCAAAGGTGACACCCTGAGCAAAATAGCCCGGGAAAACAATACGACCATCGTCGCCCTACGTAGCCTCAACAACCTGAAGAGTGATGCCCTAAGCATTGGCCAGGTACTCAAGGTCAGTGTAAGTGTAGGGGGGAATACTTTTCCACCCATTACCCCATTGCCGCCAACACCGCCACCAGTAGTGGTGAAGCCACCAGTAGTCAATCCTCCAGTACCACCGCCGCCGCCTACACCCACTCCAAATCCGAACCCACCCATTACCTCCAGCAATTCAGCCCTGCTGAGCCGCCGGGAGGATACCGCTTACAACCTTCATCTGGAGATTCGCCTGCTCAGCGGGGAGATCCGGACCTTCAGACTCATCAGAAAACTGAATGGCTACAGCCTTTCGGGCCAGGCCCGTGCTGTACCCACCCATGCCGCCATTGCCGCCGCTGGATTGACGCCACAAATCTTCAATGCCCTACAGTTTTGTAAAAAAGTAGAAGGGCATTACGACGCCATTAATACCTATGACGTGGGTATTTTTTCCTACGGTTTCATCCAGTTTGCCGCCAAATTCAGCCTGAACCCGCTGTTGCAAAGCATGAAAACCAATGCTCCAGCCCAGTACCAACAAACTTTTGAGCGGGCAGGGATTATGGTCAGAAACGGGCAGGTCAGTGTGGCCTCAGCACCATCAATTGTCAATCAGGTGCAGCTATGGGAGTACATCAAATCCCAGTCTGATTTGTTTGTGCCTTTTATTCAGGCAGGTTTTGTGCAGGAGTTGGTGGTGGAGCAATATCGGGTGGCTAACGCCTTGTACGCCGTGCCTTCGCTGACCGCGATGCTGAATTTGAATTTGGCCAATGGAGCCAGGATACAAACGCCAGTGTCTACTGTTTTGCGCGACCTGGAAACTCAGGCTCTGGCCATTGCGATGGGTGTAAACCTGGGGCCCAACTACATGGCCATGGTGCTCAGTGAAGCCCTGAGTGATTTGGCGCAAAACCGCAGTATAACCGATGCGAATTTTCTGGCTAGTACCTCTTGGCGGGACATTTGTAACCATTTGATCGCCTTTGAAACGGTGCCTCGGCCGGATCAATCCCGGCGGAAAAGTGCATTGACGATTGAGCGGGCGAGAAAAATCCTAGAGATTGGGGTACCAGTGATTTTGGTATAAAGCTTAGATGATACCTCCCTAAGGTGCTCTAAGGTGCCTAAGGTGGTTCAAAACAAAGAAAGGCCCGAAGGGCCATATAATTGAACCACCTTAGGCACCTTAGAGCACCTTAGGGATGGATTCATTTTTCACTAAGGAAGTGTATCCGGTTTGATTCCCGCCAAAGGTGCCACCTGCAAAGTCTTCAAAAAGTTCGTATCCCGTCTCAACGAATCCCGATAAATGATCGAGTCCCGAATCATCTTGGTCTGGCGTTCATCCAGCGCGATTCTTTGTTTGTCCACTTTGAGGTAGAGTGAACCAAGGGCAAAGAGCACCCCAAGGTTAAGTACGACTAAAAAAATGAGAAACTGCCTGGCAAAAGTATACGTTTGATTTGGCTGGTTTTCCGACATGGTTTTTTATTTAGGGTTGAGAAGTTGAGGAGTTGAGGAGTTGAGGCTACCGCGAGCGACTTAGACATTGACAACGTCAAGATCGCTCGCGGAGTCTCAACTTCTCAACCCCTCAACTCCTCAACTTTTTACACAGTACGTTTGACTACATACCCAATCAGCAGATTGAGCAAAAAGAAGACCCAAATTCCACCCGTAAGGTACGCCCAATCACGCGTGAAAGCAACTAGAAAGCCCGATTGGCC
>JAIYAV010000306.1 GCA_027488855.1 Saprospiraceae bacterium
CCTTAAAAATTGTGCAACAACCCGAAAACAAAGCTTTGCCTTTCACGTATTCGAATGGCGTAGCCACGCTGAAAGTGCCGGTGGTAGGGGTACATTCGATCCTGGTCGTGCAATGATTTCAGCAGAATAGATGGGCACACCGTTGAGGATGCCTCCTACGATAAAAAAACAGCGACAACACTTTGGAATGACAGCGAAAAATTAACGGGGCTGCGATGAAAAACTACCGCCAACTGCTAGTCCTGAACGCATTTTTCCTCCCTGCTGCAACCATCTAATAATCAGGTTAATAGTAAATGCAACGTACGGCAGAAAATAAGGAATGGTAACTATTCGATAATCTGCTTTGTTTTTGAACCGTAAAGTCCAAATCACAAGAGGGACTACTGGTGATGATTTCTATTTGAGAGTTTTCAATCGCATCAATATAAAAAAGGCTTTTTTTACTTTCGGCAATGGCAGCAAAATCGGATAGGGTCCACCCTTCTGGCGCAAACATATAAATGTGTTCCTTTCCATCATCATCCACAAGGTACATTCGGAGTAACCCTGTGATTACATGAATGATTTTATGTTTGAGTTCGTTAGGCTTTTGAAGGAATTCACCCTTGGTTACTTTTTGATCTCCATGTTGAGCAAGTTGATATTGGCCTTGATTCTAATTAGCATACCACCTACATCACAATGTAGGTTCAATCCTTTTTTTTTCAAGATGACGAAGGTCGCCATCTTCACCCCAAACACAGCTCAATTCAGCCAGTTCACTCTATAGCAGTGCCTTTTCGATGCACTAAATTTAGCGCATTCATCACCTTTTTTATGCATCCCTGTAAATTTTGTTTTGTCCATGTTGCTGCCCCTTTACTTTTATCGGGATGATAAAAATTCGTTCATGTAGTAGGATTGTTGCCCATCAGAGCGCAAGTCCAATCACTCGGCTAAAAAAACATCTATGAATCACAAATGGTACAGTATTCTATTGGTTTGTATTACGCTACAAATTCAATGTTTGGGACAAAGCTCCACAAAACCAAACCGTGAGCTGGTACTGAATGCCCCTGCCTTGGATTCCTTGATTCTCAAAGCATCAGAATCTAACTCTAAAAGTTTATTTGTCTATTTCAACAACAAACAAATCTTCGGGAAGTATTTTGATGGCGACGCTAAGCCACAAGACGCTATGTCGGTCACAAAGTCAGTTTCATCACTAGCCATTGGCAAACTGATTACAGACGGGCTTTTATCTTCCGTAGATGAGCCCGTGTATAAATTCTACCCTGAATGGAAACAAGGGTTAAAAGAAAAAATAACCATTCGTCATCTATTGAACCATACCTCAGGAATAAATAATCCCGACTACACATTAGGAGTATATCCATTTCAGGACTACATCCAACTTGCGCTGACTTCCGACATTACGGGAAAAACAGATTCCAGTTTTTTCTACAACAACAAGGCCGTTAACTTAATTGCTGGAATTGTCCAGAAAATTTCGGGAGAAAGAATGGACAAATACCTGATCAACAAGATCTTTAAACCATTAGGGATTACCTCCGCTTACTGGCAAACCGACGCCTATCTGTACTCAGCGATGAATCTGAATGTCATTGACAGCACCCTGCTTGAAAAAGGAACCCCACCCGTAATGGCAGAATTATTCATCAATGGCCAGGATTTATTGAAAATTGGGGTGCTCGTACTCAATAAAGGGATTTGGCAAGGGGAAAGAATCATCAGTGAAGCTTATCTTAATGAGGCAATGACTCCCTCTAAAATGAACGCGGGTTGTGGCCTTCTGTGGTGGCTGATCAATGACAAAACAACCGGTAAACCAATCGTTTATCATGCCAATGGCTATTTGGGAAACTTCATCCTCATCTTTCCATCACTAAAACTCGTAGTTGTACGAACCATGACTCAAGAAAGGTGGAAATCGGATAAGGACGATTTTGGTTCAATCTATCAATTAGCGGGTAAATTGGTTAAGTGAAATTGGTTCAATGGCCTTATGTTATGACAAAATAGTAGCAATATTTGCCATTTAAGTGGAAAATCCTGGGCTGATATTCGCTTCCTTTGTAGTAAACATTACATCATGCAAAAAAAAATTTCGCTAATTTGTTTGATGCTGTTGGTTCATTTCCTCCCAGCACAAAACAAATACCAGGCCACTTGGCCTTCCATCGATAGCCGCCCAGTTCCCGCCTGGTTTGAAGATGCAAAATTTGGCATTTTTATCCACTGGGGTGTATACGCGGTGCCTGCATATAGCCCTACGGTTCGGGATAATGTAGGTATCTATGATCGTTACGCAGAGCATTACTGGCGTCGGTTGCTCAATCCTAGCACCACCCAAAAGTTTTTCACGGATTTCCACAACCGGGTTTATGGTGCTGATGTAAAATATCAGGATTTAGCTCGCGAATTTAAGGCCGAAATGTTTGACCCGGCTCTATGGGCTGACCTTTTCCAACGTGCCGGAGCCAAGTATGTGGTGCTGACGTCCAAACACCACGAAGGTTTCCCCCTCTGGCCGTCTAAACACTCCTGGAACTGGAACGCAATGGATGTTGGTCCTCACCGCGATTTGTTGGGTGACCTGACCAAAGCAGTGCGCAACAAGAACCTCAAAATGGGCTACTACTATTCCTTGCTGGAATGGTATCACCCCTTGTACAAGCCCGAGACCATCAATGCCTACATTGAGCAGCACATGTTCCCCCAAATGAAAGACCTGGTCAATACCTATCAACCCGATGTGTTCTGGACCGACGGGGAATGGGACTACCCTTCCGAAACACTGCGCAGTACCGATTTTTTGGCCTGGTTGTTCAATGAATCATCAGTAAAAGACCGGGTCGTAGTCAACGATCGTTGGGGCAAGGAAACCCGGGGCAAACACGGCGGCTTCTTTACCACCGAATACGATCTGGTACACGAAGGCAATGCGGATGGAGTGAAATTTGAGCGCCCCTGGGAGGAATGCCGGGGTATGGCTGGCTCTTTTGGCTTCAACCGCAACGAAATCCTGGAGGATTATTCTACCTCGGAGGAACTGATTCACATCCTCATCAACAAAGTGGGCAGAGGGGGCAATTTGCTCCTCAATATCGGGCCAACTGCCGATGGGCGCATCCCCGTAATCATGCAACAACGCCTCTTAGACATGGGTGCCTGGCTAAAGGTGAACGGTGAAGGTATTTATGATACCCGTAAATGGGACAAGGCCCCTGCCGTAAACAAAGATACCAAAGTGTACTATACCGCCAAGGGGAAAGACTTGTATGTGCTCTGTACCCAGTTTCCTACAACAGACATCGTCGTAGAAAACATTGGAAAACCTGCCAAAGTGAGTATGCTCGGCTTGAACTCAGAGGTAAAAACAGTGTACAAAAATGGGAAACTTAGCATCTCCCCTCCCATGGTTACTCCAGCCAATAATCCTTGTAATTATGCCTGGGTCTTTAAATTGGAGAAGGTGCTGTAATCGTTTGGACTGATTCGTCGTGCATGTTATAACCGAGCGTGCACGATCTTCCTTGCAGGCATTAGACCGATCAGTTCTGTTTTAGCTGATACAAGTTTTCCATTTCCATCCCTAAGCCTTCAGGTATGCTCGCTGAAATTGCCCGGGATTTTTTCCGGTGATCAATTTGAAATACTTGTTGAAATTGGAAAAGGTGTTGAATCCACACTCGAAACAGATTTGGGAGATGGTGAAATCCGGCTGCTCAATCAATAGTTTGCAGGCATATCCAACCCGCAATTCCAGCAAAAACTGTGAATACGTCTTCCGACTGCGGCTTTTGAAGTACCGACAAAAAGAATTTGGACTGATATTGGCCACACTTGCTACTTCTTGAATGCTGATTTTGCGCTGAAAGTGGGATAAGGAATAAGTATAGATTCGATTGATGCGGTCGGTATCCTCTTCGTCAAACGCAAACTGTAACCCGGAACTGGAGATCTGAACGTATTCTTCGCTTTGGGCCAGTACATCCAGAATCTGATACAGTGCCAATAAGCGATTGCCCTGCGATTGTTGCTGTAGTTTTTTTAATAAATAAATGACTTGTTCCTGGGTGCTCCCCACAAAGCGCAGGCCTTGTTTGGCGCGCAGAAATAGGCCATTGATGCTTTGATTTTCAGGCAGATTCCAAAAGTCTTTGCCCCAGGCTTCAGCCAAAAAATGGACCACGGTTGCCTTGGCCTCCAATCCTTCAATGTCCAGAAAATACTTATCGTCGCAACGCCAAAAATGGGGCAAATCTGCTCCGATCAGCAGCACATCACCACGCTGAAAATGTTGAATGTTATCCCCGATGAATTGTGTGCCACTTCCCTCCTCAATGTGTACCAATTCCATTTCTGGGTGATAATGCCAGCGATTGTAAAAGTACTTGACCACATCGCGTCGGACGCTGAAGGATTGAGCTGGCCCCGTATTTACTTTAAGCAATTGTGGTTTCATGGTCTAAAAATAGATAAATGAAGCAAAATTGGCATTGTCAAAACCCCAAAAGGTAGTAGTGTGCCAAAATAATGGAAGTTTTTGCTAAAATTGTAGCATGTCCTCATATAGCATTACCACTATTTTGCATCGATAAACAAACACAAAACAATGGCAAGTCAGAACCCATATCGTTTACCATTTATTCTAATCACCAGTTTGTTCTTCCTCTGGGGGCTGGCGCACAATTTGAACCCCATTCTCATTCCTCACTTGAAGAAGGCTTGCCAGTTGAGTGACTTTCAGTCTGCTTTAATTGACTCAGCCTTTTTTGTGGCCTATTTTGTCCTCGCCATCCCCGCCGGCTTGACAATGAAACGCTGGGGCTATAAAAAAGGAATCATCATTGGCTTGCTTTTGTTTGCACTTGGTGCCTTCCTTTTTATCCCTGCGGCCAATACCCGCCTGTTTCCGTTTTTCCTCCTGGCTTTGTTCATCATTGCCAGTGGCTTGACTTTTTTAGAAACTGCGGCCAATCCCTACATGACCATTTTGGGTGATCCCAGGCACGCTACTCAACGGCTCAATTTAGCCCAGTCATTTAATGGACTGGCTGCGAGTGTCGCTCCCTTGATTGGGGGCCTGTTTATTCTCTCCGGAAAAGACTTAAATGCTGCTGAATATTCCAATTTAAGTGCAGAACAGTTTCATACATTATTAAATCAGGAAGCCGCTGCCGTAAAAATGCCTTACTTCATTATTGGGTTGGTCGTTTTGGCAGTGGCACTTTTGTTGTACAGGATCGAACTGCCTGAAGTCAGTGGATCCGATCATGAGTTGGAAACAAAGGGTTTTCAGGGATCTATTTGGCGACATCGGCACTTGGTATGGGGTATTGTTACCCAGTTTTTTTACGTGGGTGCCCAGGTTGCCGTATCCAGTTTTTTTATCAGGTACCTGGGTAAAACGGTGGGTATTGCTGAAAAAAACGCGGCGCTTTACCTTTCTATAGCTCTGCTGGCATTTATGCTAGGTCGTTTCATTGGCACCCTTATCATGCGTTACATTTCGCCTGCGCGCTTATTGATGTACTATGCCCTGGCTTGTTTGGGCTTATTGGCAATAGTGGTTGTTCAGGGTGGAATGCTCTCGGTTTACGCCCTGATCGGGGTGGAGTTTTTTATGTCCATTATGTTTCCCACCATTTTTTCTTTTTTTTTACAATCATTGGGTGAAGATACCAAAATGGGCTCTTCCCTGGTCATCATGTCTATAGTGGGGGGGGCCATTTTACCCCTGGTCATGGGGCGTATGTCCGACAGCGTGGGGATACAGATGGCTTATTTGGTTCCTTGGTGCTGTTTCTTAGTTGTGTTTTATTTTGGTTGGCGCGGTCACCGCATTAAATCTCTGGCGCACATTACGCACGCAGTATGACTGTTTTTCTTTCGGAATCCAAACTGTAAATCATGTCCGGTCGACTTCAACATGCTTTTTTACAAATCCACCCCCAGGACAATGTATTGGTGGCTTTGCAGGATTTGCCTCAAGGGAAACGCATTTCCTTTAGCGGGCACACTTTTGAATTGCCGCAGGATATCCCTGCCAAGCATAAATTCAGTGTTCAACGTCTTGGCCTCAACGAAGCAGTGATCATGTACGGAGTCCTTGTGGGCAAAACGACTCAGCCTATACTCCAGGGAGGACTCATTCATACTCAGAATCTCCAGCATGATGCCGAGGCCTACGGCGTGGATAAAAAACAGGCCTATCACTGGCACGCACCAGATGTCAGCGCTTGGCAGCAGCGTACATTCTTAGGTTATCCACGCAGCGATGGTCGGGTGGGTACGCGCAATTATTGGCTGGTCATTCCGCTGGTTTTTTGTGAAAACCGCAATGTTATGGTGATGAAAGATGCCCTGGAACGTGAACTGGGTTTTGCTCAACCCGATAAATACCGCCAACAGGTTCATCAACTTTTACAAGCTTACCGCCAAGGGGACTCGCATACCCTACAAAACCTGGAGGCAGCAGCGGAGGTGGCCCTCCCTTCCTACCCTAACCCCATTTTTTCCAATGTAGATGGCATCAAGTTTTTGACCCATGAAATGGGGTGTGGTGGCACCAATCAGGATGCACAAACACTGGCCGCCGTCTTTGCAGGTTTTTGCCTCAATCCTAATGTGGCCGGCATTACCGTGTTGAGTTTAGGTTGTCAAAAAACGAGTTTGGAAGATTTAAAACAAGAAATACATACCCGTAACCCTCAATTTGATAAACCCCTGCTCTATTTTGATCAACAGCAATATGGTACTGAACATGCCTTGTTGAGTGCTGCTATCCGGGAAACCTTCCAGGGATTGATTGAGATCAACCAACAAGAACGCCGTGCGATCCCCATTGCAAAATTGAACATCGGGCTCAAGTGTGGTGGTTCGGATGGTTTTTCAGGCATTTCTGCCAATCCTGCTTTGGGTTATTTATCTGATATTTTGACCACGCTGGGTGCTCAAACTTTGCTTGCTGAATTTCCGGAACTCTGTGGTGTGGAGCAATCTTTAATCGATCGTTGTGAACAGCGCGAAGATGCTGAAAAATTTATGCTCCTGATGCAGGAATACGCTGCACAGGCCGCCGCTGTGGGCGCTGGGTTTGACATGAATCCTTCTAAGGGCAACATCCGGGATGGCCTCATCACGGACGCCATCAAATCGGCAGGAGCAGCTAAAAAAGGCGGCAATGCCCCCATCGCTGGCGTTTTGAACTACACCGAGCAACCCCAAAGACCTGGCTTGCACTTGCTTTGTACGCCAGGCAACGATGTGCTGGCCACTACAGGCATGGCTGCTTCTGGCGCCAATGTAATTTTGTTTACCACTGGTCTTGGTACGCCTACTGGAAACGCAATTACACCTACTGTTAAGGTTTCAACCACTACTGGTCTGGCTCAGCGGATGCACGACATCATTGACTTTGACTCTGGCCCCGTCATTTCTGGAGATCAGACCATCAATGAAAATGGCGTTGCCCTGCTGGAATGGGTCATCGAATTGGCTTCCGGTACCCGTCGTACCAAGGCTGAACTCCTGGGGCAGGATGATTTCATCCCTTGGCGTCGTGGGGTGAATTTGTAATCAATTTCGACATGTTTAATCTAAACAATAAACACGCAGCACCCTGGAAATTGCGAATATGGTTGCCTTTTTACTTTCCGAAAAATCAAGCCACACCACTGGGTAGTTGATCCATGTGGACGGCGGTTATGTACACCTGGATCGTGCACTTTGAGCCCTTATTTTGCCAAAATACAGGAAAGATTGGCCAAAATAACGGGACAATCAGGTTCAAGGATGCTGTTATTTTGTAGGACTCCAGTTATCAAAATATGTGCTAAGTAAAGCATAAAACTCTGAACTAAGCAGATTTTAAGTATTGGATAGAGGGTAGTAAGGTTTTTGTGCTGTTGCGCAAAAGCTGATGCTACCTCTCAATCCAACTTTTTGTCGATCTGGTAATTATCCTACATCAACTACAAACAGTCATGTTCACTACCCTTACACTTCGATCCTATTTTACAGTTTTGTTGGTATCCCTGTTCCTGCAAGCTGCGTCGGCACAGCCGCAAGTGACCAATCAACCCGAAAGAGTTCAATGGTTCCAGGATTTAGGTTTTGGCCTTTTTATCCATTGGAATGTCGATGTGACCTTGGGTGCAGTCATTAGCCATTCTTTATCCGGCGCTTCTGACGAATATGTTGAACGTTACTTCAAAGATTTGCCCCAATATTTTAATCCTGAAAAATTCGACCCGGTAGCCTGGGCTAAATTGGCCAAGTTGGCTGGCATGAAATATGTGGTATTTACGACCAAACACCATTCGGGTTTTTGCATGTTCAAAACGGCTACCACTCCTTTCAATGTGATGAATACTCCATTTGGTCGCGACATCACGAAAGAAATCATCGATGCTTTTCGCCGCGAGGGCATCGCCATTGGAATTTACTTTTCACCCGAAGACTTTTATTATTTTCACCAAAATAAAATTCCCATTGGCCGCTTGCAATTGCCCCAGCACTATCCGGCTAATAACCCCGGCCTGATGGCGTATGACAAACGTCAACTACAGGAATTAATGACGCAATATGGTAAAATCGATATTTTATTCATCGACGGCCCTGGCGATGGCTTGCGCGAATACGCCTGGTCTTTACAACCCGACCTGGTGATTACTCGGGACTTGATGAAAACCCCCGAACAGGTCACACCCAATGAACCCCTGCCGCGCCCCTGGGAGGCCTGCTACACCATGGGTACCGATTGGGGTTACAAGCCTACCAATGATCCGCACAAAACGGGTACGCAAGTGATCAATATGCTTGTCGAAATTCGGGCAAAGGGGGGGAATTTTTTGCTCAATGTTGGCCCAAAGCCCAATGGTGAAATCCAAATCGAACAGGAGGCCCTTCTCCAGGAAGTCGCTTTGTGGAATTTTGCCAATGCTGAAGCCATCTATAAAGTCAAGCCCCTACCCATCATTCGCGAAGAAAACATTTGGTATACCCAATCCAACGACGAGAAATACATCTATGCCTATGTGCTGCGCAGTGGCGCTGACGATTGGAAATACGGAGACCGCAAGGCGCTGGTCTTGACCCATATAGAAGGCAATGCCAATACGAAGGTCAGTATTTTGGGGTATAAGTCGGAGTTGGTGGAATACAAAAAGGATTTCGACGCCAAGACCTATCTCGCTCCAACGCCCATTGGACTGGTGGTCAGCGCCGTCAACGGTCAACGCTTTTATACCAACAATCGCTGGCCAAACGCGGTGGTGCTCAAGATTGAAAATGCCAAGTTTCGCAAGCTCAATACAGCTAAAAGTACCCAAAGTGCCATCGACGGGGCCAAGTAAACGCGAGGTGGGCTTGGATAGGTGTATTTAGCGCAACCCGTTCAAGCTATCGTCGGCTTAAATAAATTGCTTTACTTTGGCACTCGAATACAGCAGCAAAATCGTGCAGCAAATGGCACTATCCAGGCCTGACAATTCTCAGGAAACATCACTACTCTGGCAACGCTTTAAAGCCGGAGAAGAAACTGCTTTTGCCCAGCTATACCAATTGCACATTCAGTCTCTTTTGAGTTATGGCCAAAAAATCACGCCGGATCGCAGTCAGCTCCACGATGCCATCCATGACTTGTTTGTTGAGCTGTGGGAAAGTCGGGAGCGAATTGCAGATGTGATATCCGTTCGTTATTATTTACTCAAGGCTTTGCGCTACAAATTGCTGCGTAATCTCGGCAATAAACCTTTGGTTGATTTGGACAAACTTGATCCAATTGGAAGCGAATCAACCATTGAGCAGGAACTGTTCCAGGTAGAAGATGCCCAATTGCGTACCCAGCAACTGGAAAGAGCCTTGAGCCAACTCCCCAAACGCCAGCAAGAAGCCATCCATTTGCGCTATTATCAAAACCTGAGCAATGAAGAGGTGGCCCAAATCATGGGCGTCAATTACCAATCCGCCTGTAAATTCATCTACACCGCCCTCAAAACGCTCAAGGACATCCTCCGCCTATACCAGCATTTATTGCCATTATTCTTTTTTTGGCAAAATTTTTGATTTTTTTTCCTAAAAAATGGATTAAAACAGCCTCTTCTTTGCACTGGATAGAAAACACATTTCATCCATGTCCAAGGATTTTGAACAATACGAGGTAGAAGATTTTGCTTTTGATGCCTCTTTTCAGCGCTGGGTACTGGCACCCGAACCGGAGGTCAATGCTTTTTGGGAGAATTTTTTGCAAATACACCCTGAAAAAACTGACCAGGTTTTGCTTGCCCGCACCCTGGTTTTGGATCTACACCGTGTTGAAAATCGGTCTGAAGACCAGACTGCTGCCCATCAGATCTGGCAAAAAGTTCAACATACCCTGCAACCCAAGCCGCGTATGTTCTGGCGCAATCCAGGGCTCTGGAGAGCAGCGGCCGCAATAGCTTTAGTGTTGGGATTGTTATGGGGCTTGCGTTTTTGGCAATCCAATCTTGAGGTACCCTCAATTGCTCAGCAGCAAAGCGAGTCCAATTCCATTCAGGAAGTCAACCACAGCAACCAAGTCCTCAAAATTCATCTGGCCGATGGAACTTTGGTCACCCTGGCTAAAAATAGCCGCTTATCCTATCCTCGCAAGTTCAAAGGCGCCCAACGCCTCGTTCGGCTCAGTGGTGAAGCCTTTTTTGAGGTGGCTAAAAATCCTGAAAAGCCATTTTTAGTATATGCCAATCAGACGGTAACCAAGGTATTGGGTACCAGTTTTAGGATCAAAGCATACGCTGAAGCTCCAGAGGTTAGCATAGCCGTGCGTACTGGACGGGTTTCGGTTTTTTCCGAAAAAGAATATGCTAAACGTCAGTTCAATACCCAACTCAATGGCCTGATTTTGACCCCCAATCAGCAAGCGATTTACAATACACAAGCGCAACAACTCAGCAGAACTTTGGTGGAAAAGCCCGTGGTGATTCAAAGCCCCAATGCACTGGTGCCTTTCGAATTTAATGATACACCCTTGGTGGAAGTGTTCAGCACACTCGAAAATGCCTATGGAGTAGATATTGTTTATGAAACTAGTGAAATGGCAACCCGATCGCTTACGGTGAGTTTGGAAAATGAATCCTTGTACGAAAAACTGGAAGTCATTTGTAAAACCCTGGGCTTGTCCTATCAGATTGTTGATGCCCAAATCATCGTCTCTAACCAAAATAAGATCCAATGAAACGATAAAAAAGGTCGGTGAGCAGAAACTACACCGACCAGTATTTCCAGGTTGACTTTGGCGAGTACACAAATGGAAATACATTTTGCGAGTTCTTTTCAATTAACCTACAAAACGATCAAAACTATGAAGAAACTTCGACATCCGGTCAAGGTTCTGTTTTTTTTACCCATTCTTTTGTGCCTTGTATACTTCAAATTAGGCGCTGTCAATGGCCATGAATACCAAAGGGAGGATGTGCTCAATCGTCCAGTCTCTCTTTCCTTGCAGGAGCAGAATTTGCGCAAAGTATTGAATGCTATTGAGAAAAATGCTAACATCAAGTTTAGCTACGAACCACAGGTCGTCAGCGATCAGGAGAAAATAAATCTAAAGGTACAACAGGAGCCCCTGGCACTGGTTTTGGACAAACTTTTGACTTCCCGCCAAATCGGCTATGAAGTAGTTGGGAAATACATCATCCTGCGCAAATTGCCTAAATTCAAATCTGAACTCGCCCCCAAAGGCTTGGAAACCATTGAGGTGCGGTCTCTTGGTCAAATCATCAAAGGGAAGGTCAGTGATGAAAATGGCGCAGGTTTACCAGGAGTCAGTGTTGTGGTGAAGGGGACCCAGTTGGGAACAACCACGGATGTGAATGGAAAGTTCAGCATCGATTTGCCCAAGGACAAAACAGTACTCATTTTCTCTTTCGTAGGATATTCTACCTTGGAACTTATCGTGGATGGAGGCAACCCCATTGCCGTAACCCTCCTACCTGATTCCAGATCATTAGACGAAGTCGTCGTTGTGGGTTATGGTGAACTGAGAAAGAGTGATCTTACCGGAGCTGTGGCTAAGCTGAAAGCAGAAGGCAATGAGGATAAACCAATCACTTCCATTGACCAATTGATACAAGGCCGTGTATCGGGTGTACAAATCACTCAAAACTCTGGGGCCCCAGGGTCTGGGATGACATTTATGATTCGGGGAGCTGCATCAGTTACGGGGTCAAATCAACCGTTGATCATTTTAGATGGGTTTCCTATCGAAAGTGGCCAAAATGCCCTGGGAGCAACAACTGGCTCAGATGGCTGGTCATCATCCGCACCTGCCGCCAACCCCCTAGCATCAATCAACCCCAATGATATAGAATCTATTGAGATTTTGAAAGATGCCTCGTCAACCGCAATCTACGGTTCTCGGGGTGCAAACGGCGTGGTCATTATCACTACCAAAAAAGGTAAATTAAAGAAAGATCAGATTACCTATACCTTTAGGCGGGATGTCAGCCGCTTGCCTAAGCAAATATCGATGCTGAATACAGCTGATTTTATTAAGTATGCCAATGAAGCCCGGCTGAATAGTGGCCTTGATTCGGCCTTTAGAGCACCTGCTATAGCCACTACGTTGCCATCGGATAACAATTGGCAGGAGCTAATTTATCAAGAGGCTGTCTCTACTGAACATCAATTGTCGGCTTCAGGAGGAGATGAAAGAACGAAATACCTGGTTTCGGCTAACTATGCCAATCAAATTGGCATTGTGAAAAATTCGTCTTTTACCAGGGGTTCATTCAGGGCCAATGTGGAGCGGCAGATCTCCTCTAAAATTAAGCTCAGCACGAATTTTAGTGCATCGCTCAATTTTAATAAATCTGCCCAACAAAACAATAACAATGGTAACCCTCAAGGAGCGGTTGTAAACGGAGCCTTAACCTTTCGTCCTTTTGTAGCACCCTTTGCTGATGCTGAAGAGACAGAACCCAATACAGCTGCTGCAGGAAACCCCCTAACCGTTATTCAATTGGCACTCAACCATGCTCAATCTCAGGTGTATCTGGCCAATTTAAGGGGCGATTATAAAATTAACAAAAGCCTGACCTTTACCGTGAACGGCGGTGTAAACGCCACTTTATCTGAAAGGAATGCTTTTTTACCATCGGGCACATTTCAGGGAGATCAACAAAATGGCGTTGGCTATCATGGTGAAAACAAAAACATCAATTACCTGATTGAAAACACCCTTTCGTATAACAAAGGTTTTGGTAAAAAACACCGATTGAATGCGGTTGGCGGATATGCCTGGCAGGAGTGGACCGCCAAAACTTTTGGTGTTCAAGCTAGCAACTTTTCTACGCAGACTTTGCTTTTTTACAATTTCGGTCTTGCCAATAATTCTGTTGTGCCGTCAAACAGCTACCAAAAATGGGGGCTATCCTCGTTTATCGGAAGAGCCAATTATGTGTTTGACAATCGGTTCTTAGTCACCCTGACTGGAAGAGCGGATGGTGCTACCCGTTTGGCACCAGGCAATAAATGGGCATTTTTCCCTTCAGCTGCCCTTGGCTGGAATCTGCACAATGAGTCATTCCTCAAAAATAACAAGCTGATTAAAGAGCTTAAATTAAGGGTGAGTTATGGCGTATCAGGCAACCAAAGCATCGGAGTTGGCTCTGATTTGGATAGAGTATTTACCCAAAGAGTGCCCATCGGTACTACCATCGTAACGGGCTTAGTGCCGGGAGCCTTGGGGAACAAAAATCTTGGATGGGAAACCACTACCCAATGGAATGCTGGTCTGGATGTAGTACTGTTGAAAAATCGGCTAAAATTTGGTGTTGAAGTCTATCTCAAAACCACGGACGATTTGTTAATCAACCTCGCTTTACCCACCTCAACGGGTTTTGGAAATTATGCCACTAACTTTGGCAAAGTGACCAATAAAGGTATAGAATTTGATTTTTCCGCAGCCATATTGAATAAAGGATTCACTTGGGATATTTCTGGAAATATCAGCAGAAACATCAATAATGTAGACCAATTGGGAGGTGGAGTCCAATTGTTTGGCCCAAATTACTTTGGGGGAGTAAATGCCATCAATCAGCCTATCTCAACAGCATTAGAGGGTTATCCTATTGGGGCTTTCTTTGGCTATGTACATAACGGAATTTATCAGACGACCGACGAAATTGCCAATGGGCCTAAGCCAATTGGTACCCCCAGAGCTGGCGATATTAAATTTAAAGATGTGAATGGCGATGGGGCTATCACTTCTGCTGACAGAACCATCATTGGCAATCCATATCCTGATTTTGTGTTTGGCTTGACCAATGACTTTTCTTATAAGCGCTTCAATTTGAGTGTGTTTATTATGGGCAGCCTTGGCCAGGATATAGCTAATCTAAATCGTTTTCAGATTGACAACATGAATTATCTCGGTGTGAACAATATCCGAAGAGAAGCCTACGAAAACCGCTGGACAGGCGAGGGAACCAGTAATTATTATCCGGCCCCGAGATCAACACAGACGGCCAGTTTTCAAAATCTGAGCAGCTTCTTGATCGAAGATGGCTCGTTTGTCCGCCTGAAGAATGTTTCCCTGGCTTACAATTTTAAGACAGATAAGATCAAGTGGCTCCGCAATGCCAAAGTGTTTGCATCAGCTACCAATCTACTGACTTTTACCAATTACAAAGGATACGACCCCGAAGTGAGTGCAAACGCCAATAGTGCCTTAACTCCTGGTATCGACAATGGTACCATTCCTCAGTACCGCACTTATTCGGTCGGTGCTACTATTGGTTTCTAAACAGGCACGGATTTGTTAACCAATCAAAACTTTACTAAAATGAAATTGAAAATATTCCTTCTTGTCTTTTTGCTTGGCGGTTTAGTGGCCTGTAGCGTTGATCAACAGATTTTTGATACCTTGACCACTGAGAATAGTTTGAAAAACCAGGGCAACATCACCACATTTGTCAATGGAACGTACGCTCGCTTTTCCTCATTCGGTGGGTTTAAATCCAGCTACATGACTTATTTTCTTGCGGCTGACGATTTGAATACCCGTCCCGGAGCAGCTTATGGAAGCCGTTACAGCAGTAAAACCCAAGATCCTTTTTCAAGTGAAGTGTCTAATTTCTGGTCGACGTTGTATCAAGCCATCAATTCTGCAAATTTCTTAATCGATAAAATAGATCCTGTTAATGCCAATGAAGCTTATAAGCAAAGGGTAAAGGGCGAAATGTATTTTTTGCGGGGGCTTAGCTATTTCTATCTAGTTAGAATGTGGGGAGGAGTGCCTTTAAAAACGAAGCCAACATCGCTTGATGATGATTTGCAACTACCCAGAAGTTCTGTTGACCAAGTGTACACGCAAATCTTTGCCGATTTTGAGGAAGCTAGCAAACGATTGTTGAGAAGAACAAGTTTGCCATCGGCTGAATTTGGACACGCAACAAAGGGCGCAGCACAGGCAATGTTGTCAAAGGCTTACCTAACTTATGGTAATTATTTAGACTTGAATGGGAACGGCTCAGAGTCAGCAAAGTTTTATCAATTGGCCAAAACCTACGCTGATAGTGTCATCACATCTGGACAATACAGTTTAATCCCCTCCTATAATGACCTTTGGAATGTGGACAAGGAAGCCGCATCGTATCAGGAAGTTATTTTTGCTATTCAATTTACCAGAGATGCACAAGTTGCCAATGCATCTGGGGTTGGTTCTGAACATGGAGTGATGAATACACCTTCAAATATGGCCAACGTTGGCGGCAGCGGTGCATTAAAAACTGGTGGTGGCAATTTGAGGGTCCAGCCTTGGTTTGGAGAACGATATGGTACAGGTGACTTTTTAAATGATTATCGTTTTGAGGTGTCTATACTGACCTCTTTTGCCAATACGTCTAACCCAAGCCGTACGGTGGTTTGTTTTCCCAAAGTCAGGGCCTCAACTACCAGTAATGAACTGACAGAAACACAGCCCTACCTTTTTAAATACGTAGATGGCAGAGCCCTTGATGGAAGAAATGCTGAAAATGATCTGCCCATAATCAGATTGTCAGAAGTATTTCTGATTAAGGCAGAAGCTGAAAATGAACTGAATGGCCCAACTGCGGTAGCTTATGCCGAATTTAATAAACTTAGGGCAAGGGCTAGAAATGCAAACGGTGTGCAACGTACCACTCCTGAAAACTTAGCAGCAGGCTTGACAAAGGACGGATTTCGCCAAAAGATCGTAGATGAACGAGCCTTGGAGTTTGTGGGTGAAGGGCAACGTTGGTTTGATTTGGTGCGTATGAAAGGCCCCAACGGAAAGACCATGTATGAATACCAATTTGGTACTTTTTTGCCCACACTGAAACCCGGGTTACCCACATTTACCAGTGCTACAAATACTTGGGCAGGTGGCCGAACCGAAAACACAAGTATTGTTCCCTTTAATCCCAAGTTACTATTGTGGCCAATTCCATTCAGTGAAATTGCAAACAATCCGAATGTAACACAGAATCCAGGTTATTAGGAACAGAAATAAAATAAAGTAAACACCTGACTGGCTCTTTTTTGATTTGGCTGCGTTACTCGTCAGTTGCGTAGGCTTGCTATGCGCCTTCCTCGTGCCTTGTCAAAGCAAAAAATAGCTCA
>JAIYAV010000159.1 GCA_027488855.1 Saprospiraceae bacterium
AAGTGAAAAGTGAAAAGTGAAAAGTGAAAAGTGAAAAGTGAAAAGTGAAAAGTGAAAAAAATGCACTTCCCGCTTCATCCCAAATTTTTATGCAAAAAAATCACACAAAAAAGTTGAAAGGCTGCTGGTGTACGTGCTATTCACTATTCACTTTTCACTTTTCACTTTTCACTTAAAAATTATTGCAACGCAAATCTCACCACTACCCCACCCGAAGAATCCGTTCTTGGATACCCCGCTGAAGTTTTTGGTTCACTCCGACGATAATCCACAAAGAAGCGCAACGACAGGCGCTGGTTCAGTTTGTATTCAGCCGAAGGAGAAATGCTCAGGTTGTAACTACCACGGGTAGGTTCCCGCACCCCTTGATCGAGCAAGTGGTTGAAGGTTACGTCATCGCTGAGAGAGAAGTTGAACTGTAAATCCAGGCCTCTCGGGGCAATGGCGGTGCTACCCGGAGTTGAACCCGGAGTCGTACTTGGCTTAGGCGCAGGGCGTTTCTTCTTTTTGGTTTTGCCAAAAAGAGAGCTGATGTCGAAATCATTGATTTTGTGACCAAACCCAAAGACAATTTCCTTGCGCCGCGTTTCCGCTAGCTGGTTGCTCACAAAACTCATGGCCAGGTTGCGGGTCAACTTGTAATCGAAGTTGAAGGTCATGCCATTTTTCATGGCCGCACTCACTGCGATCAGCGGGTTAAAGCCCTCCTGAATCACCAGTTCGGGTACTTCCAGGCGGGGGTAGAAGTTGTTGTTCAACTCGTTGAGGAAGCCCTGATCGCGGGTGCGCAGGAAGTCCAGGCCCGTGTTGAAGGTATTGATGGTCAACGCAGATTTGTACCCGTGCGTCAAACTAAAACTCTGGAAATATTCCTTAAAGAAAGGCAAGCGGCTCAAACCATTGTAAGTAAAGCGCCAGTTGACTTGTGGCAACAATTCAAACAGGTTCAAATTGACGCCCCGGGGATCTTGCCCGGTATAAGCGGCCAAAAACGCCGGAATCAACACCTCTTGTTGGGTACGCCCATAACCAAAGGTATAGCCCTGTTTTGCCAGGGTCGTATCCACGTGCTCACCATTACCCAGACGTTGCGAAATGATAATCCGATTGTTCTCAAAAGTTTTGAAGAGGGTGCGCAAATCAGCGGTATCGCCTCGGAACAAGGTTTTGAGCGCTGAGTACGACATCGTCAAAGTACCCACATCCTGAGGAATGGCGTGAACAAAGCGGGTATTGTTGTCCAGCAAGGTGTCCTTGAAGTACTGCGAGTGGTTTTGGGTATAGCTGCGGCTGATGTCCAGGTCGAGGCGCATGTCGCGGAAAGGCTCGATGGTGACGCGGGCATCCCAGTTTTGGGTGGATAGCTGGGTTACTTCCCGGTTTTGGAATACGCTGCTCGACATCCAGCCCTGATTCGCTGATTGAGCCAACCAGTCTTTTTCTGTACCGTATTCATCCTCGCGCAATTTGGCGATGCGCGGCTGAATCCCTGCTACAAAATCCCAACCTGGGGAATTGAACTGGTTCATCCCCAATAAGCGGGAAGCAGGCATATAACCTGGCACCACGGTATTGTGCTGTTCAGAGTAGTTGAAGCGCGCTTTGCGCAGCGACAATAAGGGCCGTAAGATCAATTTCAAAGCTGGCGACAATTCGGCGCTGGCTTTTTTCTCCTTGTCCTTGTCATCGCCCTGGCTGCCCCGGCGGTTTTCTTGACCGGATCCTCCCGTACGCGCTACTTGCTCAATTTTGCGCAGGAAGGGAATTTTATTGTACAGCTGGTCAAAGTTGAAGTCGGCGTTGGCCTGAATGTTCTGCCCGTTTTGGAGCACGTTACCCAGGGAGTCGGTGTTCAAAGCAGCTGCAGTCCAACCGTAGTTGCCCCGGTATTGGCCCTTGATGCCTACCCACTCCATGTAGGGAATCAACTTGGTCGGTACGGTATAGTTGATGGTAAACTCGTGTTGATAGTTTTTGGTCCGCCCGAGGTTTTTGACGTTGCTCCAGATGCTGTCCCGGCGGTAACGGTTTTGCTCCGCCAATGGCAAGCCTCGTTCACGCAATTCCGATTCATCAGGTTCATCAATCACCGCATCATTGGCTGCGTTGAAGTTGAATTTCAGGCCTTTGGTGAAATCCCATTGCAGGTTGTAGTCGCGCGCCCAGAGGAATCGTTTGTTGAAGAAGGTGCTATACTTGGGATCCAGGTCGGTAAAGCGGTACTTGGTGGTCTGAAACTGCCGATCCATCAAGGAACTAAAGGTGAAAGAGCTGGGGAGCGGGTTGAAATTCAGTTCTGAAATCAGCTTGAGCGCACTGCCCTTGAGTTTTTTCAAGGGCTGAATGTACTTGGCTTGGGTACTGAACTGGTAATTGATCCCACCATTGTATTTCTCAATCTGGTCGCTTTCGATAAAGGGGTCGCTGCGTTCGGTAGCCGTATAGCCATAACTCACTGAGAAGTTGGAGATATCCCAAGGCATGGGTTTGCTCTGGTTTTGGCCACCACGTTCCTTGCGTACATTGGTGAAATTGTAACTTTTTACAGTGCTGATTTCACGCGTAGTCCGTTCGATGGAGTCACGCACGGTAGCATTGTCCGTTTTGCGGATTTTTTCTTTCAAAATGATGTCCAAGTCGTAAGGATCGAATTCGGGCGTTTCAACATTGCGAGAGTATTGGGCGTAAAAAGGCAGGCGCAAGTTCCAGTCTTGGGGCAAAAACTTGTTCAATTCAAGGTTGCCGGCAATGTCGAATCCGGAATTGTCAAAACGACTGCGTTGTTGTACTTTTTGGTCGATGGCCCCATAACCAATGCTACCAAAATTACCAGCAATGGTCACGTTGCCCAGGTCGGCCATTTGGATGTCCATCCGGGCAATCCCCGCTACCCCACCCCGCTCGTCGAGGCCAGTGAGGCGCATTTCATTGGCCCAAACTACCGCACCAGATGGCTCAAGAAGCCCCCCCTTTGGATTACGAACGCCAATCATCACAATTTTGGCATTACCTAGGTTAGGATTTCCACGCACTTTGACCCAACGGGTTGCCTTTTCCTTGTTTTCCAGTTCGACTATGACTTGCTCTACGTATTCTTGATCCAGGTTAGTCCCTGCTCCATTTCGTCTTTCTTTGGCTTCTCGCAACAATGCTAGCGGAAAATCGAACTCGTTTTCGAGCCGCCACACCTCCTTTTTGTATTCTGGAGAAGTGCTAGGGGTTTCCGTCTTGGGCAATCGACTGAGTTGGGAAAAAGTCAATGGCATTTCATACTCATAGTAGTTGTTTTTGAAGTCACTACCCAAACGTACAAAGACACGCAAGCCCGAACTGTCTTTTTCAGTAAGGGGTTGCTCAAAATCTTCAGCGTGTACGAACATTTTGAAGCGCTCGTACACCCGCATGTCCAAGCCGATGTTTTTAAAAACTGCCCGTTCATCTCCATCACATAATCTTTGCAAACTCAAAGATAAAGACTGTTCATTTTGCAGCGTATTGATGACCCCTCCGATGGATTGTTCCCGTTGAATGCCAATGGGCAATACATAACCAAATGGGCGTGCTTCACTGGGGTCGGTATTTTCTTCAATATTGACAGCGTCTACTTCAAAAACTGTTAGTTCATCAACCCCACAGGTTCTGTCTACTTCTGGCGACAAATCCTGGGTGTATTTCCGCCATTGGTTGCGCACAAATTCCATGGTGGCAAAACGGAAGTTGACCTGCTTTTCGAAACCATCCAACAAAATCCGCATAAAGCGAATGGAGCGAAAATCCCGAATCCCGCCTACCGCCCGATCGAACTGGCTCAGTGGCATGCGGAAACGGTACCAGATACGGCCATCCTTTTCAATGCGGTCAGTGACGAGTTTCACCCCTCCATCACGTAATGTTGCCGAATCCAAGTTGATTTCTCCATTTTTATCGTGGAAAATCGGAATGCGGTATTGGAAGTAGGCTTCCGTTTCGTTGAGGGTATTGTCGAAGTTGAGGTCTTCTGCATCGGGGTTGTTGGTTGAAGAACTCTGGCTTTGACGGCTGGTGTTCGTCTCGGAGTTGCCTTCCGGGTTGTTGAAGTCGCGGTAACGGGTAACTACGTCAACGTTGTCCGGGAAACTAGGGTCATTCCAGAAGCGGAAGTTGTCACCGGAAGGGTCTTGCTCCAAACGTGAAGCGGCATTGGTATTCACGGCGCGGATGGCATTCAGCCAGGGTGCAAATTTTGCCCGTTCACCGGCATCACTCAGGCCATCCAAACCAACGTCCTGCAAACGCCGCGAAGTGGTATCGTTGTCAAAAGCGGCAGTAACCTGCTGGGTAAGGGGTACTTTTGACCAGGAAGTCTCTCTGGTTCGACGGTCTTTGTTGAAACTACTAGGTAAGCCATTTTCAAAAAAGCGCAAACCGTCTTTGAGGATGTCTTCCGAAATGTTCCCCAATTGGAAGGTCAAGTAGCCTTGTTTTTTATCGGCATCTGGTGCGGCGCTACCACTCCCATCTTCATTGAGGAAAGGACTCAACATCCAGAATTCAAGGAATTCGATGTTGGCGGTTTGGAAGTCATTGGTGGTCAATGCCCGCATCATACCACCCCAACGAGACTTAGGATCCTTCAACAAAGTTTCTCCACCCACAAATTCCAAACCCTTGGAAAATGCACTCCCATTGGGCTGTTCAAAGTTGTATGGGCCCCGCTCCCGAGGGTTAAAGACGATGTCCAGGGTTTGAATGTTCGGCAATTCCGTCAACTGCAATTGGCGGTTGGGAAATACTTCGTTTTGGGGAATAACCCGGGTGTAGGGGTTCACGTTGTCCTGCTGTCCGGTTCGGATGCCAAAGTTGTCGATGCGGTACCAGCTCAATTTGGCGCGGTTGTAGCCATAGGTCACATCGTCGCGAAAGAGGGCTTCGGGACGTGCGGCGGGGTTGCCGGAGTTTTGATCAGATGGCGCACTAGACAGGTACCAATTGATGATGGGTTGGCGCAAGTCGAAGGTATTGTTGGCACCCTCAAAATCGTCGACGTATACCACCCCACCTTTATCCTTGCGGTTTTGGTTGATCGCTCTGGCGTGACCAGGGCGGATCGCGGCTATTTCTCCCGTAAAACTGATGCTGGAAGGTGCCTTGGTGGAAAGACCAGGAATGGCGTCTATCGCTTTGGTCAGCCAGGGCGCCTCCCGTTTGAAGTTGACATCGAGGCCATACACGTTGTTGTTGATGGGATCTTCCCCGATGTTTACTTTTTGGGTAAAGGGCCGCTCCCAGAGCTTCATGAGAGTTGCCCCGATGTTGAAGTTTTTGTCAATTTCGTAATCGGCGCGCAAACCCATCATACTGCGGTTTTGGAAACCAAAGAGGGTATTGTCTTCCAGTGAAACGTTGATTTGGGCACCCGAAGCCAGGATGGCGTCATTGAGGATGCGCAAACGCCCCAAGTTGTAGTCGATTTCGTAGTCGCGGCCTTCAATCAATTGTTGTCCACCGCCACTCACTTTGACCGAGCCTTGAGGAATGTTGAAGGCACCCAAGGAGATTTCGGAAGAAACGCTCGACTTATAGGTTCCTTTGATCACGTAGCGGTTTTTCTCCTGAAATTCCTGCGCTCGGAACAAGGTTGAGTCGTACAATTCCTGGTAGATGTACTTATTGGAAATATCCGTTGGGGTATCTTTGATTTTTTTGAGCAGGGATGACCCAAAGGGTTCCAAAACCGGGAACATGATCCTTCCGGTATTGGTATTGATGGTCAAATCCGGCACAAAGTCAAAGACCCCATCGGGCTGCGGGTCGCCTTGAATGTTCAGCACATCCACGTTGAACACGCGCAAAAGCGGCACGCCTTGCAGGTTGGTTTCGGGCAAAAAACGTTTTACCCCCTTTCCTGGGTCTTCGTAATAAATATCCAGGCGGAATTCTTTTTGGTCTACCTGAACTGCACCAGTGGGGTAGATGTTTTTCATCATCAGGTCCCAGGTCGCTACGTCGGTGCGTTGGATGGTGCTTTTGAGCAATTTGACGTACAACACGTTCAGTGAAGAGTCGGGGCGGATGTTTTCCGAGTTGTTGGACAATTCTCCCACTTTAAAGGAGCGACCGTTGTAGGTATACTGGTAAGCGACCCCCACAGTTTGGTCGGGCAATACATTGATGCGCAAAGAGACAAAGCCCAGTTCAGGATGAACCGTATATTCGTTCGGCTTCAACTTACGCGCGGTTACCTTCTCAAAGTCACGGGTAGGCACCATGCCGAATTGGTTTTGCAGGGTACTGATCGACTTTTCGATGGCACGAGCGTCACCCTGCCCAATTACCCGATCGTAGAGGTTGTTGGCCCGGTTGTCGGGCAGTGGAATTCCGGTGATGTCTTTGGGTGCTCCGGGGCGAATGTCAACGGAGTTGCCATTGACCAGCCATTCATCACGGCCTTCGCCCAAGTCGGCTAAGGCTACGATGTCGCGTACGTTGTCCACTTCGTTGCGGTCGTTGGTGATCCACACTTCGATGTTTTCCAACTTGAACAAGGAGCGGATTTGGGGCAGGTTTTGCAGCGCAGGTTCAAATACTTCACGGTTGTAGTGTGAAAGCAGGAAGTGGCGGTTTTCGTCGTATTCGTCCGCTTTGACATCGAATTCCTGTTGTTGGCTACCGCCCTGGATTTGAATGTTTTTGCGCTCAGATTTTTGTTGCGATACCAAACCGGTCAGGCGCAGGTGGCCAAACTGGAGCTCAGTTTTGATCCCAAAAAGGCTTTGAGCGCCCTGAATCAGGGTACCACGCAGGGGCATACTCACGTTACCCGCTTCGATTTTTTTGAGGATATCGTCTTCTCCAAATTTTTGGCTGTCGTAGTTCAATTTGATGACTTGGTCAAAGTCAAAAGCTGCGCCGGTATTGTAATTGGTATTGAGGTTGAGTTTTTCCCCGATTTTACCCTGCACGTTCATCTGAATGTTCATGTCAAAATCGAACAAGAACTGGTCGCGTTGGCGCAGGTTCAGAATAGGGTTTTCGAGGCGCTGGTAGTCGTAACCAAAAGTGAGGTCAACGTTACCTTGCGGCTTGATGTCGATGGTATTCCCCCCAAACAAGCGGTCGATCAAATCTTTTTTGATGTCGATTTTACTGAAGGGATCCAATGGATTTTTGTCATCCTTTTTGCCTCTGGTTTTGGAGGACAATTCACGAAAGTAAGACGTTTCGTCTTGCTTTTGACGGTACTTGGTGTACTCATCAAAAGTCATGTATGAAGGTGGACGGAAAAAATCCTCACCAATTCGCTCTTCGATGAGGTAATTGCCAGAAGAAGGATCGTAGTCCACTTTTTTATCAATGGCCTTAGGGTCCTTGATGTCAAAAGGGCTGGTTTTGGGCGCATTGATAAAATTGTCTTTGCGATCCTTGATCGGCACGGTGTCGGTCAAAGCGGTGGTGCTTCTTCGGTCAGGCCTGGTGCCGAATTTGAATGTCGGATGATAGGTTACGTCTACCGCGCTCAGGGTAACGGCAATTCCTAACAACAAGCTGAATGGTAAAATTGTCTTATTCATATTAACAACTGCTGCACACGGGATAATAACGGTTCGAAAGTTCAAGGGTTTTTTAGTTCCAAAGTTTCTAGGTTCAAATAGCTTGATTTGAAACTAGATTCATTGGAGTCCTGGACCCCAGGAACCAAAAAATCGGTTTTCCGGAAAAAGCTTAGGTGCGTCTTTGGGAGGGTAATCAATAATTTTGGAGGCTTCCAGCGCTGTTTGCGCTTCGGCTTCGCTCAGCGACCAACAGCGCTGGAAGCCTCCAAAATTATTAATTTCATGCAGATAGCTCTCTGAGAGCGAGCTTGATAAGCTGCTCTACACTTTGGATGGCTTGGTCTTTCAGGAGATGATTCAGGGCTTTTTGCACCGCTATCTTCTGGAAGCCCAAAGCTACCAATGCAGATAACGCCTCTTCCCGGATAGTATTGTTTTGTGAAGGAAATGTTAATGGCAAATCGCCAGAATCTTTCACCAATTTGTCTTTTAAGTCTAGAATAATCCGCTTGGCCATCTTGGGGCCAATGCCTTTTACGGCACGGAAAACTTGTTCTTGTTCGCCGATGATGGCAGCGCGTAATTCATCGGCGCTAAGCGATGACAATACGATTTGAGCGGTAGTCGGGCCTACACCACTGACCGAAATCAGGTGGCGAAAAAGGCTGCGTTCGGTTTCATCTGCAAAACCGTATAGGGTATGGCTGTCTTCCTTGATGTTGAGGTGGGTCAGGATTTTCACCTCATCCTTTTTTTCAATCTGGCTATAGGTATTCAAACTGATGTGCACCAGATACCCTACCCCATTGACATCAACAATGATATAAGTTGGTGTCCTTTGGGTGATGTCTCCTCTCAAGTATGTAATCATGATGATAAAGCTGCTAATGAATTGATTTGCTGACGAAATCGGCGGCAAAATTAGTATATTTATGGATTTCCACTCAACAAATTAACTCTGCTACAAATCAACAGATTCCCTTATTAATTCTTACTTTTGCGGCCAAAATCAGAGAGACCATGAAAATTCTATTGCTGGGAAGTGGAGGAAGAGAGCATGCATTGGCCTGGAAACTGCGGCAAAGTCCCCTTTGTAGAGCCCTCTGGATTGCGCCAGGCAATGCCGGAACTGCTGAGCTGGGCACCAATGTGAGCCTTGATCCCAATGATTTTCCGGCAGTAGCTGCGTTGGTCTGGCAAGAAGGAATTGACATGCTGGTCGTAGGGCCAGAGGAGCCTCTGGTACGCGGTATTTACGATTATTTTCAAAGTCATTTTCCTAGCTTGCCCGTGATTGGTCCTTCGCAGATTGGGGCCCAACTGGAAGGCAGCAAGGCTTTTGCCAAAGAATTTATGCTCGAAATGGGCATACCCACCGCAGCTTACCGGGAGTTCACTTCGGCAAATTTACAAGAAGGATTGGATTATATTTTGGCCCAAACTCCACCCATTGTACTCAAAGCGGATGGTTTGGCCGCTGGCAAAGGAGTGGTCATTCTGGATGATTTGCAAGCAGCGCAAGAGGAATTGCGCGAGATGCTGAGCGGGAAATTTGGCGCAGCCAGTGCTAAGGTGGTCATCGAGCAATTCCTCTCTGGCATCGAATTTTCGGTTTTTGCTTTGACTGATGGCAAAGAGTATCTCATCTTGCCCGAAGCTAAGGATTACAAGCGGATTGGAGAAGGGGATACAGGGTTGAATACTGGCGGGATGGGCGCGGTTTCGCCGGTGCCTTTTGTGGATGAAGTGTTGATGCAAAAAGTAGAAGACCAAATCATTCGCCCCACCATTGATGGCCTGGCCAAACGGGGCATTGTATACAAAGGTTTTGTATTTTTTGGCCTGATCAAAGTGGGCAATGAGCCTTACGTGATCGAATACAATTGCCGCATGGGTGACCCCGAAACCGAAGTGGTGATGCCTCGTTTGCAAAATGATTTAGTGAGCCTTTTTATCGCAACGGAGGAAGGAACTTTGAATCAGCAAAAAATTGTAATGGATCCGCGCTCGGCCGCTACGGTGATTTTGGTATCTGGTGGCTACCCGGGTGATTACGAAAAAGGTAAAGTCATCAGTGGTCTGGAGCGTGTGGAAGGCAGTATGGTTTTCCAAGCTGGAACCAAGATGGTCGATTCAGAGGTAATCACCAATGGAGGTCGGGTTATTGCGCTGACTTCTTATGGCGATAATTTTGATGAGGCATTGGTATTTTCCAATCGCAATGCGGAGGTGATCAAGTTTGAGGGGAAGTATTATCGGAAGGATATTGGGTTTGATTTGCATTGACTTTTTGGTTGCATCTATCCCTAAATTGACTTATATTTGGATGGCTTAAAACAAAATTTTGGCAAGAGATATTTTTCACAATTTGGTCAAAGAAGCACTTCAAAAAGAGGGCTGGACCGTCACTCATGATCCTTACTCTTTGCATAGTCGCAAGGAAGGGGGGCTACAAACTGATTTAGGTGCTGAAAAGATCATCACTGCCGAAAAAGAGAGCAAGCGTATTGCAGTTGAAGTCAAGAGTTTTGTACATATTTCTATCCTCCATGATTTTCTGTTGGCAGTTGGTCAGTACTATGTTTATAAGAAAATACTCTCCAACAGTGATTCAGAAAGAATATTGTACGTTGCTTTACCAGACTTCGTTTACGATAAAATTTTAACCTTTGATTGGGCAGTGGAGGTTATTCATGATCTCCAAATGAAGTTCATTCTTTATGAAACCAATCGAAAGAACATTACGGGATGGAAAGAGTAAATTTTTTACAGAGCAAAGTATTGGAAGTTTTTGGAGAATACACTGTATATCTCCAAGGCTCTAATCTGCCTACAGTTGACTATGAAATACTTGCAGATGAAAAGCACAATAAATTTCAACTATTAGCTTTAGGCTGGGACCAAAGCAGTCGGATTTTCAACATCATTTTTCATGTTGATATCATAAACAATAAGATCTGGATACAGGAAGACAATACACTGGATGGTTTAGCAAGCTTACTCTTGGAAAAAGGACTATCGAAACAAGATATAGTGTTGGCCTATTATCCTGATTATCACAGAAAATATACTGAATTCGCAGTAGCCTAGCGCTCATTTAACTTGCCTTTACAAATGAGCGCCAGGCAAACCTAATGCACCCCGTGCATCCACTTCCGCAACAACGGAATCAACAAAGCAAGTACCACTATAACGCCCAGCACCACATAGATCCCCCACAACAAGTAAGTATCCGTATACATTACTAAAGACTCGGTTCTGCTCAAGTCGGCACCATCAGCATGCTCACCTGCGGTCAACTTACCGATCTCACTCGCTAGACTATTGCCCAAAGAAATACCCAAATACCAGGCCCCCATGACGAAACCCAACATTTTCGGGGGCGACAATTTGCTGATCATAGAAAGCCCCACCGGGGAAATGCTCAACTCGCCAGAGGAATGGAAAAAATACATCAATATCAGGAAAACCAACGGCATCAAACCATCCGTTGCGAAAGAGCGGGCACCCCACACAATTAACCCAAAGCCAATCGCGATTTGGAGCAAGGCCAGTACAAATTTTAAAGGTGTACTAGGCTCTAATTTTCTTTTGCCCAACCAAAGCCACAACCAAGAGTAAATGGGTGCCAGAAGGATAACAAACAAACCATTCAGGGCGCCAAACTGCGCGGCTGGAATCTCCATTCCCGCCACCATGCGGTTGACGTTTTTATCGGTAAACAAGGCAATGGAACCTCCGGCCTGTTCAAACAACATCCAGAAAACCATATAAAAAAAGAACAGAAACACCACAACGAGGAGTCGTTGGCCTTCCTTTCGATCTGGCATCCTTAATGCCGACCATACGAGGTAGCCCAAAATACCAACGCTTACGATCAGCAATACCCGGCTCAAGATGGCATTGGGGTTGAGTAAAAACATCACTACGGGAATCAGCAAAAGGGTGCCCAGTACAATGGTCGAATTGACGCTGAGGCCCGCCACCAAGGGCTTTTTACCCGCCTGTGGGTCGATCGGTAAACCTTTGTCTCCAAAATATTTTGGCCCCAGCCAGGCGAAAAGGATCAAGCCCAAGGTCATCCCAATCCCGGCCAATCCAAAGCCGTAATGCCAACCAACCCGCTGACCCACATACCCGCAGGTAAGCATGGCCAGCAAGGAGCCTGTGTTGACCCCCATGTAAAAAATGGAATAAGCACTGTCCTTCCGTGGATCATCCAGCTCGTAAAACGTACCCAGGAAGCTCGACATGTTGGGTTTAAAATAGCCGTTGCCCAGAATGATAATGGCCAAGGACATAAAAAAGATGGTCTGATTGCTCTCAAAGCCAGGCAGGCCCTGCATCCCCAGTGTAATGTGCCCAATCGCCATCAAGGCAGCACCAATGATGACCGATCGCCGAAAGCCAAAAAAGCGGTCGGCAATCATCCCGCCCACTACCGGAAACAAATATGCCATCGCGGTATATGCTCCATATACGCCCAATGCCTTGGTATTGGCTTGTTGCTCACCCAGGTTGGCGTACAACACCTTGGCCATGTATAAGGTGAGCAAAGCCCGCATGCCATAGTACGAAAAGCGTTCCCACATCTCGGTGAGAAAGATGATCACAATGGCCTTGGGGTGGATTTTTCGGTTGGCATAAATGATGATCGGTATCCAGATCAATACAAATACCCATCCCGAAATCAGGAGCAATTGAGCGATGTCTAGCATAATTTGAAATTAAATACGTTACGCGCCGATTTCTTCCCCAGCCTTCAATTTTTCGGTGTTTTCATACATTTGCAGCGCCTCGATGATGCCTTCAATTTCGCCTTCCAGTGCCCGGTCCAGGTTGTACAGGGTCAGGTTGATGCGGTGATCGGTGATGCGGTTTTGGGGAAAATTATAGGTGCGGATCTTATCCGAGCGGTCGCCACTTCCTACCAGTGATTTGCGCTTGGCGGCTTGCTCCGATTCGTGAGCTCGCTTGCGCTGTTCGTAGATTTTTTGGTAGAGGCGTTGTATGGCAATTTCCCGGTTTTGAATCTGCGAACGGCCATCGGTACTTTCCGCAACCACCCCCGTAGGAAGGTGGGTAAAGCGTACGCCCGATTCCGTTTTGTTGACGTGCTGACCACCCGCACCACTGGAGCGGAAGGTGTCTACCTTGAGGTCTTCCTTGCGGATTTCCAGGTCTTCCATCTCCAATTTGGGCATCACCACCACTGTTGCAGCAGAGGTATGCACCCGGCCTTGTGATTCGGTTTTAGGTACCCGCTGTACGCGGTGAGCACCCGATTCAAATTTCAGCGTGCCATATACATCTTCACCCTGGATTTCCAGCACCAATTTGTTGTACCCGCCAACGCTACCTTCATTGATTTCCATGGCTTCCACTTTCCAGCCCTTGCCTTCAAAGTAGCGGGTGTACATGCGGTATAGGTCGCCTGCAAAAAGGCTGGCCTCGTCACCACCTGTCCCGGAGCGGATTTCGAAAATCACGTCTCTAGCGTCTTCTGGGTCTTTGGGAATCAGGAGGTACTTGATTTTTTCATCCAATTCTTCCAACTGCGGAAGGATTTGGTCCAATTCATCCTGAGCCATTTCCCGCATTTCCGGGTCTTCATCGCTGAGCGCTTTTTTAGCCGAGTCGCGATTGCTCGTTAAGTTTTTGTACTCGAGGTAAGCCTCTACAATTGGTTTGAGGTCTTTGTAATTTTTGCTCACCTTTTTATAGCGGTCCATGTCTACAATAATGCCGGGGTCCGACATCTGCTCCTCCAAATTCAGGTACCGATCATAAATGGCTTCCAGCTTGTCCAGCATAACCTTGATAGATTAATAAAGTCGTTTAAAAGTTTGCTTTCAACCCAAGTTCAAAAAAAGACGATTTGTCAGCATGAACTTAAAATCAAAAAAAAATCTAATATTGTTGGCAAAATTATCATATTTTTTGCATCTTGCAGAAAATTATCCAGCCTGTATTCTTCTATAGCCCGTTTCTTTGTCATGAACATAGGATATGAAATCATTGTTGTCAACGGATGTGACCGCTAAAGGTATATCACGTCTAAGTTGATGCTTTTTTACCATGCGACAAAAATCGAAAGCATAAGCATGCGATAAGTAGTCGTTTATACAATAAGTTTTCTTTCATGGCGTTAATTCTTTGCATGGAAACCGCAACCGAACGGTGTTCCATTGTGGTGGCAAACGATGGCAAAATCCTTGGGCAAACAACCTCTTCTGGTGATTTTGAACATAGCGCCCAATTGACTTTATTGGTTGAGGATGCTTTGCGGCAAAGCCAACAAAAGTTAGCGGATTTGGATGCGATTGCCATTTCAATTGGTCCTGGATCGTATACCTCCTTGAGGAGTGGACTCAGTACCGCAAAGGGTTTATGTTATGGTTTGGATCTGCCATTGTTGTCCATTGATTCCTTGAGTATCATTGCAGCCGGCAGCATTCAAGAGCAAGTGTATCCTGAGGGCAGCCTTTATGTTCCCATGATAGATGCCCGCAGGATGGAAGTATACACCGCAGTATATTCTGTATCGGGAGAAGTTCTTGAAAAGTCCTCGGCCATGATTTTGACCAATGAAAGTTTCAGCGACTATTTTGACCGTGGAGTTCCGCTGGTATTTGCGGGCAACGGTGCACCTAAGTTTTCCCCCATTGTTTCATCCTCTTTTGCGCATTTTAGTCCGGTACGTTCAAACGCCATATACATGCTTACTTTAGCTGAAAAGGCATTTCAACAAAAGGCATTTGCAAACGTGGCATACTTAGAGCCCCATTACCTAAAACCTCCAAACATCACGGTTCCCAAAAAAATACAGTTGGGAACATGATTTTTTTAATTATTAATAAAATTTGGCATACGTTTTGTATGTTGAGCTTTATAAGAGGCAAAAATCCATTGTGTTTTTAACAAAGTGCACGAAATGAGAAAGCAAAAAAACGACGTGATCACCCTGAAAAAAGGGCAGACCGAAATCGAACTTGATTACGCAGAATTGCGTAAAGCGGTGTTGGTACTCCGTGCCATCAACCACAAGCTTCGCCAAAGAATCATTGATCTGCTGGAAGAACATGAAGCCATGACCGTAACCGAAATTTACGTCAAACTCCGCTTGGAGCAGTCGGTAGCTTCTCAACATTTGGCTATCCTGCGCCGTGCTGGCGTTGTACAAACGGATCGCAGTGGCAAATTCATCCACTATTCATTGAACAAAGATCGCATCGAACAAATTTCCCGTCTGGTTGAAGAACTTACCGGACAACAATAATGGCGAAGACGCACTTGCTGCGTCTTTGCCACTTTGTTCTACTGCATCTTGTATTTTTTAGTTTTATACATTCTTTATTTTGCAGATATGCAATCAGAGCTTTGGGCTTTTGTCTGAGTTCCAGACAAAAATGAATTTTTTATTTGTAAGGAAATAAAAAAAAATGCATATTTGCTTTTGCAATTTTTAATGTAACATTACTATGAGAAACACACAAGTAGGAGTTAATCCTGAAAAGCTAGAAGCTGCTTCAGAGCTTCTTCGCGCGTTGGCGCATCCACTCCGCCTGCAAATCGTTGAGTTCATTGATCAAAACGATGCCATCAATGTGAACAAAATCTACAACACGCTGAAGTTGGAGCAGTCCATTACTTCTCAGCACTTGCGGGTTTTGCGCACGACTGATCTGGTCAGCACGGAGCGTGAAGGCAAATTCATCCACTACCGCGTCGATTATGACAAAATCGATCAGACAGTAAAAGCCATTCGGAATTTCCTGAAGAAATAAGAGCTTGTTTAAGCTTTTTGGGCGGAAGCGAAAACGAGGCCATTTTCGCCTAAATGAGGCACGAAAAGCGGAGTTTAGCAGCGCTAAATGAGCATTTTCGGAACGAAATTTAGGCAAAAATGGGCCGTTTGTAGCCCGACCAAAAAACTTAAACAAGCTCCAAGGCTCGTGATTTCGGATTTCAAGATGTCGGATTTTGGTAATGTTTTACCGAAATCCGACATCTTGAAATCCGAAATTATTGGATAGTCGCTTTCGCTCCCACCTTAATGTTTACCTTTTGATTGGCCAGCACCCTTACTGACTTACCTGGGTTGCTGTTTTGCGTAGAGATGTAAGCTTGTAAGCGCAGCTTTTTGGCGGTACGAATCCGCGCGAAACGAATTTCCTCAAATTTAACTGTGGTTGTTTTGTTGCCAGGGGTAGTACTAATGCCTTGTGCATTGGTTTTTGCTCCAGGTATAATTTGGGTCGCTCCCTGAAACAGGGAATCCAGTATCTGTCCGCTGCTGCTCGTGAAATAGCCCTGCATGGCAATGTCCAGCGGCATTCCATTGTCGGCCACCACTTTGAATTCCAATTCTTTGATCTTTTTGTATTGCTCCAGGTCAATGTCATAAATGTCTTGAGCAACGAAGTTGGATACACTGCCGTACAAGGGGAGTTCCACCTCTACTTGCACCCGGTAAAAACTTTTGTCCGTAATGAATCCTTTTTGCCCCGTGTTGCCCTCAGGGTTGGTAAAGGCATCCACATCGTAAGCAACCGCCGTGGGTCCTGAACCAAATAGTATATCTACATTCGAGTTGGTTTTATCAAAAGTAAAGGTATCGCGTTTGGTTTGCCCTACTTCGTTGATCCTGGGATAAGGAAATTCGATCCCATTGCGTAGAAACACACTTTCAATCCCCAGTTGGCGGCCATCCACGGTGAATACTTTAAAATCGCGTACGATCGAACGAGCAGGTATTCCAAAAGCATTTTCCAGAAAAAAAGACACCTTCGGATCAGCAAAATAGATGTCACCCTTGATGTAATTTTCAAAAAAGTCAATCTTTACCGTATCCCGCCCCCCCTCGTACAAGAGGCTGCCAAAAAAACCTTCCGCATAAGAGAACTGTATATTGGTAATGCGCACCAAAAATAAACCAGCATTAACCGAAGCTCCAGCGGGAGTTTTAGCCTCGTACTCAATGTAAACTGTGTCATTTTTGGGAAGGAAGCTATAACCCACCAAAGACGCCGGGGTCAATTGATTGGTAGCCGATGGGCGCGCGCCTGAGCCACTGTAGCCAGCAATCTCGGTAGAAAAAGTGTAAGGTTGACCATCCTTAAGCAGCTGCGGTATGGTCAGTTTGAGGGAAATAGGCTCCGCGTTAGGATTTTCAACGTAGTACGAAAGTTCACCTCGTTTTAAGTCCACCCGGTCAAGTTTAACCCCATTGGGTAAATTAAAGGGCAGGGGCATTTTTTTGCTGAGTATGGGTACCAAAGGGGGTAATGCGCTGGTCAGGGTGCCAAAAATCTCGTCACTGGTACGGGTGATGATGTCCCCAATGTACCGAAACTTGATCCCTCCGTTCGGGTCAACTACAATAGAAGAAAGATCTTCCACACTGCTCAGGATTTCTTTTAGCGTCGTGCTGGAATTGACCAATGGGAAGGCCACTTCTGGTTGAAAATTGGAAACTTCCCAGTCTTCAAGGTTATTGAGCTTGCTACAGGCAGTGCCCATAAGAAGGAGGAGACAAAAAAAAAGGAAGTGCTTCATGGTTTTTGGGTTTGAGGAACGCTACCACACTATTGGCTGTTCCTGAACGCCGATTCCAGGCGTTGTACATATTGGGAGAAAGTCTGCTTGGTAAACAAACGAAAAGTAAGCGCTGCTTCGTCTAACAAGTTGAGGTTAAAAAGCGCATAATCAAAATGATGCTCTACGCCCGAGCTCAGGTATTCCCGATTTTTGGCAATCAGGGCTTGTTCCGAACTGGAGATGTTGTTGTCTCCACCTGCGTCGATGTATTTTTTGAGGCGAACTTCACAAACGTCCATGGCCTGGCTGAGGATGCTCAAATCCCGGGCAGCATTGCCGAGCAATTTGCGTTGAAAAAGTAGACCTTCCATCGCCAGTGCCCGATCCGATTTGATTTCCCGATCGTTTTTTTCTACGGAATAATAATGTTCGTCAATGTCCTCATTGAATTGCTTGACGACGTCACAGTGCAAACGTGCCAATTCAATCATCGGCACGATGATCGCCCGAAATTTGTTCTCCAAAATTTGGTGGTAAGCTTTTTCGCCCCGCATGCTGCCTTGCTCGTGTGGATCGTGAATGTCGATCAGGTATTGCACCAGGGTATTGCCAGCAAAAGCTACGGGTTCATGGTCAACCGCGCGGGTTTGACTCAATAATTTAGAAAAACCAGCGGCAAGTTGTTCAAATTGATTGTTTTTTTCCAAAATCTCATCCAGCGATTCCTTACCATCCTCTGGAAAAACCGTACGATCCTCGATTGGAGGATAAATTTCTTCCCGTTCCGCTTGCTGGTCTTTTTTTTCACCAGCCCCGCCCGGTGGTTCAAAAAAAGCATCAAAAGGATTGCTTGGCATTGGCACAAGATTTTGCGCTAAGTTAATAAAAAAGTTGAGGAGTTGAGAAGTTGAGGAGTTGAGGCTACCGCAAGAATGGGTTTGGGTGTGATGTGTGGGTGTGAACGTGTGTATGCCGCTGCAGTAGCACTAAACCTTCCTCAACCTTCCTCAACTTTTTTTTCCATTTCCACAAATAATGCATATCTTGATCTCTATGCGGATACTTCTCAATGCCTTTTTCCACCGCCTGCACCATTATCGCTACCGCTTGATACGGAGCTATATGGAACACCCCCACCGGATCCAGCAAGCCCAACTTCAAGAGCTTTTGCTCTTCGCTGTGGATACCGAGTGGGGTAAGTCGCATTTTTTCCAAGACGTACATACTGCCGAAGATTTTCGCCAAGCCGTTGCCCTGACGGATTACGAAGACCTCAAACCTTTCATCAATCGCATGATGCTCGGTGAACGCGATGTGTTGTGGCCGGGAAAGGTCAATTGTTTTTCCAAATCCTCAGGCACCACCAACGACAAGAGCAAGTTTATCCCCATTTCTCCACAGAATCTCTACAAATGCCACATGCGTGGTTCATGGGATACCATGAGCCTATACTACCACAATCGCCCTCATGCATCTCAATTTGCTGATAAAAGTGTGTTGATGGGCGGTAGCCTCAGTGCCTTCCCCCCCCATCCTGCTACGATGGTAGGCGACGTGAGTGCAATCATGATCCAACACATGCCCTGGGCGGCCAGGCCTTTTTTTATTCCGGATATAGAAACGACATTGTTGCCCAATTGGGAAGAAAAACTGGAAAAACTGGCTCTTGCGGGTGCTCGTACGACCAACGTAGTGATGATTGGTGGAGTACCAACCTGGACGGTGGTGCTGTTCCGCCGTATATTAGAGCTTACTGGCAAAAGCAACATGTTGGAGGTGTGGCCCAAGTTTCAGGTGTATACGCATGGCGGGGTAAGTTTCACCCCTTACCGCCAGCAGTTTCAAAGTTTCTTCCCCTCCCCTACCGTTGATTACCAGGAAATTTACAACGCTTCGGAGGGTTTCTTTGCTGTCCAGGATGTTTTAGGGGAAGAAGGGATGCTGCTGTTGCTCAACAATGGCATTTATTATGAATTCATCCCCATGACTGAATGGGGCAAAAACAATCCACAAACCGTCGGCCTGGCGGAAGTAGAAGTGGGAAAAAACTACGCCTTGGTCATCAGCACCAATTCCGGGCTCTGGCGCTACCTGCCTGGCGATACAGTCATTTTCACCTCGGTGAATCCCTACCGCATCAAAGTAAGTGGCCGCACCAAACAATTCGTCAATGCCTTTGGTGAAGAAGTAATGGTGGACAATACCGACAAAGCCCTGGCCGAAGCCTGCCTGCTCACGGGTGCCGAAGTACAAGAGTATACCGTAGCGCCAGTGTATTTTGAAGGCTCCTCGCAAGGTGGCCACCAATGGATCGTCGAATTTGTAAAAGAACCTGCTGATTTACCCGCCTTTGCCCAGCTCCTCGACCTCAAATTACAACACATCAATTCGGATTACGAAGCCAAACGCTTCCGCAATATGGCCATGCTGCCCCTGAGCATCAAAGTGGTTCCCAAAGGCACTTTTCACAATTGGTTGCGCGCCAAAGGCAAAATGGGGGGGCAAAACAAAGTGCCTCGCCTGGCCAATCATCGGAATTACATTGACGAAATTTTAGGGCAGGTGGGCGCTTGAATGGCGTAAAGCGCCAAAATGTCATTTCGTTTTTTATTTTCCAGTCAAAATGTCACCTCTAATTTTATTTCTTGCCATTTTGTACCTTCTTCTGGCATTGGAATGCGGTTTGCTTTAAGGAAAGCAAACAACATTAAAAAATTCAAAATCCAACTGCCATGAAAGTTGTAGCTGTTAAACCACAAGTTCCATCTGTATTTGTCGACAAATCTTTCGACCACTTGATCAATCGTTTCTTTGGCCCGGAAGTATCTTTTGGTCCTTACCGCGATTGGGTTGAAAATCGCCCTGCGGTGAACATCGTGGAAACCGAAACCAATTTCCGCATCGAATTGGCTGCTCCTGGTTTGAACAAAGAGGACTTCAACATCAAAGTTGAAAAAGATACCCTGAGCATTTCCGCCAAAAAAGAAAGCACTACGGTAGAAGGGGAAAAAGTAAAAGTGCGTGAGTTTGCTTATACCAGCTTCCAACGCAACTTCACTTTGCCCAAAACGGTAGACGCTGAAGCCATCGAAGCACGTTACGAGAATGGTGTTTTGACTTTGACTGTGCCTAAAAAAGAAGAGGCGCTGCCAAAATCCCACCAGATTACGATTGGTTAATTTAATGATGAGTGATGAATGATAAGTGATGAATTTTCCAAAGCGACTTTGTTACCAATTCATCACTCATCATTTATCATTCATCATTATTGAAAAAAACTTGCTCTAAAAGCCAACTTTTTCGTCTTTGATATTGTCTTGTTAGACAATAGTCCGCGCAGAATGCGCGTGCTAAGTTGAATGAATCGCGCCGAAATCCAATACTTTATGGAAATCGGGATGAAATTGATCAAACTCAGCATTTTTGCTATGGTGCTCGAAAAGCCATTCGACCAATTTAAGGTTGTAAGCTCTACGCACGAAAGAGTTCATTGAGGAAATGGTAGGGTTTAAATATTGGACAGCTCTGGCGACGTTGATGGCAGCCATA
>JAIYAV010000396.1 GCA_027488855.1 Saprospiraceae bacterium
AATCGTCGCGTCGTCGCGTCGTCGCGGTTATTAAAAATGATTGGGCGCAGCCCAATCCAAAATGGTTTGAAACTAGAACTGATCGACCCTGCGGACGACCGGGGCTATTATTAATTCAATTGCTCCGCGATTAGGTTTATGTCCGATATTGACTTTTCAAAAGTTCGGAATGATTCATGTTCATCTCAACCATTTTTAGTTCTCTTTGTCCCGATTCAAGAAAGTGGTACCCCAAGCCCCATCTTACAAAAGGCTGAATTTCAAGTAGAAGAAAAATTAAATTATCAAAATTTAAATTAGAGGTTCCCTTCCCCGAAAGTGGAACGCTTTACAAACTTTCCTTCGGTACTTTCGCCACCAAGTCTATAAAAATTTTACAGACCCTTCTTTTTCTTTACAAAACTTCTATTTGATAAACCTATGTCTTATGACCAACTTAGACACACACTCCACTAGTCGGGTCGCAAGCAATGAACGATTTTATTTCATGCTTCGCCCCATGCTGTTTGTGGCCGCGTTTGTGCTGATGCTGAGCTCAGCTTTTGCACAAATCACCGTAAATGGTACCATTACATCCGAAGACCAACAGCCACTCATCGGTGCAACCGTGCTGGTAAAAGGCACCACCACCGGAGCGGTGACTGACCTCGATGGCAAATTCACCATACAAGCACCCGATCAGAATGCGGTACTGGTGATTGGTTACACTGGATTTGCTGAACAAGAAATTACCGTAGGTACTCAAACCCAGCTCACCATTGTGCTCAAAGTTGACATTCAACGTTTGAACGAATTGGTAGTCGTGGGTTACGGTTCGCAGAAAAAACGCGACGTGACTGGCTCAGTGACCAACATTTCCGAAAAAGACTTCATCAAAGGCAACATTGCTACCCCCGAACAATTGGTCAACGGCAAAATCGCCGGGGTACAAATCACCTCCAATGGTGGTGCTCCGGGCGCAGGTAGCCGCATCCGGATTCGCGGTGGTTCATCTTTGAACGCCAACAATGACCCGCTGATCGTGATCGACGGGGTGCCACTCGACAACACGGGTGTATCTGGCGCTGCCAACCCCCTGAGTTTCATCAACCCGAACGACATTGAAAACTTTACCATTCTGAAAGACGCTTCCGCAGCTGCGATTTACGGCTCCAGAGCTTCCAACGGGGTGATTCTGATTACCACTAAAAAGGGCAAAGCGGGCGATAAAATGCGCATCAACTTTAGCTCGGTATTGTCTTCTTCCACCAAATCCGGGGTGATTGACGTATTGAGCGCCGATGAATTCCGCGCCATTGTGAATGAAAGAGGCACCGCTGCGCAAAAAGCCTTATTGGGCGAATCCAGCACCAATTGGCAAGATCAGATTTACCAAACTGCCTTCAGCCACGACAACAACCTGAGCTTGACAGGCTCACTCAAGGATTTGCCCTACCGCGCTTCGATAGGTTTTATGGATCAAAACGGCATCCTCAAAACCAGCAACATGAATCGTTTGTCGGGATCGCTGGGCATCAACCCATCTTTTTTTGACAAACACCTCAAAGTAGATGTGAACCTGAAAGGGACTTCCATCAACAACCGTTTTGCCAACCAGGGTGCGATTGGTTCCGCAGTCGTGTTTGATCCTACCCAGCCCATCCAGAGTGGCAGCAATACCTTGGGCGGCTATTTTGAATTTTTGGATCCAGCTACCAAAAATCCCAACACCCTGGCTCCACGTAACCCCTTGGCGCTACTCAACCAACGCAGCGACGAGAGCACCGTGGGCCGGATCATTGGTAACGTGGTTTTGGATTACAAATTCCACTTCCTGCCTGAATTGCGTGCCAACTTGAACGTGGGCCTCGACCGCTCCAACAGCGAAGGCAACATCAACGTACCCGCAGGTGTGGGGCAGTTCTTTGCCCGCGGCGGTCAGGTTGCCAATTATACCCAAAACAAGAACAACAAAACGTTCGAGTTTTACCTGAACTACGTGCGTGAATTTGGTGCCAACCGCATTGACCTGATGGGTGGTTATTCCTACCAGGATTTTATCCGGGAGAGTACCGATTTGGATAAAAACCAGGCCGGAGAAGTATTCAACGACGTATTTTTCAAAACCCAAAATACCCTGGTGTCTTTCTACACGCGTCTGAATTACGCCTTGAAAGATCGTTACTTGTTGACCTTCACTTTGCGCCGCGATGGTTCCAGTCGCTTCAGCCCGGACACCCGCTGGGGTACCTTCCCCTCCGCTGCTTTTGCCTGGAAAATCAACGAAGAAGGCTTTATGCAAGGCAGCAACTTGTTTTCCAACCTGAAGCTACGCCTGGGTTACGGGATTACCGGTCAGCAGGATGTGGGTAGTGATTACCCTTACCTGTCTCGGTATACCCCTAGTGAACCTACCGCACAGTACCAGTTTGGCAACGATTTCTTTGCTACACTTCGCCCCGAAGGTTATGACGCCAACATCAAGTGGGAACAAACCGAAACCCTGAACGCCGGGATCGATTGGGCCATTCGCAATGGCCGGGTGTCTGGTGCAATTGACGTGTATTCCCGCAAAACCAAGGACTTGTTGAGTGTGATTCCTGTACCTGCGGGCTCCAACCTCACCAACCAAATCCTGACCAACGTAGGGAACATCGAAAACAGAGGGGTAGAATTCACCTTGAATACCCGCTTGATCGAGAAAGAAGACCTGAGCTGGGATTTTGGTTTCAACGTAACCTTCAACCAAAACGAAGTAACCAACCTGACCAAAGTACCTAACCCTAACTATCAGGGCGTACAAGTGGGTGGCATTTCCGGTGGCGTAGGCAACACCGTACAAATTCACACCGTGGGTTTCCCCACTTTCGCTTACTTCCTGAACAAACAGGTATATGACGAAAATGGCGTTCCTGTGGAAGGCCTGTACGCTGACCTAAACGGCGACGGTTTGGTGAACCTCGACGACCGTTACCGCTACAAACAAGCCGATCCACGTTTGTTCCTGGGCATCAACTCCCAAGTGAACTACAAGGATTTTAGCCTGAGTTTTGTATTGCGCGGCAACTTTGACAACTACGTGTACAACAACGTTTTGTCAAACAATGGAACCTTCCGTGGCCTGACGGGTACCAACAACTACCTGTTGAACTTGTCACCCAATGTGTTGCAAACGGGCTTTGCGAACAACCAGTACTTCTCCGATTATTACGTAGAAAATGGTTCTTTCCTGCGCCTGGACAACCTGACTTTGGGCTACAACCTGAAAGGGCTGCTCGGCGGCAGCAGCAACACCCAGATTTCCTTGATTGGGCAAAACCTGTTTACGATCACCAAATATTCTGGTTTGGATCCTGAAGTTGCGGGCGGTATCGACAACAACATCTATCCTCGCCCACGCATTTTGTCCTTCGGATTGAATGTCAGCTTCTAATGTGTAAACGGTTTTTGACCAAAACAAAAATGAATCCAATGAAAAAGCAATTTTTCAAAAGCAGTATAAAATTGGCAGTCTTGGTGTTTTTTGTGGCGCTGAGTTCCTGCACCAAAGACCTGGATCGCACCCCCTTTGTGGAGGTGACTTCGGCTACGGTCTACAAAGACTTTAGCAACTACAAACAAATCCTCGCCAAGGTGTACGCGGGTTTGGCGGTGAGTGGCCAGCAAGGCCCCGCCGGACGCCCCGACATCAGTGGCATCGACGAGGGTTTTAGCACCTACCTGCGCCAGTACTGGAAAGCGCAACAACTGCCAACCGATGAAGCCGTAATTGGCTGGAACGACGGTAGTTTGCCCGATTACCACGACATGGACTGGACTTCCGGCAACGAGTTCATCGCCGCGATGTACAACCGGATTTTTTACCAAATCACCCTTTGCAACGAGTTCATTCGCGAAACCACCGATGCCAAACTCAGCGACCGCGGCATCAGCGGCGAGAACCTGACGCAAGCCAAAATTTTCCGCGCCGAAGCGCGTTTCTTGCGAGCCCTAAGCTATTACCATGCCCTGGATATGTACGGAAGTGTACCTTTTGTAACGGAGGCCGACGCGGTGGGTTCATTCCTGCCTCGTCAGGCTAGCCGCACCGAGTTGTTCAGTTACGTGGAGTCGGAATTGAAGGCGATTGAAAATGAATTGCTGGATGCCCGTAAGAATGAATATGGGCGTGCCGATAAGGGTGCTGCCTGGACCCTTCTGGCCAAATTGTACCTGAACGCAGAAACGTACATTGGTGCGGCCAAATACACGGAATGCATCACGTATTGCAACAAGGTAACGGCTGCCAGCTACGCTTTGGAAAGTGATTACAATAAGTTGTTTTTGACCGACAACAACAAGTCGGCCGAAATGATTTTCCCGATCACTTTCGACGGTACCCGCACCAAAACCTGGGGTGGGATGACCTTCCTGGTACACGCTGGGGTAGGCGGCAACATGAACCCCGCCGACTTTGGAATCAATGGCGGCTGGAGCGGCTTGCGTACCACCAAAGCCTTTGTAGGTAAGTTCACGGATATTACCGGGGCTACCGACCGTCGGGCCATGTTCCATACCAATGGCCAAAAACTGGACATCAGCGATATTTTTACCTTCAACGATGGTTACGCCATCACGAAATACCGCAACGTTAGCTCAACTGGAGTAAAAGGTACCGATACCGAAGGCAACTTCCCGGATACCGACTTCCCAATGTTCCGCCTTGCCGATGTTTACCTGATGTATGCAGAAGCAACCCTGCGCAACGGCCAGGGTGGCAGCCAAGCTACAGCCCTGCAATACGTGAACGCGCTGCGCCAACGCGCCTACAAGGGCACCACAGGCAACGTGACCTCCATCAACCTGGACTTTATTCTGGACGAACGTTCTCGGGAATTGTACTGGGAAGGGCAACGCCGTACCGATTTGATCCGCTTCAAAAAATTCACGGGTAGTGCTTACCTCTGGCCCTGGAAAGGTGGGGTGAAGGATGGCCGTTCGGTACCAGATCACCTGGTCTTGTTCCCCATCCCGGCTTCCGATTTGGTGGCGAATCCAAATTTGGTTCAAAACAGTGGGTATTAATTTTTTTATCAAAAAAATCAATTCAACCATGAAAAACTGGTTTTCAAAAATATTTCCCATCGTACTCATCATGGCCATTGTGGGCTGTGAAAAAGATGAGCAGCGTTTGGTGGTGATTCCGGGAGCTGCGCCAGTATTGAGTGCATCGACTGCTACTCCTGCCCTGAAGCTGGAAGATGCCAGCAAAGAGGCGGTAAAATTCAGCTGGACGGCGGCAGATTTCAGCTACCCAGCTGGGGTAACTTACACTTTGCAGTTGGCCAAAAAAGGCACGGACTTCAAAGAAACCGTGGATTTTAACGCCGGCCCAGCGCTCAGCAAGGCCTATACTGTAGCTGATCTCAATACCGCCTTGTTGCGCCTGGGGATTAGCGCGGGCAGCCTGGGTCAATTGGACGTGCGGGTAAAAGCGGCGGTGAGTACCAAAGTGGCTACTTTGACTTCCGGTACGGCAGCTATTTCGGCTACCCCTTATTTGGTGATCATTCAGTATCCATCGCTGTATGTACCCGGCGGTTACCAAGGCTGGGCACCCGACAAAGCACCCAAGCTCGCTTCCGTAAAAGACAACAAAATTTACGAAGGTTATGTGAATTTTGGCGATGCTTCTGAGTTCAAATTTACCGATGCGCCAAACTGGAACAACGGCATCTTTGGTGACCAGGGGGATGGGACGACCAAAAAGATTGTTTCTCCAGGCAACAACTTCAAAGTGCCCAGCGGTGGCTATTACCTGCTCAAAGCCGACCTGAATGACAAGAGCTGGGATGCAGTCAAAACCTCCTGGGGTTTGATCGGTTCGGGCACTCCCGGCGGTTGGGGTGGTGACACGGATATGGTGTTCAATGCTGCCACTGGAACCTGGTCATTGACCGTGAACCTCACTGCGGACGAGATCAAATTTCGCGCCAACGACGATTGGGCCATCAATTTTGGCGACACCAAAGCGGATGGATTCCTGGAGTACGGCGGCGACAACATCAAAGTGCCTGCTGCTGGTAATTACACCGTGACACTCAATTTGAGTATTGGCGGGAACTATAGCTATACGCTGAAGAAGAATTAAACATCCTGGGGCATTTGGCTCAGAGGACATGAATTGCCTCCAGCTTCAGCTGGTGGGTAGGAAGGGACTCCTTGTTTTGGGCTTCAGCCCTGGCTTGAAAATTCAGGCTTGGGCTAAAGCCCGATCTAGAGGGGCAGCCACTATCCACGAGCTAAAGCACGTGGCAATTCATGTTCTCCGCTCCTGGAAAACGAAAATTTTCGTAAAGTCTAATGTTTAAGATTGGTAAGTAAGAATGCGGGGTTCTCGAATGGTGTTCGGGAACCTCTTTTTTGTTGGGCGTGTTTTGTCAATTGAATTTGATGATGATGGCATTGAATGTGTTAAAATTTTTGGCAAAAATACTCAAGGAAATAAGCCATAGAAGGCTGGTTTTCATAGTACCTTCAGCTACGGAGATGACTACCCAAGCGGCGGCAGATTTGTTGGGGTGCTCTAGACCCCATTTAGCCAAATTGCTGGATTCGGGGGAAATTCCTTTTGTGAAAATGGGTCGGCATCGCAGGATTAAATACGAGGATCTGTTGGGGTATAAACAGAAAATGAAAAAACTGCAGGAGGCTCTTTTAGTGGAGATGATGGAAGGGGATGAGGAGGCGGGGTTGTATGATTTATAGATTTAGTTTTGTGTTCATTTGGAAAATTAGGGCTATGTGCATATATTGTGATTGGAGTTACAGTGTGTCAACCTTTTAGCAAAGGTGCAAGGAATAGAAATTATTAAGCCGGAAAGGTGCCGACTAAGCAGAAATACACGCACCTTGGAGTGACCAAGTGAAAGGTGAAGTGCCGTAGTGCCAATGTTAATGACAACATAAATAAATTATGGAAAAGCCAAAAAATATTGAACATGCCATAGATAGCATAATTGGATTATTAAACCCTGAACAAAAATTGCAATTAGAAAATTCTGATGATCAAAATGATCCTTGGACCAATTATCATTTTGGCATCGGACTAAGAGTATGTTTAAATTTCTGCTAGCAGAAATTTAAGGATTTGGCAAAAGAGAATCGGTCGAGTAATTTGTGGTTGCGAAATCATAAATTACGATGGTAATCAGAAGAGGCCACTTC
>JAIYAV010000300.1 GCA_027488855.1 Saprospiraceae bacterium
AAAGTACCGTTTCCCCGGGGTTCAATTGTTCACATACCCCTACTAAGGTGCATCCAATGGCGTCTTTTTCGTGGTCAATCCTTTCCCCATCTACTAGGTAAACATGCTGGCCTACTTCTAGCTTGAGCTTGTCTTTTTTGTGCAGGATCGTACGAATTTTAGGGCCCGCCAAATCCATATAAATTTTACAACTCAATCCGGTAATTTTTTCAGCTCTTTTGATGTGCTCAATCATCTGAAACCAGGTGGATTCGTCATCATGGGCGCAATTGATGCGGGCGACATTCATGCCAGATTGCAGCATGTTTTTCACTTTTTCATAATCTTCGGCCATTTTGGTATCAAAAGTGAGCATGATGTAGGGCACCGAGTCAATTTGTTTTTGGCCAAACAGCGCCGTGGATTTTTGAGCCAGGGATTTTTTACCAGTACTGTAGGTGAAAACGTTTTCGCTGGTTTTTTTTGCACCCAAGTGTTGCATGATGGCCAATAACTGACCCCTCACGTGGCTTTCCGAACTGGTCATGGAGGACAAACCCACTTCGTGCAAAGCGTCTTGCAACTCCCGGATATCTAGGCTGCGCAAGGCCAGGTAATGCATCAAGTTGATGGCATTGGCCCGTTGGGTGGGGTGTACCTGATCAAGCAGGTCGCCAAAGTCCTTTTCGGACCGCAGCATAAAATCATCAATTTTTTCCAGCTCGGTGGCTAGGTTATTCAGGGTGGTAAGCATTGGTTTTGGTTTGAGGGCTGAAGATGATCTGATTCAGCCACGAAACCAATGATTTTTGGTTGTTTGGAAAATGATTAATGAGGCTTCACCTTAAAGATGATGCGTTTTGGGCTTAAACCAAGCAAGACCTAAATTGATGATAAATAAGATTTGGGCAATTGAAAACAGTGTGACGATACCAAGTAATATTTTCCCCAAGCGGTCGACCTTGAACAAGTAGGCTTCCAATCCACGTAAAGATTCAACAGGCTGAATCCAGTGCCGCCAATAATCAAAACTGAGCAGTATACTTAAACAAATAAGCGTGGTTGAAATGTGGGCGATGTTAAGACTCTTGATCCCGTATTGGGAAAGCAATGCACGATATAGCCACCAAATAAGCAACAAAATCAATGCAATTCCCAGGAAAACCATCCCATGGCTTAATACCAGGTAGATATCGTGCATTTGAATGTCAAGGTTTTTTTGCCAGAAAAAGGGAGAGAACAGTACTAGGGCTAATGCATATATGATTAGCCAATCGTGGGGATTCCTTATTTTTCCCATGGTTGAACATTTAATGAATTGTATACATTGGGCAGCCACAAAGGGCTGCCACTACCATTACCGCCGCCGCCGCAAATCCAAACACCATCCACCTTCCGCCGCCATTGGCACCTCTACTGGCACGGCCACCTCCCGCTCTCCAAATACCCTGGTTTCGCGGACTACATCCGTCTCTTCACTTGGCTGAGGCGCTACTGTCAGTGTGGTCTGCGTATGTCCATAATCCCAGAAACGGCTGATCCGACGACCTTCTGCTTCGAAACTGTTCACTGGATAAGTCTCGTAAGCGCGGCCACCGGGATGCGCCACGTGATAGGTACAACCGCCGATCGAGCGTTTGTTCCAGGTATCGTACACGTCAATGACTAGCGGTACATCTACAGGTACCGTGGGATGCAAGGCGCTAGGCGGAGCCCAGGCTTTGTAGCGAATCCCCGACACGTATTCTCCATTGATGCCCGTGCTGCGCAAAGGAAGGCGCACTCCGTTGCACAACAGCCAATACCGTTCAGCATTAATGCCCGTAACCTTTACCTCCAAGCGCTCGACCGAAGAATCCACAAAACGGGCGGTACCTGAATTGCTCATTTCTTCACCCAATACATTCCAGGGCTCAATGCCGCTGCGCAGCACTATTTGTACATCACCCACCTGAACCCGACCGAGGAAGGGGAAGCGGAATTCAAAGAAAGGCTCCAACCACTCCATTTTGAAGGGGAAGCCCGCTGCCTGCATTTGGGTGCACACATCGCGCAGGTCTTCGCGTACATAATGGTGAAGGAGGTATTTGTCGTGGAGCTCGGTGCCCCAACGCACCAGCCTTTGGCGGTAAGGTTTTTTCCAAAACCAGGCAACCAGGGTGCGGATCAGCAAGAGTTGCACCAGGCACATCTCCTTGCTCGGGGGCATATCAAAAGCGCGGAGCTCCAATATGCCCAATCGCCCGGAAGAAGAATCGGGGCGATACAATTTATCAATGCAAAATTCAGCGCGGTGGGTATTGCCCGTGATGTCGACCAGCAAGTTGCGGAAAATGCGGTCGGTCAACCAAAAGGGCAAATTGTCCTCACCTGGCTCAGGGATTTGACTGAATGCGATTTCCAGCTCGTACAACATTTCGGCCCGGCCTTCATCCACCCGGGGTGCCTGACTGGTGGCCCCAATGAATGCGGTGGAAAACAAATAGCTTAGACCCGGATGGTTTTGCCAAAAACAAATCAAGCTGCGCAGCAAATCCGGACGGCGCAAAATGGGGCTATCGGCAGGGGAAAGGCCGCCCAGGGTAATGTGGTTGCCTCCGCCAGTGCCCGTGTGTTTGCCATCCAGCATGAATTTCTCAGCACCCAGGCGACTTTGCCGGGCAGCTTCAAAAAGATTGTCGTAGTTGAACAGCACCTCACTCCAGGACTTAGCGGGCTGGATGTTGATTTCGACTACGCCAGGGTCGGGCGTCACGGCTAGTTTTTCGATTCGATTGTCGCGGGGCGGCTCGTAACCCTCGATGATGATCGGTATTTGCAAACGTATCGCTGCTGCCTCCACTGCGGCCAGCAGCTCCAGGTAATGCTCGATGAGTTCGCAGGGGGGCATGAACACATAAATTTTCCCTTCCCGCGCTTCTACACACAGCGCCGTTTTGATGGTGATCATCAATTTTTCGGGTCGGTAATCGTCTTTTTCCGCTAGCTCCTTTTTCTTTTTGATGAGGTAAAGCGGGTCTTTGAGTTTGGCCTCCTCTTCATCTACCTCCTCTGCTTTGTAGACTTTAGGGTTACTCATGCGCTCGGGGATTCGCTCATCCGCAGGGAGATGGTAGCGATCTGCCACTTTATCGTGGTATTGCAAAAGGGTGCCTACCTCTTCAAAAGGGCTGCGTTCGATGGGTTCTTCCTGCTGTTCTGGGGTGAGTTCCGGCAAACGATCCAGGGGAATCCGCAAACCCATTGGGGAGTTACCCGGCAACAAAAACAGGTGTTTGCGACTGAATTTCCAGGCACAACTCCACCAATGTTCGGTATCGCGGTTCCAGGCCAGGGGCAGTGCAAAGCCGCTGGGGTTGTTCGGCCCTCGGTCGAGCAGTTCCATCAGGGTACGCCGCTCGATGGTATCGCGCATGTTGATTTTCAGCGGGTCGACGTTGTCGGGCAAGTTGCCTTCTTCCCAGAGGAAATAAACCAGGTCTTCGTACGCAGGGCAGCGATTGACGGGATTAACCCCCAGGTACTTGGCTATTTCACTGATGAAAGCTTCGGCGTGGGTATGATCAAATTTGTATTCGCCAGTAATGTCAGCCAGCCATTGGGGGTTGCGCCACATGGTTTGGCCGTCTTTGCGCCAAAACAGGGTATAGGCCCAACGCGGGATCGGTTCACCTGGGTACCATTTGCCCATGCCATAATGGATGAAGCCGCCTTTGCCAAAAATGTCTTTGAGTTTATGGGCCAAGTCGTTGCCGAGTTTGCGTTTGAGTGGGCCATCGGCAGCGCCATTCCATTGCTCGGATTCCATGTCGTCGATAGAGACAAAGGTAGGCTCGCCACCCATGCTCAAGCGTACGTCATCTTTCAGCAACTCCTCATCTACGGCGTGGCCAAGGGCGATTACTTGGGCCCATTCCGCGTCACTGTAGGGTTTGGTGACCCGGGGATCTTCGTGAATGCGCTCCACGGTATTGCTGTAGTAAAAAGTGGTTTGACAAGGTTCCAAACCGCCTGTGATGGGTGCCGCACTGCCTGGGTCAGGTGTACAAGCCAGGGGTATATGCCCCGCCTCAGCCAATAAGCCCGAGGTGGCATCCAGCCCAACCCAACCTGCACCAGGGATGAATACTTCGGCCCAGGCGTGGAGGTCGGTAAAGTCTGCCTCGGGGCCAGAGGGGCCATCGAGCGCTTTTTGATCGGCTTTGAGTTGCACCAGATAACCGGATACAAAACGGGCTGCCAAACCAAAATGCCGAAAGGCCTGCACCAGCACCCAGCCCGAATCGCGACAAGAGCCCAGGGCTTTGCTTAGGGTTTCTTCACAACTTTGCACCCCTGTTTCCAGCCGAATGGTATAGTTGACCAGTTTGTTTAAATGCTGATTGACGTTCACCAGAAAATTGACGGTGATGTCGTTGAGGTAGGGCTTGCATTCCTCGATGAACTGCATCAAAAGGGGGCCACTTTCCGTCACCTCCAGGTAAGGAGCCAGTTCTTTGAGTAGTTGGGTATCGTATTGAAAGGGAAATTTTTCGGCGTATTCTTCCAAAAAGAAGTCGAAGGGGTTGATGGCGCGCAATTCTGCAATCACCTCTACGTCGACTTTGAACTCCTTGACCCGATCCGGAAAAACCACCCTGGCCATAAAATTGCCGAAGGGGTCTTGCTGCCAATTGACGAAATGCGGCTCCGGACTGATTTTCATCGAATAAGCTGCAATTTCGGTACGGGAATGTACCGCAGGGCGCAGGCGAATGGTTTGGGGCCAAAGTTTAACCAATCGGTCGTACTCATAATGGGTGCTGTGGCGGATCGCTACTTTAATGGCCATGGTAAAAAATTTTCGGGCTGGTAAAATCGAGCAATTAAATTCAAACAGGTGCGAACAACATTGAAAATGCCGGAGTTAAAAATAAAGCTGCGTCATTTGCTCAAATTTTTCCCGGATATTTGGAAAAAAAAGATTTTAGCGTACAAAATACGGAAAGTCTTGATAAGCACAGTGTTGACAATTGTCAAATTTTTGCGCCCTCATTTTGCGATCTCCGCAATTATTTTGGCAATTTATTGATTTTTTGTAAAAATAAGCTATTTTTGGTCGAAACGATTTTTTATTTACAACAGCGCTTGTCAAAATCGTATGCTTCATGACCACAACGAGTAACTTATTTCAACACTATCCACTCAACGCGGCCTTCTTTGACGAAGTGTTTCGCCAAGACGGACAGGTGTACCCCCATTATGAGGACATTCACCGACAATTTAGCCGATTGACCAGTGCTGATTTTGAGCGTTTGAACGAGTACGCCAAACTATCCTTTCTCAACCAAGGCATCACTTATGCGGTGTATTCGGATGGGCATAAGGGAGCTGAGCAAATTTTTCCCTTTGATCTTTTTCCTCGGGTCATTCCGGCTGCAGATTGGGAGATGTTGGAGAAGGGGCTCATTCAACGCAATCTTGCCCTAAACCTATTTATTAAGGATGTTTATGGTGAGCGCAAAATTTTGAAGGATAAAGTTGTTCCTTCGGCACTTATTTTTTCTTCGCCGCATTATTGCGAAGAGATGAAAAGCATCAAGCCTAAAAATGACGTTTATTGTCACATCAGTGGAACCGATTTGATTCGGCACAGCGATGGCCGTTATTATGTTTTGGAAGACAACCTGCGCAGTCCATCGGGAGTGAGTTATGTACTTTCTAACCGGGATGCCATGAAACGTACACTGTCCAATGCCTTCCGTTGGTCAAGTGTACGTTCGGTGAACGAGTACCCGGCTGAATTGCTGGCGACTTTACAATCGGTCGCCCCCAACACGGAAGAACGGCCTACTTGTGCACTGTTGACTCCCGGTACCTACAATTCTGCCTACTACGAACATTCCTTTTTGGCCCAAACGATGGGCATTGAATTGGTAGAAGGCCGTGACCTTTTTGTAGAAAACAATTACGTCTACATGCGGACCATCCACGGACCAAAAAGGGTGGATGTGATCTACCGCCGCATTGACGATGCCTTCCTCGATCCGCTGGTTTTCCGTCCCGAATCCATGTTGGGCGTAGCTGGCATCATGGGAGCTTACCGGGCTGGAAACATCACCATTGTAAATGCGCCGGGAACAGGAGTGGCCGACGACAAAGCAGTTTGTTCTTACGTGCCGGACATGATCAAGTACTACTTGGGTGAAGAACCCATCATCCCCAATGTACCTACTTATCTGTGTGAGCGGGAGGAAGATTTGAAATACGTGCTGGAACACATTCAGGACTTGGTGATCAAACCCGTGGACATGTCGGGTGGTTACGGGGTGATGATTTGTGATCGTCTGAGTAAGGCTGAACTGGAAGAAGTGAAGCAAAACATCCAGGCGGACCCACGCAATTACATCGCCCAGCCCCGCATGTCGCTTTCGGTACATTCTACTTACATTGAGAAAAAAGGAGAATTTGAACCACGCCACATCGACTTGCGCACCTTTACCCTGATGGGCAAAGAACGGCCTTATGTACTCCCTGGAGGACTTTCACGAGTAGCCTTAAAAGAGGGCAGCCTGATCGTCAACTCTTCTCAAGGGGGAGGATCGAAGGATACTTGGGTAACTGTATAATTATAGCATCCGCAACCCATGGCTTTAGCCGTGGGAGCGACATACAAAACCAGCCCACGGCTTCAGCCGTGGGGGAAAAAGAAACCATGTTAGCAAGAATCGCCAACACCTTATACTGGATGGGCCGCTACCTCGAAAGAACCGAGCACCTGGCCCGTTACCTGCGCGTCCAATACTTCACCACCCAGGATGCCCCCATGAGTCAAAATCGCAATTTTGTACTCAACTCCATCGTGAACATGGCCGGGGTTCCCTGGGAAGAAGGCAGTGAAATGGATGAGGCTGAAATATTGTTCAATGTAGCGCTAGACCGCAACAACCCCATGTCCATCCTTTCGACGATTACTTTTGCCAGGGAGAATGCGCGCGGCATGCGCAATGTCATTTCCACCGAGCTTTGGGAAGTCATCAACAAGTACTACCATTACGTCAACAACTATCCCGTGGACTATTTCAAAACCCGGGGCTTGTACGATTTTACCCTGGCCGCTGGCGAAAATTGTTCGGTCATTCGGGGCTACGTGGACAGTACCTTGACCCACAATGATGTTTGGGCGCTGATCCGCCTGGGGGTACACCTGGAGCGTACGGCCCAGATTGCCCGGATCATCAGCTGTAAGTTGTACGACATCTATTCACTGACCAATGGCAAAGAAGACATGCCCGTAGAGAACTATCAGTACACCGTACTGCTGAAGTTATTGGAAAGTTTTGACATGAATCGTCACCATTACAAAGCGGCTCCAGATCGGCAAAAGGCGCTGGAATTTTTGATTCTAAACGGTGATTTTCCCCGTTCTTTGGCATTTAACCTACGCCAAATTCAGTATTTTCTTCGCAAGCTTGGACTCAAAGAACGGGAACCTGAAAGTGTGGGCTTCAAGGTTGGAAAGCTTTGCTCGACTTATCAATACTTGTTGTTTTCCGAGATTGAAGATGAAGTGGGAGCTTTTGTGACTGAAACCCTGAATAGTGTTTATGAAATACACGATGGATTGGAGAAGGATTATTTTCATGTTTAATCAGAGCATGTTTAAATTTTTTTGTTTGGCTGCGAATGGCCCAATTTAGGCTGCATTTCGCCCCGAAAATGCTCATTTAGCGCTGCTAAACTCCGCTTTTCGAGTCTCATTCAGCCTAAATTGTCCTCATTCTCGCTTCAAACAAAAAAAATTAAACATGCTCTTATTCCCGACTTATGACCGATTACGTAATTGAATACCGAACGTTGACCGAATATGAAAAATCCGTTAAGCAAGGCGCTTACGAATTTTTGATTATGCCTTGTGAAAATGAATCACAAATGGTCAAACACCACCGATTGTTGCATTCTATGCCTCGTGAACCCTTTACTGCACGCAACAAGTACGGGTTTATCACTTATCATTTTCATTCCAATGCAGATACTTTTGATTTTTTCTCGTTGAGTTTGCTGGCGCAGGTAGCCAAAAATCAGCCAACCTTGAATGTGGTTACTGATTTGAGCCTGGAGGAAGAAAACTCAATCCTGGAAGACATTGATTTTCAGATGGATCACCAGTCTTTTTTACAAAGTACTGCCTTAAGTAGTCTCAAACCCGGTGATTTTTACCTAGATTTGTTGCGCCAAAAGGAAGAAACGGTAGGCATGTATTTGTTGCGCCTCAATTCGGCAGTCCATGGCATGCTGCAATATGTGCGGGGTAGTACCAATACGGGCACCAGCGCAAAAGTAGCTTTGCAAGGAGGTAGTGGGGTTTGCCAGGATTTCGCGCACATCATGATTGGGATTTTGCGGCAACAAAACATCCCAACTCGCTACGTATCTGGTTACCTGAGTTTGAGCGACAATCGAGATTCCCAATTACACGCCTGGGTGGAGGTTTTTATTCCCAAATTAGGTTGGCGTGGTTTTGACCCCACCAATAACCTGCAAGAAAACGACCACTTCATCAAAATTGCCCATGGACGAGATTATCTCGATTGCCAACCCATCAAAGGGGTATTGGTCACCGATGGAGGTCACAAAACTTCTTATGAAGTATCAGTGCGCAACAGCAAGGATTACAACTGGTTTTTGCAGCAACAACAACAACAACAACAGTAACCCACGAATTTATTCGTGGGATAGCCACGGATAAATTCGTGGGACAACTCCATGATTTTATTCGTGGGTGTATAAAACAAGCACAACTCTGCAATCTGGGATTTCTCCCATCGGATTACAGGACACAACAAAACGAAAAATGACCTATTGTCTTGGCATTAAAGTACGGAGTGGCCTGGTGGCCATTGCCGATACACGGATCACTTCCGGTACTGAAACTGCAACCGCAAAAAAAATATCAGTCCACGAGAGCGGGCACAACAGCCTTTTTTTGATGACTTCGGGCTTGCGTTCCATTCGGGACAAGGCCGTGACCTACTTCGAGGAATTATTTGAAGATGAGTCATTTAAGTTTGATAAAATGTACAAGGCCGTCAATATGTTTGGCGACCAGTTGCGGCGGGTAGCGCAGGAAGATAAAAAGTCCCTGGCAGAATCGGGTTTGTTTTTTAATCTGTACGCCATCGTGGGTGGGCAATTGGAAAACGACAAAGAGCACAAACTTTACCTGCTTTACCCCGAAGGCAACTGGATAGAAGTAGGGGAGGGCTCTCCCTTTACGATCATCGGCAACTCTGGTTATGGCAAACCCATTCTCAATCGAGCCTTGACGTATGAATCCAGCCTACGCTTTGCCTTTAAAACTGGTTTTTTGTCCTTCGACTCCACCCGAGTCAGCGCCAACGATGTGGGGTATCCGATCGATGTGGCGCTATATCCGCGCGACTCTTATAAATTGGAACAACATCGCCTGGAAGAAAAAGATACCGCGCAGATTGGCCAAATGTGGGCCAATAAACTCAAAAACAGCATTGACGAAATTCCGGAGACCTGGATGGATGCCTTTTTGAATAAACCGGAATTTTAAACCCGTTGCCCGAAATAGTTGCTAAATTTTACAAAATTGGCCAGCACAGTGGTTACCTGATCCATTCGTTCGGACAAGGTGCCCCGTAGCGTAATGTAGGGAATCCGGCGCTCGTGCAAATCCGCGATGATCTGTTTTTGGAAAACCTGGCGTTTTTGATCGCCACTGCGATCCCACGTGTCGTCGTAAGGGATGTCTACGTCACAAAGGAAAAAGAGGTCGTAGCGCTGGGCATTCTCCAAGGCCATCTGTGTTAACAATTGCGGCGCTTTGCCATGATAATCCTTTGCGAACATATAGGTAGTAATGGCATTGGTATTGACAAAAAAGTGAGGAGTGGCCTGCAAAAAAGCAGTTTCTTCTCGTTCTTGATTGC
>JAIYAV010000362.1 GCA_027488855.1 Saprospiraceae bacterium
ACCTTCTTCATGTACCCAGTGGTTTTCGTAAGCAAAGTAGATGAAAATGCTGAACAACAATGAAAAGGAAACCCAAACTCCGGTCCAGCGAAATGCTTCTTTGGCACTGATGTTGTGCGCATCTTTATTAAAAACGCCCAAATCCAGGGCGAGTAAGGCAGCGACTAAGACTAAGAAACCAATCCAGATTAACATAAATTTGAATTCTGTTGATGGTAAAGGCAATGATGGATTAGGGTAATGATAGGCTTTTTTCCAAGCAATGCTTTCTTCCGAAATACAAAGCCTCCATTCAACACCACAACAAGGGTAGGAGTTCAGGGAAAAAAAGAAGGGCAATCGAATGGATTGCCCTTTTGGTCGAAATTGTGAGGTCGGAAGCGGATTTGAACCGCTGTACGAGGTTTTGCAGACCTCTGCCTAGCCGCTCGGCCACCCGACCCTATAGTCGTCAAAACGCGCGATTGCGCTTTGGAGAGGCAAAGATAGGGGAAGGAAATGGGTTGCGCAAGAGGGGGCGCAAAAAAAGTTTGAAAAAGTTCCAGGGTTCCAGCGTTCCAAGGTTCACCTAAGCAGTAACCCCAAATGAATCGCCTATGCGGCAGAGCCGCGAAACGTCAATAGGCTAAAGGAACGAAGGTCGGTTTTAAGGTATGTAGCACCGGAACGGCAGAAAAGTTTCGGTGCTACGCACCTTAAGGGGTAGTGCTTGGCCTAAATGCTATCGACGTTTTGCGGCTCTGCCGCTAGTCATAAACACTCAAGTATTGGGCACGATATTCAAGTTCACAGTGAGTTCAATGTTAATTTTTTGGACTTTAACTTTTCTCCTCTTGACAAGTTCAAAAAAAACAAAGTAATTGTGGATAGATGATGCTTTTTAACTATTGAGTATTCTCAAAACCAATGATATGAAATACAGTACACTGTATGTATCTATTTTATTGCTGGGGCTGCTCACCAATTGGGCGAGTGCACAAATCAGTACGGAATATCAGCCGATGGCAGTAGAAGGAGCACATTGGATTTGTTATAAAGCCTATGATAAACCGTGGGGTGATGAGTATTATAGTTTGAGTATTCGAGGCGATACGGTGATAAATGGTCAAGTCTACAAAAAAATGTATCGTGATAACCTATTTATTGATCATGTTAATCAAAGGTTATCCAACCCACCAATAGTAATTGACGTTTTATTGATTGCTTTAATAAGAGATGATTTAGCCAAGAGAAAGGTATATGGAATTATTTTTCCTATTGCTAATCAATTTGGTACATGTGTTAGTGAAGAAGAGACAATATTATTCGATTTCAATGCTGGACTTGGAGATACTTTACGATCGTGTTCTGCATTGCCTAAAATAGCAACACCACTAATAGTTGATAGTGTAAGCCTTAATAAGTATGAATGTTTTTTTACATACAATGTCAATAATAACAATAATCTGTTTAGAACCTTAAACATTAAAGGATATTGGGAATCTAGGTTAGAGCAAAATAACATGAAGATTATGGAGGGAATTGGGTATAAAGGTTATGGTCCATTTTATGAAAGATGGGGTGGAAACGGTGGGATAATATTAGACTGGCAGAGGGTTGGGGGATTGCTTTGCTATTGTGTTGGCACAAATGCGGATTGCAACATTATCACTTCGGCTAAAGAAATAGGCTATTTGCCTATCCACATTTTTCCGAACCCAGTAGAAGATCGACTGTATTTTGAATCAAACAACACTACACTCAAATGGTTAAAGGTGTATCATTCTAGTGGATTGCTAGTCAATGAGTTATTGCCTTTTTCAGCTAGTGGGAGCTATATCGATACTCATCTGCTTCAGCCGGGGCATTATTACTTGCAGGGATTAGGTGAAGGAGGTGAGATTTACCTGGGGAAATTTATCAAATTGTGAAAAGAGAGCAGTTGAGAAGGAGGTATTAATTGGAAGACTCGGGCTAGCAAGGCTTTGCATCATTCCTCGAATTCAGTTATCTTTGCAAAACAAGCCATTAGCAATGCATCCATTTTTAGCTCAGCATATCGTCCAGATCGAACAACTCTGCCAAAAGTATCAGGTTGAGCGCTTATATACTTTTGGCTCGCTTGCCAATGGGAAATTTGACCAAGACCATAGCGACGCAGATTTCATCGTTGCATTCGGCCCTCTTGATCATCGCGCTTTAGCCCAAAATTACCTCAACTTGTTGGTTGATTTATCCCAACTTTTAGGGCGCCCAGTTGATTTACTCTTGGATGAACCCAGTGAAAACCCCTACTTCGAAGAAGAATTGACAGAAACTAAGTCCTTAATTTATGAACAGGCAAGCGAAAAAGTACTTGTTTGACATCGTTCAAACCATTAATCGGATTGAAGAAATTTTCAAATCTACTCCTGATTTCAATTCGTATCAACAAGATTTTGTACTTCGTATGGCTACAGAGCGCTTACTCGGAATTGTCGGTGAGGCAGTTTCTAAATATGACAAAATACCTGGGGTTCCAACCCTCAGTTTCACTCCACAAATCATCGGTTTTCGCAACATCATTGTCCACGATTATGCTAAAGTTTTGGATGCTGTCGTTTGGGAAATTGTGTACGCTCACCTCCCTCTGCTCAAATCTGAAGCTGATGCTTTGCTAAATGAATAGGAATGGTCAATGACCGTGCACTAGCGTTGTGTTTTGGAAGTAAGTTGAAGGGAAAGACTGGAACTAACGCGGGTAGAGCCAGCGAAAACGGTATGAAGAAGCCGTAAGGAAGAAGTACGAAAATGTTAAAGATGTCTATAGACAAGTAGAAATATATGACAAGCGAACAGTTTTTTCTCAATGTTGGCACTGAGCTCAATACATTTTTAAAATCTCATGGATTTAATGGTTCAAAAAATTTTTGGTTCAAAAAAGCCAGTATTGTAAATCAATTAATTGAATTACAGAAATCTGCATGGTCTACCAGCTATTATTTGAATATTGGATTCATTATGGCACCTGATGTGGTCATCAAAAAGAAAACCCCGTCACATAAGTGGCATTACACTTGCAGATTTGAAGACTTGACTAGGTGGGATAATGCCAAACGTAATTTTTACTTCGGGTCAGAGGAAGGAATGAACGATGAGGAGTTAAACGATAAATTAAAAACTATTTTAACCGAATTTGAAACTTCAATACTTCCCATTCTGGATAGGATAAGTGACGAAAATTATTTTAAAACCAATCCCAACCTAAACCCGCTTGAAAAATTATGGTTCTTACAAAATATTAAATCGGATCAGCTACGTAAGTTATTGAATATGGATTAAATAGTTGCCCGCTGGCACAAGTGCATGGCTGGAATAAGTCTGACTTTTTCCATTATTCCGATCTCACCAGACACAAATTATGCACGGTGGTAGGTGAAAAGCACCAACCAAATTCTACTTATGATTGACACTTTTCACGGTACGGTACATATTTGTTAGTCTGTAAACGCTGGGACAGGGTAACACCAGAAAGAATAATTGCATTTAAAAGAGGGTATTATGATCTTTAAAATCAATTAGCGCACAATTGTGTGGATAAAAGCCCTTCGAAAGTCTGAAACTTTCGAAGGGCGCGTCCTGGCGTTTTTTCTTCGCCGCTGAACTTTGTAATAACCTGCCACCTACTCCAGCATCGCCAAAAACTCATCCTCCGTCAAAATCGTCACTGTCCCCAGCTCCCGAGCCTTTTTCAATTTTGAGCCCGCCTCGTCGCCTACCACCAGAATATCCAGGTTTTTGCTCACGGCACTGATGTTTTTGGCACCCGCAGCTTCGGCTTTTTCCTGAGCTTCTTTGCGGCCCATTTTATTGAGGGTTCCAGTAAAAAGGATGGTTTTACCGGAAAAAACAGCACCTTCAGCAGCTACTTTGGGGCGGTCTTCTTCGGTTTGCGTCAGGTTGACTCCTAGAGCCTCCATTTGCTGCAAAAGCTCAATGTTGCTTTCGTTTTGAAAAAACTCGATCGCATTGCCAGCCACCACAGGGCCTACGTCTTTGATTTTGGTGTAGTCTTCAATTTGCCAGTCTTTTAAATCCAACACGTGGGTGATTTCTGCCGCCAGCAGTTTGGATACTTTTCTGCCCAAATGGTGAATGCTCAAACTGTATAGGACGCGAGAAATGGGGTTTTTCTTGGCCTTTTCAATGGCCGCTTCCAGATTTTTTGCCGATTTTCCCCCAAACCCTTCCAATTGCGCCATTTGGGCGTAATCCAGCTTATAGACATCGGCAAAATTGCGTATCCAACCCAGCTCAAAAAACCGCTCCACGATTTGTTTGCCCATACCGTCAATGTCCATCGCGTCTTTGGAAACGTGGAAAATGATGCGTTGCAAGTCTTGAGCACCGCACACACAATTGGGGCAACGCCAAGCGGCTTCTTCCCCTTCGCGCAGCAATTCTACGGGCGTTTCGGTATCGTTGATGGGGCAAAACTTGGGAAAAACAATGGGAATTTCGCTGCCATCGCGCAGTTCATCCATGGCTTTGACAATGTAGGGAATCACATCCCCGGCGCGTTCGACGAGTACGGTATCGCCAAGGCGCAAGTCGCGACTGGTGATGAAATCTTCATTGTGCAGGGAAACGGAAGAGACGGTTACCCCGGCCAATTGCACCGGATCCAGCTTGGCTACTGGAGTGATCGAGCCAATTTTGCCTACTTGGTATTCTACATTGAGCAGTTTGGTAGTGGCCTGTTTGGCCTGGAACTTAAAAGCAATGGCCCAGCGGGGGTGGTGGGAGGTGAAGCCCGAACGTTCTTGCAACTCCCGGCTGTTGACTTTAGCCACCATGCCGTCAATTTCGTAGGCGTAGCCTTCGCGTTGTTCTTGCCAGTAGTTGCAAAAGTCGATGACCTCCTGGATGTTTTTGCAGAGTTTTCGTTCTTGGACGGGAACTTTAAAACCCAGTTTTTCGAGGGTCTCCAAACTTTCAAGGTGGGTCGAAAACTGGCCCAAAACGTTGTTGCCGTCTTTGTCCACGGCGTAACCCAGGGTATAAATAAATGCTTCGAGCCCACGTTTGGCCACTTCTTTGGGATCTTTGATGCGCAAGCCTCCTGTCGCGGTATTGCGGGCATTGGCAAAGAGCGTGATGCCTTCCGCCGCGCGTTTGGCGTTCATTTTTTCAAAAATATCCTTGCGGATCAGCACTTCGCCGCGCAACTCTACCCGGTGGATGCCGTATTGGGAAAAAGCTGCCTTTAATGGGATGGAGCGGAGCACCTTGGCGTTGTTGGTGATTTCCTCACCGATGGAGCCATTGCCACGGGTGGCGGCGCGCACCAAAACATCGTTTTCGTACACCAGGGCAATGCTGCCACCGTCAAACTTGGGTTCTACGCCATAAGCCAGTTCAGCTTCTGGGTCGATGTTCAAAAAACGTTTGATGGACGCATCCCAATCATTGAGGTCTTCGGCATTGTAGGAATTGGCCAAAGAGAGCATGGGGGTAAGGTGTTCGACCTGGGAAAAGTCTTCGGTCAGGTCGGCGGATACCCGTTGGGTGGGGGAGTCGGCGTTTACCAATTCCGGGTGCGCCGTTTCAATTTTTTCCAACTGCTTGAACAGCTGATCGTATTCATAATCACTGAGGACGGGGTCATTCTGGATGTAATACCGCCATTCGTGGTAGATGATCAGGGCGCTCAAGTCGGCGTGTTGCTGGGCAGGGGCCTGGGTGTGTACCGCGTGATCCGCCTGAAGGTAGGCCTTCGAGCGTTCGTACAGGGATTTTTGGTCAGATTGGGTATACATTGGATGATGGCTTTAAGCAAAGGCTAGCTTATCATTAAGCATCTTCAATGATAAGCTAGCGCACATCCAAAATTAATCCTTTCTTTTGATTTTGGAAATATAAAACTATTTTTTGTTTTTATTTCAACAAAGAAACAGTTTTTACCCGCTTGCCATTGCTGACTTGTACCCAATACTGGCCTTTAGGCAATGCCTTGACATCCAGTTCTATTTGTGAACGTTGCTGGTGCTGTTGCAGGTTTTTGCTTTGGAGGATACGCCCCTGAACGTCCAGTAAATTGACCAAGAGTTGGTCATTTTCCATGCTGCCTTCAATCTCTACCCGGGCAAATTCAACGGCTGGATTGGGGTATACTTTGATCTTTGCAGCCAGAATCCTATGCGCAGCTAAACTGGTTGATTTAGCTTCTTTCAGCGTTACGGCAATTTTTTCAGGGCTGTCGCCTCCTGTGCCACTCCCATTTACAGCCAGACCTGCGGCGTAGACTTTTAGTTCTCCAGCGCCCGCTACAGGAGCAGTCCAGGGAATTTGAAAGGTATTAGCAGTAGAGCGACGGCTTTGCTCCGCATATTGGCGTCCGCTCAGCGTAACTACCCGCTGGCCGGATGGGGCAGCGCCAAAAGTTCCTGCTTGTGCATTTGTTTTGGTGTCCAATACGGCAGCTTGATACCCGTAGCCCGAAGGAGTACCAGCAGTAGCGGTGATACGGACTTGCAGGGTATAAGTTTTTCCAGGCGTGTATTCGGTTACGGGATTCATGCCATCCAACATGGCTACTTCAAGTGTTGGCTTGTAAGTGCCGCCGCCGTGGCAATCCCCACAAAAACTGTTACCGATCGGTGAACCTGTTCGGTCAGTGCCCTGATTCTGTGCCGCCCCGGAAGCATTGCTGTTCGAAACAATCCAGAATGCAGACATGAGGGTGCAAAAGAGAAGTAATGATTTTTTCATAAAATCGACTTTTGTTAATTGATGTATCATAATGAAAAGATTGGATAAGACTTCAGACAAAAACTATACCCCAAAGTTTGAACTTTGGTTGTGTCAATACATTGATTTTTTTCTATCAGGGGCGATAAAAAAATGAGCACTTATTTTTGCCCCACTACTAAGGTTATATGCCAACAGATTGCTATTAAAAAAAGATACCATCCTCGGGGTTTCTACCTTTTATGCCCCGGAAATGATTCAGGAAGTGCTCAAAATCGACTTCTTTATTGCCAGTAGGGTAGTAAGGTTCGGTGAGGGTTACCGTTTTGGTTTCGTAGTCAATAATGGCTGAAATCAAAGGAACTTTGGCACCTAGCGCAATGTAGTAGAACCCGGTTTTGAACTCCGTTACCCTCTTGCGGGTGCCTTCAGGGGTGATGGCTACGATGAATTCCGATTTGGAATTAAAAATATCCACTACAGCATCGACAAAATTGTTGCTCTTGCTGCGATCGACTGGATACCCCCCCAATGCCCGAAAAATCCCACCAAAAGGTGGACGAAACAAAGAGGACTTGCCAATAAACTTGACATCAACGTGGCGAATGGTGCGGAGCAAAATCCCAAAAGGGAAATCCCAATTTGACGTATGAGGTCCTACTACAACAATGTACTTCTTGAGCTGATGGGGGAAATCTCCCGCCACTTTCCAGCCCCAAACTTTGAATAAAATAAAAGATGCAAGAGCAGCCCACATAAAATTTGTTTTTACGCATCAAGGTAATAGAAAATGAAATAAGTAGTGGGGCAAAAATGAGCACTTATTTTTTATCGCCCCTAATTGTTACCTCCTCAAAGATATGCTAACATTCGGGCAGTGCTATGGCAATGTTTACTGCCAGGCCACCCAAGCTGGTTTCTTTGTATTTGTGGTTCATGTCCTGCGAGGTTTCCCACATGGTTTTGATCACCGCATCCAGGGTTACCTTGGCTTTGCTGGGGTCACTTTCCATCGCAATTTTAGCGGCCATGATGGCTTTAACAGCTCCCATTGAGTTTCGTTCAATGCAAGGAACCTGTACCAGCCCACCCACTGGGTCACAAGTGAGGCCCAGGTGGTGTTCCATGGCAATCTCCGCAGCCATCAATGCCTGGTCAGGGGTAGCGCCCAAACATTCGGCCAGTGCTGCGGCGGCCATTGCGCTGGACACCCCAATTTCAGCCTGGCAGCCGCCCATGGCAGCACTGATGGTTGAACCTTGTTTGAACAAGGCACCTACTTGTCCAGCTACGAGTAAAAACCGCACAATGTCTTCATTCTTGGCCAGGGGTTTGGCAAAACAGAGGTAGTACATCAATACCGAGGGAATTACCCCCGCTGCTCCATTGGTTGGTGCCGTGACGATGCGGCCAAAATTGGCATTTTCTTCGTTGACCGCCATGGCAAAACAGCCAATCCATTTGACTACTTCTGAAAAACCAATGCGGCTGAACTTGATGCACTGGGTCCATTCCTGAGCCGAGGTATATTCTCCATCGGCGAGTAATTTTTGGTTGATGTTGAAGGCTCGGCGGGCAACATCCAGGCCACCAGGCAACATGCCCTCGGTATGGCAACCCCGGTAAATGGCGTCGAGCATGATCGACCAGATTTTCAGGAGTCGCTCGTCGATTTCGGCCTTGCTCAGGAAGTTTTTTTCATTCTCATAAACGATGTCCGAAATTTTGCACTTGCGTTGCTTGCACCATTGCGCGAGGTCGGCACCACTGGTGATGACGTAAGGGACGTCATTCTCCTCGCGCAGGGGGGTATTTTCTTCGCCTTCTTTGACCACAAAACCTCCACCGATCGAATAATAAGTGCTTTGGTGGATGCTCTCGCCCGTGGCATCAAGGGCATTCAATTGCATGCCGTTGGCGTGATAGGGCAGCATCTGGTAGCCGCGAAAGTGAATCGCATGCTCTGGATCAAAAGAGATGGGATGGGTTCCCGCCAGATGGAGTTGCTTGCGCTCTTGAATTTGTTCGGGGAGCGTTTTTACTTCCACGACGGGCACCGTCACGGGGTCTTTTCCACTCAGGCCCATGAGTATAGCGATATCGGTTCCGTGTCCCCTGCCCGTTAGGGCCAACGACCCGTAGAGTAAAACCTCTAATTGCTGGGTTTTTTCGAGCAGGGATTGCTCCTTTAATTCTTTCACGAAGCGCTCAGCGGCCCGCCAAGGGCCCAAGGTATGGGAACTAGAAGGCCCCACGCCAATTTTGAGCATGTCAAATACACTGATGAATTCCATTTGGTTAGGTGCTTGCGATTTCGGGTTTCGGATTTGGGATTTCGGTTGGTGCTTCGGGCCTTATTTTGTAAATAGGCTTGACAATTTGATTTTCTAAGCCTGAAAAACTAAAAGTTGGCAGCAAAAAAAATCGAACGCAATGCGACAACCGAAATCCGAAATCCGCCATCCGAAATCGAATTATCGGTTAAGGCTGACTTTCAATTTTTCGATGTAATCGTTCAAGGTAGCACTAAACATTGGAACCAGGGTAGTGGGGAGTCGAGTTTCTAGGGCGGCCATCAAGGCTTTGGCGTCATCGGTTTTTCCCAGCTCGATCAATTGGAAAATGGCGTTGGCATAGCCAATGCGGTAAAAATTGAGTTGGTTCACCAAGTCGGGGCTATTGTAGATGGCGGCCTGCTGTTGGGGCAAACTGCTGAGGTTGTAATTGCGGAGGTAATCAGCGGCGCTTTTTGGGTTTTTGGTATCGCAGGGTTTGAGTTTTTGCACCAGTACCCCAAACTCAAGGTAGTTGTCCAGGTACAACAAATCGTCTTTGGAAAAACCCACGGTAAAATAGACATCGCTGGCGAATTGGTTGCCGATGATGAGTTGTAAAAGCACGTATTCGCTGCGCAATAAGAAGTCGCCATTGATCAGTTCAGGGATGTTCCACTCAAAGGTTTTGTCGTTGCCACAGTCGCCACTACTGATTTTGGCGGAAACAGGCCCGGTTTTCCAGCTCATTAAATTGGGAATGGCATCAATGTTGATGCCTTCGCGCAAGGTGGCATTGCTCGCATGAGCTGCCAGGTAGAGGCAGTACCAATCGGTATTGAGCAGGTTGACATCAACAATTTGGATGTCTGAGCGCAGGTTTTCTACCGTTTGCAGGTAAAACAAGGGGTAAGAAAAATTGTCACCCGAGGAAAACAGGATGGCGTCTTTGGTACAGGAATTGAGCAGGTTGCGGCCTAACTCCAGGCTTGGTTCCAGGTAAGCACCTTTACTTTTGCCTTGCCGGAAAGCCCAGCGGGCCGAGTCGGGCAGATTTTGGGCGAGGTAACCCATGGCCAGACTTCCCCACACGGAGCCTAGTTTTGAATAAGGGTCAAGGGCCAGTTTTTCTCCCTTGTAGCGAGGCGACAGGCGAATGCATTGCTCCAGGTGCTGGCTGATGTCGGCAATACTTTTGCGGTTGCTGGTGGCTATCCAGGTTGCTGCAGCGGCGTTGACCCGATCGAGCGCATTGGCTAGGTAGTAGTGAATTTCAGGGTTGTTGGGCTGGCTGAGCAGGGCTTGTTTGAGTTGCTGGGCGGTTTGGGCCATGTTTTGGGTGGCGTACTCCTTCTTGAATTCTGCTTTGGCGGAGGAGAGGAGGGTGGATGCGCTTTGGGCAAAAGTAACTAGGTTGGTGCTGAGGTTGCACAATACAATCAAGCTGATGTAGGAGAAAAATTTGGCTTTCATTGGGTTGAAAATTTGTGTAAAGATGGTGGAATTTGGGGGGAAGTAGAGAAGAAGATTCTAGGATTTTTTGCAGCTCAATTCAATTGGCAGCTGATAAAAAAGTTTTTTTGCAGCTTCGCTGCTGATTGATTGAACCACCTTAGGCACCTTAGAACACCTTAGGGGAAGAAACTCTCTCCCTAAGGTGTTCTAAGGTGCCTAAGGTGGTTCAATTAAAAAAGCCATTAGTGGTTAACTATCTAAGTTCACGATAATACTCATTTACAAAGGCTCTTTTACCTTCTTTTATTATGTTTGAACAATTGAAATTAACCAAAAAGCCTTTAGGTATTTCTAGTAACTTCATGTATGTCAGTAATTGAGCTTGGTGAACTGGCAAGATAGTTTCAACAGCCTTGAGTTCAACAATTATACAATCTTCAATAACAAAATCAGGACGAAGCTCGGTATCTATCAATAGCCCTTTGTAGACAATCGGGATTGTCAATTCTGAAACGTAATAGATTTTCCGCAAATCTAATTCATGAGCAAGGCACTTGTGATAAACACTTTCCAGAAGACCTGGGCCTAATGCTTTGTGGACATCAATAAATGCACCAGTTAATGCATACTCCAAAGTGTCTAAGCGTTTTTTCGTCGCCATTTTTGTAAATTTTGATCGACCAAGATTTTGTATAAGGTCGATTTTTGAAGCACCCCAGGCAATTAATTGCGCCTAAAGATTTGACATTCAATTTACTGCCCCGCTATCGCCAGCGTAGCCATGCTCAATTTCAAGCCCGGCACCTCCAATAACTGCAAAGCCGCCGCCTCCAAGGTCGCCCCAGTCGTCAGTACATCATCTACCAATAGAACATGCTTCCCCTCCAATTGCGCCGCTTTCCGCACCTGAAAGGCCGTACTCACATTGTCAAAGCGGCCCATCCGCGATTTTTTGGTTTGGGTACTGGTGTAGGCCACCCTGCGCAGGTATTGTTCTCCATAGGTTACACCCATTCCTTGCGACAAACCCGCTGCGATACAAGCACTTTGATTGTAACCCCGCTGCCGTTGTCGCCGGGGATGTAAAGGAATCGGGATAATCAAGTCTACGGATTCAAAGGAGGGGGCAGTCCGCAATTTTTCCCCAAACATCATCCCCAGTCGGATGCCCACTTCCTGGTTGCCGCCATATTTCAGCTGGTGAATCAGGGCCTGCACCCGTCCACTTTTGACAAAATGCAGCATGGCTGCACCCGATTCCAAGGGTACTCGCCCCCAAAAACGTTCGGTAAAAGCGTTGTCAACTTCCAGATGCTGGTCAGTGTAAGGCAATTCGCAATGGCATTGCAAACAAATCAGGCTCTCCCGAGGCAGGGCATTTTCTTCACAGGCAGGACAAAGGTGAGGGTAGAGCAGACCAATGAGGTCGTCGATCCATTCAAGAGCGGTACGAAACATGATGATGGCTTTCGCGGTGGAAGAATGTGGTTTTCGCGAAAGGAGGTGTAAATGAAGTGTATATATAAAGGCAGGACAAAAATAGGATTTTTTATCAAAAAACAAAAAAACGTCTGCCCCGAAAATCGTGACAGACGCCTCAAAACAAAACGAAAAACCAACTTTAAACAAGTCTTTTGAAAAAAATCAAACAGGATTCCAAGAGACTTGTTTAAATTGGTTTGTGTTCATAAAGTCTCAACTTTATTGATTTTTCTGCTCGCGTAGCTTCACAGGCACAGTAATGGGCTTGTTCTTGCGCAAGACCTTCAAACTTACAGTATCCCCTACTTTGGCGCGGCCCACCACTTCTTGCAACTCAGGGATCGATTTTACCTCGCGGCCATCGATGCCAACGATCACGTCATTGACTTGCAAGCCAGCATACTGAGCTGAGCCTCCTTCTTCTAAACCTTCAATCACTACGCCCTGTGAGACATCCACATTCAGTTCTTTGGCAAACTCGCTATCCAGGTCCTGAATGCTCACACCAAGATAAGGCCGCTTGTAGTCACCATAACTAATGATGTCGTCAACCACCCTGCGCACCAGATTCACTGGAATGGCGAAGCTGTAGCCCTGGAAGGAGCCCGTACGGGTGGCAATGGCGGTATTGATGCCAATCAGTTTGCCTTGTGCATCTACCAGTGCGCCTCCGCTGTTGCCGGGGTTCACCGCAGCGTCGGTTTGAATGAAAGACTCAATGGCTGCGCCTTTGCCCAACAAGTCAATGTTGCGGCCTTTGGCGCTGATGATGCCTGCGGTGACGGTAGAGGTCAGCTCGAAGGGGTTGCCTACGGCCAGTACCCATTCGCCGATGCGTGCTTCATCGGAGTTGCCAACTTCGGTGGGGGTTAGCCCGGTGGCGTCAATTTTGATGACGGCCAGGTCGGTTCTTTTGTCGGTACCCACCAGGGTCGCTTTGAATTTGCGGTTGTCAGAGAGGGTGACTTCCAGTTCGCTAGCACCTTCCACCACGTGGTTGTTGGTGATGATGTAGCCGTTTTCGGAATAAATGACCCCGGAACCAGATCCTTCTGCAGGCCCATTATCGCCGCGTCGACCGAATGGAGAAAAGAAAAAGAAATCATCTTGGTTGGAACGGGCAGTACGGGCAATTTTGGCAGTGATGTTCACTACCGAGGGTGTTGCTTTTTGAGCTGCCTGTACAAAATCGAAGGGTACGGAGCCAGACCAGGCGGGTGAGCTGACCGGTCGGGTGTACGATACGGCTTCGGTTTTAATGGTTTCGGCATCGTTTTCACGATTGAGAAAATGGCTGCCAGTCAGGGTGATTACTCCACCCAAGACTCCGGAGAATACTAAAGCAATCCACTGCTTCATGGCTGTTAAGGTTTTTTTAGAAAGAGTATGTCAGAATCAATTAGGTTGCAAAATGGACGAACGAGTTCCATCGTTCAAGTTACAGAGAAGTAACCACCGTGTAAAGGCATTGGTTAAGCTTTTTTTTTGCTTTAACCAGATTTTAACATGTAGTGCCTCAAAAAAGCAGCTTATCTTTGATCGCGAAATTTTCATTTCGGGGCGATAAAAAAATAAGTGTTTCATTTTGCCAAAGGATTAGATGAGTAAACGGTTCATTTTAAGTTTCTTATCTAATCCTTTGGCTCAGAGAAAATGAAAACTTATTTTTGCCCCACTACTTAAGAATTTTTACCAAAAAAGCGCTAAAAAATTGGTAAGCATTCACAATGGGATGGAAGGTAATAACCCAAACAAGATAGATTACCACGGGGAACTGAAACCGGAAAATGAGTTGGAACTTGCCTTGCTGGAAGATCCAGCGTTTTTGGAGGGTTTGAATTGGGGCCTGCCTAGGTACGGGCATCCCGAGGGTGAGGTGTATCGCCACATCGCCGAGGTATTGGGCAACATTGATAAAATCAAATTGGATCCTGAATCCCGGCGCATCCTGCGCGTCATCGCTTTTGCACACGATACCTTCAAACACGCCGAACACAAAGGCAGCCCCCGCGACTGGACGCGCCACCACAGCGTACTGGCCGCCCAATTCCTGGAAAAATATACCGACAATAAAATCATCCTCGACATTACCGAGCTACACGACGAAGCCTACTACTCCTGGCGCATGGAATACCTGTACCACCAGTACGATGAAGGCCAGGCACGGCTAAAAAGCCTGCTCAACCGCATTGGGGATAACATTCAACTGTACTACCTTTTCTTTAAGTGTGATACCCGCACGGGGGATAAGACTCAGGCCCCGGTGAAGTGGTTTGAGCAGACGATACGGAATATTGAGGTAGTGGAGTTTTGAGGGGAGCTATCTTTTTTGATTTATCAAAACCCTTGCGCAGCCAATGCAAAACCCTTAACTTGTTGATCACAAAACTGTACGCATGTCAACCCTTGCTACCACGCCGATTACCAGCCTCTCCCAGCTTGATCCTCAAGGATTTTACACTTATTCTGACTACCTCAGCTGGCAGTTTCAGGAGCGTGTAGAATTAATCCGTGGTCGCTTGTTTCCAATGAGCCCTGCCCCCAATACGCTTCATCAAAGGGTTTCGCGTGAATTGAGTTTGCGCATATTTACGTATTTTAACCAATCCACTTGTCAGGCATTTAGTGCTCCATTTGATGTTCGTTTGCCCGTCAGCCTCAAAAAAGGCCAATTGACTACCGTGGTTCAGCCCGATCTATGTGTGATCTGTGATCCAACTAAAATCGATGAGCAAGGCTGTAATGGGGCGCCAGATTTGATTGTTGAAATCTTGTCTCCTGGCAACACCAAGCGGGAAATGCGCGAAAAATATCAGGTGTATGAGGAATCTGGCGTACGGGAATATTGGCTGGTTCATCCGCTAGATCGCGAAGTCAGGGTCTACGTCCTCAATCAAGATGGGAAATTTACTGGCTTGGCACCCGTCATTGAAGACGATTTGTTGCATTCGACAGTATTTCCTGAATTGGAGATTGATTTAGCAGTGGTATTTGCTGTAAGATAAAATTTTTATGGATCAAATTTCGATCGCCATTCAATACATTGAAACCAAGCTTCAACATTCCCTGCCGAATGAATATAAAGAATTTTTGAGCAATTTTGATCTGTTTAAGAAGGAGGAATTGGGTTTTCCTATCACTCTGCGAGATGGTTATAAAATGTCAAATGTGCTAAGATTTTTTTTTGAGGCAAGTACGTTTTTAAATCAAAACGATTTCAGGTCTTTTTTAGAAGAATACATTGGAACATTTGACCTAACATCTGATTATGTTGAACCCGAATATCTTTATTTCATTGCTGAGTGTTTGACTGGAAATATTGCCATGGCCATTGGAGGGCAGCATGAAGGCAAATTATATTATGTGGATAATGGTGATTTTGGCATCATTTACCTTGCCTCTTCCATAAAGGATTTTATAGATACTTTATATGACGTGGATGGTTTTGCTTGTGATGAAGAGGATATTTTAAAGGCTGTTAGCACAAAAGACTTAACCCAATTAAAAATCCTTTTGGAACAAAAAGATGGAGATAAAATTATTCAACTGCACTCATGGCTGGACATTAAACTCTTTGACCTTGCTTACGAAGCTAATGACATCCAAATATTGACCTACCTAGTTGGGAAAGGGTTTACAGGGTTTAATCGACTTGAGCACTATAAAAACATGATTTTTGGTGCAGCCTCTTCTGATCAAAGTTCCCCAGATTAATTCATTTGAGTGCATGACAAAATTGGGGCAGATATAGGACTAAGCAGCCCTTGCATTTGCTAATTTTTGCTCAGCATTAATCCTAAATTCCATGAAAGCCTCCATATCGTCATTGATTTTTACGGCTCTCAAGTCCATAATATTTTGCGCACCTTGAGAAGACCACCTCATTCCGCTCTGTTCCATTCTTTGTTTGACTAG
>JAIYAV010000131.1 GCA_027488855.1 Saprospiraceae bacterium
ACCATCGTAATTTATGATTTCGCAACCACAAATTACTCGACCGATTCTCTTTTGCCAAATCCTTAAATTTCTGCTAACAGAAATTTAAACATACTCTTAAGTTAGGATTAGTTTTGAAATAATTTTCGTCACTTACCTTATCCAGAATGGGAAGTATTGAAGTTTCAAATTCGGTTAAAATAGTTTTTAATTTAGTGTTTAACTCCTCATCGTTCATTTCTTCCTCTAGCCCGAAATAAAAATTACGTTTGGCATTATCCCACCTAGTTAAATCTTCAAATCTGCAAGTGTAATGCCACTTATGTGAAGGGGTTTTCTTTTTGATGACTACATCCGGTGCCATAATGAATCCAATATTCAAATAATAGCTGGTAGACCATGCAGATTTCTGTAATTCAATTAATTGATTTACAACACCAGCTTTTTTGAACCAAAAATTTTTTGAACCATTAAAGCCATGAGATTTTAAAAATGTATTGAGCTCAGTGCTAACATTGAGAAAAAACTGTTCACTTGTCATACGTTTCTACTTGTTTATGGACATCTTTAACATTTTCGTACTTCTTCCTTGCGGCTTCTTCATACCGTTTTAACTGGCTCTCCGCTCTAGCTTTAGCCCTTGAGTTATTAGGTTTTAGCTCTTTGATATGAACATCCACTGTTCCATCTCCATTATCAACAACTTTAACGGCATCAGCCCTACTTTTTTCATCCAATGAAACTTCCTTTTTAAATCCTTCCCCCGGGTCCCATTCTCTATGCTTCTGTCTACCTGTTTTTGCCGCTGATTTAGTGGCCGGATTATTCATTCCTTTTCCATCCCCACTACTAGCCTTCACCAAATTCTGCATCCCCGTAGTAGCAGTCATAGTGCCGTGCACTCCAACTGCAACCGTAGGCGCAATGGCCAGCGCGGTTGCACCACCCGATACGGGTGCCAATAGCCCTTCACCAACCACACCCGCTATTGCCACTGTGGTTTCTGCTAAGCCTATTACAATTGCTATGCTATGACCTATCCTATGGCCATTTTCGGCAGAATTTGCATAGGGCCCAAAAGTTCGGGGGTTCTTTAATCCTACTCCTCCAGCAAGATCAGAAGTAATAGCATTGGCTGTTCCAGCAAGAAATGCTCCCGTTCGCCATGCTAGTTCCTGGAAGCTAAACTTCTGCAGCCCATGCAAATCAATATTCGCAATCGGCTCATTCTCTGCATAATTGAACGTAGTAACAAAAGGAAACTCATCCGAAATCGGATCAACCCCGATAAACCGCCCAATACTCGGATCGTAATACCGTGCTCCATACGCGTACATGCCCAGGCCAAAGTCACTGTGCAGCTCCTTTCCGTTGTACATGTACTGATTGTCCCGTACCCCCGCGTCATTCTGCAACCAAGGCCCTTCAAAAGCCAGTCCAAAGGCGTAATAATGATTCTCCTGTAGAATATCACTCGTGCTCGCCGTACCTGTTATGTCCACAATCCCATTGGCATTGCGGTCGGTAAAGGCCAGGCGGGTATTGCCCAAATGATCCCGGAAACTGTACTCCTTGCGCCAGGCGATGGTATTGGAGGCATCTACATTGGTATTGTAGTAGCGGCCTTCAGCGTGGTACACACTTTCTACCCGTTTGGCACCCGTGCCCGTTTGGCGGTATTCAATGCCGCCAGGAAAATAATCCTGTACGTACTGAATGGTGCCGCTTACTTTGGTGGTTTTGCGCAGTTTATTGCCAGCAGCATCGTAGAGGAACTCGATGGTATTGCCAGTGCTGAACGTGATCAGCTTCGGAAAGATACAATTTTTTGGGCGTTTTTAGAAGAGAAATGGGGCTGGCGTAGGGAGGGGCTACGCCAGCATAGCAGGAGTTCTATCACAAATTTGAATCAAAAAATTGCTTTACGTTATAGTTAGCAATGTTTTGAGCTAAGCTTAATGGACTGATCCCACTACTATTGGCATTCTCTGGATTGGCTCCATTGTCTAATAAAAGTTTTATGAAATCGCCTTTTCCTTGTGAGGAAAAAGCTGCACGCCAAAGGGGTGTGTTTCCATAATTATCCTTTACTTCTAAATCTGCTCTGTGAAAAATCAATAAACGACCAAGGTCTACTTGGTAATTCTGAGCCGCATAATGCAAAGGAGTCCAACCTAATTTATCTGCAAAATCAGGGTCATATCCCTGCTCCAATAGCCATTCTGCAAGAGGGTGATTTTGTGCAATCACTGCATGACAAAGTAATGTTTTATTATCCTTGTCCATGGCATTTTTAGCATTCATAGTGGCCCAAGAAATTACTTTATCCAGCTCGTTATTGTATGTAGCACCAATAATTTGGCTGGGTATGCTTTGATTATTCCTTTTTTTCATATTTGTGACTTCTATTTGTTGATCTATCTTCATAATGGTATAGATCAGGGTCATTTTCAGCATCAAGAACCTCTTTTCTTGTACTATCCGCTGATGCCACTTTCGGAGGGGAATTATCAGAATCTGAAAAAGGAGATGGCCTTAGTACCGGAATTGAGTCTGGTCTAAAGCTTTTCAATAAAAATCGCCACAAAGACACAAAGGCACAAAGAATTTAAGTTACTCTTTGTGCCCAAATTGATAAAAATCATGTCCAGTACGATCGCCGCTGGTACGACGTCTCTGACTCGTACCATTATTTCCGCGTCTTAGAAGCAGAAGTATGCACACTGACACGAAAAAAGCACCAATCAAAATCACTTGGAACTAGGTTTTTTCTGGCATGGTGCATACTTGTGCGTCTTGAAGAGCGGGAATAATGGAAACAAGTCAGAGATTTATTCCAGCTGTACACAAGCGATACACTTGTGCCAGCGGGGTCTCATCTTTGGTCATCCCCAATCAGGTTGGGCCAATGTTTAAATATGGATTAAAATCAAAGGTTGTTTTCAGTACACTCATTTCATTTTTAACTGTTCAACCCATAGATTAGGCTTTTTTGAATAAAAGTCTCTAAGTCTACTTTCAACATGATCCGCCTCCCAAACCGCTGCTCGTTCTAATCCTTCACATTCAGCTTTTGTCGCTGGTTTTATTTCCCCAGTATTCGAATTATATTGCTCGAGTTCCCCTGTGTACAAGTCTTGAATAAACTTGAATGGCAAAGATTGTAAGGATTCTTCCAAAGGGAGCTTCCCCACCTTTAACCAACGTCCTCTAGTAATAACATCATCGTATACAGAAACAATAAATAAAATTGGTTTTGAAACAATTTCGCTCATATCTTTAATATCCACCTTAGTCTTTAAATCATAGAATGCGTAGTTCGCTTTGCCTAATATCCTGGCATAGGAATGATAGCCATCACCCAAGTCAATTTTTAAAATTGCACCCGGTGTTCTTTGTTGTCTACTCGCCATTTTTTAGTTATTTGGTCCAAATTCATTAGAGTGCATGACAAAATTGGGGCAGATATAGGACTAAGCAGCCCTTGCATTTGCTAATTTTTGCTCAGCATTAATCCTAAATTCCATGAAAGCCTCCATATCG
>JAIYAV010000146.1 GCA_027488855.1 Saprospiraceae bacterium
AATTTCTTGATAATCGACCTATCTCAAATCTAATCTCTCCCCCCCAAAAACAACAATGCCCAACTAAACGCACCCGCGTCTAATTGGACATTGTCTGGCAACTCATGCCATATTCACCTAAGCCGAACCAATTCTAGCTCAACTTCTGCTTGATCTCAACAATTTCGTACGCTTCAATCACGTCACCTTCTTTGATGTCGTTGAAGTTTTTGATCGACATACCGCATTCCAAACCGGACTTCACTTCACGCTGGTCTTCTTTGAAACGTTTCAAGGAAGCAACTTCGCCGTGAGCACCTTCGCGGGTTGGGAATACTACGATACCATCGCGTACCACGCGGATGTGGCTGTTCCGGGTAATTTTGCCCTCGGACACCAAACAACCGGCAATGGTTCCCACTTTGCTGATCTTGTACACCTCGCGGATTTCCACCAAACCAGTGATTTTTTCTTCTTTGGTGGGTTCAAGCATCCCTTCGATGGCCGCTTTAACCTCTTCAATGGCTTCGTAGATGATGGAGTAGGTTTTGACTTCCACCCCTTCACGCTCAGCGACTTTACGCGCACTTGCGGAAGGCCGAACCTGGAAACCAATGATGATGGCGTCGGAAGCCGAAGCCAGCAGGATATCCGCTTCGATGATCTGACCAACGGCCTTGTGGATCACGTTGACTTGGACTGATTCGATCGATAGTTTGATCAAGGAGTCCGCCAAGGCTTCTACCGAACCATCCACGTCCCCTTTCACAATCAGGTTCAACTCCTTAAAGCTGCCCAGGGCCAAACGACGACCAATTTCGTCGAGTGAAATCCGCTTGGTAGCCCGGTTGGCCTGTTCGCGGATAATCTGTGAACGTTTGGAGGCGATTTGACGCGCTTCCTGGTCGTTTTCGTATACTTTGAACAAGTCACCCGCCTGTGGCGCACCACTCAAACCCAATACCATGACTGGGGTAGCTGGTCCTGCTTCGGTTACCCGTTTGCCGCGCTCGTTGAGCATGGCCCGTACTTTACCGGAGAATTCACCTGCTACGAAAGTTTCCCCTACTTTGAGGGTACCATTTTGTACCAGCATTTTGGTCACATAACCCCGGCCTTTGTCCAAAGTGGCTTCCAATACCGTACCAGCAGCACGGCGATTCGGATTGGCTTTGAGTTCAAGCAATTCTGATTCCAGCAGGATTTTTTCCATCAGTTCAGGAATGCCATGGCCGGTTTTGGCTGAAATATCCTGGGATTGGAATTTACCCCCCCAGTCTTCCACCAAGATGTTCATGCCGGCCAGTTCTTCCTTGATCTTCTCGGGACGTGCACCAGCCTTGTCCACCTTGTTGATGGCAAAAACCATGGGTACGCCGGCAGCTTGTGCGTGGCTGATGGCTTCACGCGTTTGAGGCATGATGCTATCGTCCGCTGCGATGATGATGATGGCAATATCGGTTACCTTGGCACCCCGCGCACGCATCGCCGTAAAGGCTTCGTGACCCGGTGTATCCAGGAAGGTAATTTTGCGGTGATCTTCCAATTCTACTTCGTAGGCACCGATGTGCTGGGTGATACCCCCGGCTTCACCCGATACCACGTTGGCGCTACGGATAAAGTCGAGCAAGGAGGTCTTACCGTGGTCGACGTGACCCATCACTGCGACGATTGGTGCCCGATTCAGCAGCGTTTCCGGTGCATCCGGCGCTTCGATTTCTTCACCAACCTGATCTTCTACCGAGATGAATTCGACCTCGTGTCCAAACTCGCCAGCTACCAATTCGATGATTTCCGCATCGAGGCGCTGGTTGATGGATACGATTACGCCCAGGCTCAAACAAGTGGTGATTACTTCGGTCACTGCCACGTTCATCACACTGGCCAACTCGGATACCGAGATGAACTCGGTTACCTGCAGTTTGCCGCCTTCGGCTTCTTGTTCTAGGATTTCCTGGCGTTCGCGGAAGCGATCCCGTTTATCCCGTTGCAACTTCTGGCGCTTTTTCTTTCCTCCACCGGAAAGACGGGCCATGGTTGCCTTGATTTTTTCTTCAATTTGGCGCTGTGATACCTCGCCATTGTTTTCTTGAGGGGCAGGACGATTTCCAGTGCCGCCGCCTTGTTGATTGGGGCGTTGCTGTGGGCGTCTATCGTTGTTGTTGTTATTGTTGTTGTTGTTATTTCCACCGCCGCCGCCTTGTGGGTGTGGGCGTTGACCTTGGCCGCCACCGCCACCACGGTTGTCGGCACCACGGTTATCTCCGCCTTGGTTTTGGCCTTGACCTTGTTGGCCTTGACCGCCACCACCTTGACCTTCTTGGCCAGGAGTAACCTTTTTGCGTTTGCGTTTGCGTTTTTTCTTTTCCGCTTCGGAAAGGGCGTTGCCGGTAGGATTGGTGCCACCACCTTCAGTTTGTGGACGGCGGTTTTGCCCGTCTGGATTGTTGGGTTGGCCACCGTTGTTGGGGCGATTGCGGTTGTCGCCGCCCCGGTTGTCAGGGCCCCGATTTTCGCCACCACCGCGGTTGTCGCGGTTTTGGTTTCCTCCTGGGTTGTTGCCACCACCTTGGCCTTGATTGCCTGGGCCACGGTTTTGTTGGCCAGATTGATTGCCTCCGCCTTGGCCTTGGGTTGCTGGGCCACGGTTTTGTTGGCCGGGTTGATTGCCCCCTCTGCCTCTAACTGGTTCTTTGCCTTTTTCGGGCTTTTTGCTACGTGGACGTTCGAACTTATCGGTATCGATTTTGCCCAAAATTTTGAGTCCACGCAACTCGGGTGTTTCGGCCCGAAAACTATCTCCGCTATTGCCATTTGGTGCCTCAACCTCAGCTGTTGGAGGTGTTTTGGCATCAGGTGTAGCGGCAGTTGGAATTTCACTTAAAGGAGGAGTACTAATCACGGTCGCTTGTGGTTGTTCAAGGGGCTTTTCTTTAGCTGGCTCAGATGTGCGTTTCTCTTCTACTGGAGCAACAGCATCTTCACGGGGAGTGGACTTCTCCTCTGTAGGCGCCGGAGTTTCTTCCTTGCGCTTGTTGGCAGGTTCATTACTGGGCGTAGCTTTTTCAATGCGTTGCTTGAGGCGTTCGCTTAGGTCAATCTTACCGAGTACTACTGGTTTTTGCAACTTGAAGCGGTGGCTCTCACTTTCCACTTCTTTTGGTTCGCTGTCTTCTTCACTTGATTTCTCTTTAACGGGCATGCTATGCTCCGCTACTTCCGGCTTGGGCCGAACAGAACCAATATTGACATTTTTGGCAGCGTCTTTGATTTCGATTGACTTTTGAAAATGGCGCGTCAATTCATCGTACATACCATCGGTAATCTTGGCGTTAGGCTTGTTTTCAATATCAAAGCCCTTACTATTGAGGTGTTCCACAATAGTAGCTGTACCGACATTTAAGTCCCTAGCAATCTTAACTAAAACTCTTGACATTCGAAAAATTTAGAAAACTGGCACAAAGATAAGGGAAAACCATTGAAAGTAAAGCAAATCCGATTTTTCCACAGATTATCTTTGAAAAAATATACTTCGATGGTTTTCCCTTGCAAAACAAACCTAGTTGAACAGCAACATAAGGCTTAGTTGTGCAAAATAGTTCCCCAAGGTGGAACTTAATTATTTTCTCCTTCTTCAAATTCAGCGGCCAGAACGCGTAGGATTTCATCAACAGTTTCCTCTTCAAGGTCGGTGCGGCGGAGCAATTCAGCTTTGTTGAGGCTCAATACACTGCGGGCAGTGTCGCAACCGATGGCTTGGAGGGCTTCGATGATCCAAGGTTCAATTTCGTCGCCGAATTCGTCGAGATCCACGTCGTCGATTTCGTATTCGTCAGTATTGTTGCGGTAAACATCAATTTCGTAGCCAGTCAATTGGCTGGCCAATTTGATATTGGTTCCACTTTTGCCGATGGCCAGGGATACCTGGTCTGGTTCAAGGTAAACATCTGCGTGGTTGGTTTCGGTATTCAACTCAATGCGGCTTACTTTAGCCGGAGTGAGGGCACGTTGGATGTACAAGCTGGCATTGTTGGTGTAGTTAACAATGTCAATGTTTTCATTGTTCAACTCCCGTACAATGCCGTGAATCCGTGAGCCTTTCATCCCTACGCAAGCCCCTACGGGGTCGATGCGGTCGTCGTATGATTCCACGGCTACCTTGGCGCGTTCGCCGGGCAAGCGTACAATCCTTTTGATGCTGATCAGGCCATCTTCAATTTCGGGTACTTCAGCTTCCAACAATTTCTCGAGGAAAGCATTATCCGTACGCGACATCACCACGATAGGGGTGTTGTTGCGCAATTCTACCCGGCGAATGATGCCTTTGACCATGTCTCCTTTGCGGAAGAAGTCGGCTTTGATGGTTTCGGTGCGGGGCAACACAAGTTCATTGCCAGTAGCATCGTCGACCACCAAAAATTCCTTCTTCAGGATTTGGTGTATTTCCCCTACAATTACTTCGCCGATGCGCTCGGAGTAGCTCTTGTATACCTCGTCTTTTTCCAATTCCATGATTCTGGAAATGAGGGTCTGACGGGCAGCCATGATGGCGCGGCGACCAAAGTCTTCCAATTGCAGGCGTTCGTAACACTCTTCGCCAATTTCGTATTCTTCGTCAATCGAGAGGGCTTCGGAAATGGAGATTTGCGCACGGTCGTCGGTAACTTCGCCGTCGGGTACGATTTCGCGTACGCGCCAAAGTTCCAAGTCACCGTTTTGTGTATTGACAATTACGTTAAAATTGTCGTCTGACCCAAATTTCTTCTTGATCAGGGTACGAAATACATCCTCCAGTACCCGCGCCATAGTCGGGCGGTCTATGTTCTTCCCAGCTTTAAATTCCGAGAAAGTGTCTACCAGATTCATTGCACTATAGTTTATAGTTAAAAACTGAGCTTTATAACTGCCTTGACAATATGCTCAAAAGGAATCACCGTTTGGATCGTCCCTTTCATGTTCTTTTTCCCTTCTTTCCATTTGATTTCTTGTTCCAGAACAATGGATTCGGGGTTCACGGTTTTCAGGATACCGATTTTGCCTTCGCCTTCAGTGAGTTGTACCTCAAGGGTGCGGCCAAGGTTGCGGGTATACTGCCGGGCAAACTTCAGTGGGCGAAAAATTCCTGGTGAGGAAACATCCAGACCGTAGTCTTCGCCCAACCAGCCATTGGTATCCAAATGGGATTCCAAAAACCGGTGGATACGTTGGCACTTTTCCAAGGTAATTCCAGAATCGCTGTCGACAAAAACTTCCAGCTGTTTGCCGCCTTCCAGTTTGATTTCGACTGTGAAACAATCCGCGAATTCCGGTTCCGCGAATTTTTCCTGTAAGAGTGCTTCAATCTGTTCGGTAATCATACGCTTTTCATTGATACTGCTTCCTTGTTTTTACAACAACAAAAGCGAAGTATAAGAGTCTTATACACGCAAAAGAGGGAACCATGTGTGATTCCCTCTTTTGAAGTGCTTTTGCCAACTTGGGTGCAAATATAAGCAATGTTTTTGATTCTGAACAGTTTTTGTACAGCCACAGGTTTATTTTTATTTTTCATTGCTTTCAGAAAAAAATGAAAAATAAAACCCTTTAACTAAAACCAGGGTTTTGTAATTTTGTTCTTTTGCAAAGCAAACCATTGTCCATGCATACTGAAGAATTATTGCAAAGAGCGCTGCGCTTCGATTTTTTGTCCGCGGAGGAAGGCCAGTTCTTGTTCGAACAAGCCCCTACTGCCGATTTGATGTACGTAGCGCACCAATTGCGGCGCAAACAAGTGCCGGGCAATCACGTCACCTGGATCATCGACCGCAATTCCAATACGACCAACGTATGTTTGGCCAATTGTAAGTTTTGTAACTTCTACCGCCGCCCTGGCCACGGAGAATCGTACGTGACTTCGATTGAAGAGTACAAGCAAAAAATTGAAGAAACCTTTGCTTTTGGCGGCGAACAACTGCTGCTGCAAGGGGGCCATCACCCGGATTTGGGCTTGGAATACTACACGGGTTTGTTTCGTGAGCTCAAATCGCTGTACCCCAATTTGAAACTACACGCTTTGGGGCCACCCGAAATAGCACACATCACGAAGTTGGCCAAGTCGACGCATTATGAAGTGTTGAAAGCACTGAAAGAATCGGGGCTAGACAGTCTGCCGGGAGCGGGAGCCGAAATTTTGGATGACCGCGTCCGCCGCCTCATCTCCAAGGGCAAATGTGGCGCTCAGGAATGGCTTGACGTGATGCGGGCTGCGCATCAGTTGGACCTCACTACCTCGGCCACGATGATGTTTGGCCACATCGAAACCAATTTGGAGCGGATGGAGCACCTGGTCAAAATCCGTGAGGTGCAAGCCGAAAAACCTGCCGATGCCAAGGGTTTTCTGGCCTTCATTCCCTGGCCATTCATGGATGAGGACACTATTCTTAAAAAGCTCAAACGCGCTCGCAACACTGTTACGGGTGATGAATATGTGCGCATGATTGCCATCAGCCGCATCATGTTGCCCAATGTGCTCAACATCCAGGCTTCCTGGCTGACCATAGGCAAACAGGTGGCGCAAATCTGTTTGCACGCGGGTGCCAACGATTTTGGCAGCATCATGATTGAAGAAAATGTAGTTTCGGCTGCTGGTGCGCGTTTCCGCTTTACGGCCCAGGGTATTCAGGATGCCATCAGTGAAGCGGGTTTTGAACCCAAATTGCGCAACCAGCAATACGAGTTCCGGGAATTGCCGACGAATATCCGGCAGCAGGAACTCGATCGGGTTGAAATGATTGTAGACTAAACAGTTCATCATCCCGAATTTTCAGAATAATTCCAAAGCGACAGAATTTTCACAAAGAAAGCACAAAGAAACACAAAGGACACAGAGTTAGACGTAGACGACGCTTCGCTTTGTGTCCTTTGTGTCCTCTTTTTTTCCTTTGTGATAAAGAAATGTCGCTTTTGTAGTTTTATGAAAAATTCGGGATGACTCATGTTTCAAATTATAGTGTGATGCTCGTAACCCTTATCCAGGCGCGACTAAACTGGGAAAACCCGGAAGCCAACCGCGCTTATTTCAGCGAAAAACTGGCGGCACTGCAAGAGCCTACCGATTTGATTGTATTGCCTGAAATGTTCACTACAGGTTTCAGCATGAACCCGGAAACCCTGGCCGAACCAATGGATGGGCCCACCATGCAGTGGTTGGCGGAACAAGCCCGCAGCAAGCAAGCGGTCATCACTGGAAGTTTTATTGCCACTGAAAATGGTCAGTATTTCAACCGCCTGGTCTGGATGCAGCCCGATGGGCAGCTTTACACTTACGATAAGCGACACTTGTTTACATTAGCCGGGGAGCAGGAGCATTACACTCCAGGGCAAAAACATTTGATCGTAGAATGGAAGGGTTGGCGGATTATGCCCCTGATTTGTTACGATTTGCGCTTCCCGGTGTGGAGCCGCAATACACAAGGTTATGATTTGTTGTTGTACGTGGCCAATTTTCCTGAAATCCGCAGTTATGCCTGGCAGCAGTTGCTGACCGCAAGGGCGATTGAAAATCAAGCCTATACTATAGGTGTAAATTGTGTGGGTACCGACGGCAAAGGCATCCAATATTCCGGCGATACCGTACTGCACGATTATGCGGGGGAGGTCTTGTACCGGGTTTCACACACGGAGGATGTGTACACCGCTACCTTGTCCAAAGAAGATCAGGATCGTTTTCGGAAAAAATTTGCTTTCTTGCAGGATGGCGACACCTTCACTTTTAACCCTTAACTGCTACACGAATGCGCTGGATCACTTGGCTACTCGGCAAAGAGTGGGATCAACCCTTACCCAAAGGCAGGTTCAGCGAACTGCGCCCGGATATGCTGATGATTACGCTGCGCAAATTGCAAGCACGCATCACGGAACGTTTTCCTGAGGCGGGTTTGGGGAAGGTGAGCAAAGAGTTGACCGAATTGGGGCAATACGGCATCCACATTTATCCCCGTTTGCACCAACCGATGTGGGCGCTACGTATCCTTACTGCTACTTCCATTGTTACTTTGGTGGTTGTAGTGGCGATTCTGGGCTGGCGCAGCATTCAAACCCTCTCCCATAAAACGGATGGTTGGAGTGATTTTTTGCAAGGTCTGGAAGCGGGCATCAACGAAATCATCTTTTTGTCCATCGCGATCTTTTTTTTGGGGAGCATCGAAATGCGCTACAAACGCAGTTTGGCCTTGCGTTCGTTGCACGCGCTACGTAGTTTGGCCCACGTAGTGGACATGCACCAATTGACCAAAGATCCCGCCATCATCCTGGCAGGCACCAGTTTCAAACCTACCGAGTCTTCTCCTAATCGCACGATGACACCTTATCAGCTCACCCGCTACCTGGAATATTGCTCAGAAATGCTCTCGCTGACTAGTAAATTGGCAGCTTTACACGTACAATTTTTGGATGATCCGGTAGTGTTGGATGCAGTGAATGACATTGAGTCTTTGACGCAAGGGCTGTCGAATAAGATTTGGCAGAAGATTATGATTTTGGATTTGGCGGGGCCGGAGTTGGACGACAACAAGTAATTTTGTTCTCTATTTTTTGTTGTGTGTAATTGAAATTTTCAAATAATATCTTTATTTTTACGAAGGTCTCTCACCTCCCTCATATTCATCTGTTTATCAAAAATCATATTGAATGTCACAAGTGTTAGTCAAGGTTGCCAGAGACTTAAATGTCGGAACGGCTGCTATTGTGGAATACCTCAATAGTAAGGGCTTTGACATTGAAAACAAGCCCAACGCCAAGATTACCGATAAGATGTATGACGAATTGGCTCGAAGTTTTCGAATTAAAAATAAAGAATCGAAAGAACCCGTAGACAACATTTTTCGGCTCTGGAGTTTTATTGAGTTTACACCTGCATGGGGAGATGCAGATACTTCAACCATTGA
>JAIYAV010000231.1 GCA_027488855.1 Saprospiraceae bacterium
AAGTGAAAAGTGAAAAGTGAAAAGTGAAAAGTGAAAAGTGAAAAGTGAAAAGTGAAAAGTGAAAAGTGAAAAGTGAAAAAAATACACTTCCCTTTTAACTCCAAACTTTAAGCTCAGAAAAATCAATCCGAGCAGTTGAAAAACAATTGGTGTACCTGCTTTTCACTTTTCACTTTTCACTTTTCACTCCTTTTTTTTGAAGTCCCCATTCTTCCAGGCCTTGAAGAACTTGCCCCAGGCGATTGGGCTGAAGATATTCATGGGGGGCGCTTGGCCGTAATGGTAATAGTTGCTGGCCTGACGGCGCAGGTAGAAGTCGGCGTTTTCGTCGCCGTCGAAGCGGGTGCCCGCCTCTGCTTTTTTTAGGGATTCTTTGGCGACGTTTTCAGCGGCGCGTTTTTGGAGTTCGGTGGTGACGTCCATCGCCAGGAATTCCAGGCGGAAGTGATCGCGGCTAGGCCAGGGAAAAATGACTGTTTCGGGCAGGTTGACCACATCCTGGGTCATGAGCTGCACCAAGGAGTAACGGTCTTCCTGTAAATCTTTAGGGATTTTGTATTCTACCGTTTCGTAACCCACCGTGGAAAAACGAATCACATCACCTTTTTCTACCACAATGGAGAAAAAACCTTTGAGGTCGGAGTAAGTACCCCGGTTTTTTCCTTTGATGAACACGTTGGTATAGGGGACTGGGAAGAGCTGATCGTTGTTGCTTCCATCCAGAATCAAGCCAGAAAACTGAACCAAATTGGAATCTCGTTGCGCCTGCAATTCAACCCCCAGGCTGGTGATGCCAACCAAAAACAATATCCACCAGATGCGCTTTATCATCATTCTGAACGATTTTCTATTAAGACCTCCCGAAAGGGGGAAAGGTTTGTTAATGGGCCATAAAAAATAAGTGTTCATTTTTTTTACCCCACTACTAAGACCCTGCTAATTTACAATTTTTCCAACGATTGTCCACTTATGGCTTATTTATTCGCTGGGTTTGCCCCCTTTTGAGCAAATTTCTGGGCGATCTCAGGATCAATTCGTTGCGCTTGAGCCAGGGCTTGCTGCGCTTTGGCTAAGTCACCCACTTTTTGATACGCCATTTGCAGCTCAAACCAGGCATCCGCACTTTTGGGTGCCAGATCTCTGGCCTTTTCGAAATAACCCAAAGACGCTTGTTGGTCTCCTCCAAAACTATTGGCTACCCCCAGCAGGCGCACTGTCGCGTAATCATTGGGATTCAAAGCCAAGGACTGTTGCAGGTATTGTAGCGCTTGTGTCAGATTGCCCCGTTTTTCGCCTTCCTCTTGTCCCAGCAAGCGGTAAGCCACTGCCAGGTTATTTTTGGTGTTGGCATCACTGTTGTTGAGGCTATACGAGGCGTTGAGGTATTTGACCGCTTCGGCATATTTTTCCAAATGCAGGTAACAAGTGCCCAATAGGAAAAAACCATCTTTATAGCCTGGGTGGATTGTTACGGCTTGCAACAAATGGGTTTCCGCCTCTTGCAGCAGGGCAATACGCCCGAGTGAGTCGTCTTTGATTTTTTCCGCATCCGAAATCAACTGTCCACCTAGGGCGTTGTGCACTTTGGCGCTGTTGACCGAGGTTTTGGCATCGGTTCGAAAGAGGGTTAGGTTGTTTTTCCAGGCAAAATTTCGGACGATGGTTAATCCGCCAAAAACCAGGGCAACTGCGCCAATTCCCATCAGGAGGGTTTGGGGTCTTTGCGTTTGAGGCGCTTTTCCATAAAGCAAATTGGCCAAAAAAGCCACCAGTGCAAAACACAGTCCCACCGAGGGCATAAAGACCAAACGCTCCGACATGTTGGTACCCACGACGAGCCAAACGTTGGAAACGATGGAAAGGGTGGCCAGGTAGAACAATAGCCCATAGGCAACTGGAGATTTTTTGCGCAAGCCCATCACCCCTACAATTCCCATACCCAAATAGAGCAGAAAACTCAATAGTGCCGCAGGTTGCCCCCAAGTCACGCGGGGGATGTGGTTGGGGTAATAGTCATGAGTCAATGGGTAAGGGAACAAAAACAACTGGATGTATTTGCCCAAGGTGTAAAACACTGTGGCCTGCCGCTCTGCTCCGCTGAAGGGGACATATTGATTGCCCTCCAGTTTGAGGAAAGGGTTGTTCATCAGTTCATTGGAGGCGGTACCAATTTGGGCATCGGTCAATACTTCGGAACGTTTTATCAAAAACGCGATAACGATCACTAAAAAAGGAGCAGTCCGCCGCAGGATTTGGGCTATTGATGCATCGGTGAAAAACCAATAAGTGAGCGGTACAACTGCTAAAAAGGTAATGGCGTTTTCTTTGGAAAAAATCCCAATCAAAAAAGACACTGCGGCCAGTGCTTCCCAAGCCAGGTTGCCGGATCGAAAACTACGCAGCGAAAAATACAGAGCCGCTAAACTGCCCAACAAAGCCATGATTTCATCCCGTCCTTTGATGTTGGCTACTGCCTCGGTGTGCAAGGGATGCGCCACAAAAAGCAAGGCTGCCACAAAAGCCAGCCAGGAACTCAAGGTTTTGTTCCAGCGGTAGGCGAACAAACCACTCGTCAGCAGATAAAACACTAAACCCGTCAGTCCATACCACAGCACATTGAACAAATGCCCCCAAAATGGGCCTTTGCCAAAAAAGCTCAACTCCACCGCGAACATCGCCAGTGTAAAGGGGCGATAACGCCCGCCTTCCAGCAAACCTTGCTTGTCGGTTTTAAAGAAGCCATGAAAAGTATCTTTGTTAAAAATATCCGCCAGCCCGGCCCATCCCTTTTGGACGTGCATGTTGTCGGTGATGACAATGGCGTCGTCGAGCGCAAATTGGTGCCCTAAGGTATTCGCATAAAGCAAAATGCTCAGCACCATCAGGATGATCAAATGTAGCTGAATGGGTGGATGGCCTGAATCCGCTACCGCAGGTATGGCGTTGGAACTGGGTGTAGTGCTGGGTATGTTTTTATTCGGGCTACTTTTCCCTCCTGTATTTTTCCTTCCTTTGGGCGCTTTGCTCATGGCAGACGATTGATTTTGAATGCCCGAAGTTAGAGAATATTGCGCCGCACACAAAATACTGCGTACACAAGCTTGCCAAAAGGCGGAAACTTTTGGAAACTGTTCTTAAATTTTAAACGCAACGCTCATGAATTGCCTCCAGCTTTAGCTGGTGGGTAAGCAGTGAAGCTAGTTTTGGGGCTTTAGCCCCATTTGCAAAATTGACATTGGGCTAAAGCCCATTCAAGACCCGGCCTCCGAACCACCAGCTGAAGCTGGAGGCAATTCATGAGCGTTGTATCTGAGGGACAGTATTCTAGGTCTCGTGAAATTTTTTTTCAAAAGCTTCAATAGTTTTTTTGAAAAAGAGCACCTTCAATATTGCCCCGGACAAGCCCGATAACGCCTCCGCCAGGCCATTTGCCAAAACAATAATCGAATCCAGCGGATCAACCAAATGATTGGATGCAGCAAAACAATAGAAATTTCCACCAACAATAGAAAAGCCAACAGAATGGCCATAAATTGAGTCTGATCATTGCGAGATAGGAAAATATGGCCCGTATATCCGGTGAGGATCAATACCAGAGTGAATACCGTCCAGACGCTTTCGCGCCCGATTTTGATGGGTGCAAACACTTTGACCGGATGGTGATAAGTCTTCAGTTTGGGTCGGTCACGGTTCTTTTTCTGCTGAAAAACGCTGTGTTCGATCGTTGTAGAGCAGGCAATGCTCGCCATCAAGCGTTGGTTAATTCCTAAAAAGCAGACTAGGCTTAGTGTTAAAAATAAGGGTTTCATGGTGAGGATTTAGTCTTAAAACCTCATTTTCAAGGGCCTCATTATGATTCACCTTTATTTTAACGCAATTATTTTGTGGCGAATTTTCAACGTTTTTTTGAGCTCCTTACTGATCGACCCCTAGTCTAAAAAGACATTCATTTTTTTATTGAATGAAAACAATATCACAAAGTTGTAAGAATATCCCTAATTTTGTAGCTAAATCATCTCAAGGAAAGTAGCAATAGTACGGCTCACACTAAAATCATCCGAGGAGTCTGGCTACTTTATCTTGTTATAACGATCAAAATGGGGCCTGAGATATTACTCACACTTTGTTTAGTTTTATTAAACGGATTCTTCGTTGCGGCGGAATTTGCCATCGTCAAAGTCCGCATCTCTCAAATTCAAGTCAAGGCAGCAAACAGTTTTACTGGACGGATTGCGGAAAGTGTAGTCAGCAATTTGGACGGCTATTTGGCAGCAACCCAATTAGGCATCACGCTGGCCAGTTTGGGCTTAGGCTGGATTGGCGAAGATGTCATGACCAAATTGATTTTGGCGGCCATGGAGGGCCTTCAAATACAAGTAGACGAAGCGCTGGCGCACCGCATTGCGCTACCGATCGCCTTTAGTGTCATTACCGTATTGCACATTGTTTTTGGAGAATTGGCACCCAAATCCCTGGCCATTCGGTTCCCAACATCCACCACTTTGTATACCTCAGTGCCACTCAAGGTTTTTTACTTTGTGTTTCGGCCATTCATATACATCCTGAATGGTTTTGCCAATTTCATCCTGCGGATGATTGGCATTCAGCCAGTACCACACGCTGAAATCCACTCAGAAGACGAGCTCAAACTCATCATCGCCGAGAGTGCCGAAGGGGGCGCGATTCGTGCTTCCGAACGGGAGCTGATCCAAAATGTATTTGACTTTGATGACCGTACCGTGCGCCAAGTGCTCAAGCCCCGCAACCAAATTGCAGCCATCAACGTGGCCATGCCCATCGATGATGCAATTGATTACGCGATCCAGGAAGGATACTCGCGATACCCGGTGTATGAAGGGAGCATGGACAACATCATTGGGTTTATTTTGACCAAAGACCTCTTGGCCACGCTGCGCACTCAACACCGCCAGGTCGATTTTCGCAGCATGATCCGCGAATTGTTGTTCATTTCGTCCAGCAAAAAAATAAGTCAGGTGCTCCGCCAGTTTCAGGAGCAAAAAAATCAAATGGCCATTGTGGTCAATGAATTTGGCGGCATGGTGGGTTTGGTGACCCTGGAAGACATCATCGAAGAGCTGGTCGGCGACATTCAGGATGAAACGGATACCGAGATGCCCATTGTGGAGAAAGTATCTGATAAAATTTTCCGCATCCAGGCGCAACATCCGCTTGATGAAATCAATGCATTTTTGCCCACGCCACTACCCGAAAGTGAGTCCTACATCACCCTGGCGGGTTTGATCATGGAGCACAGTGAAGAACTTCCGGAAGAAGGACAAGAATTGATCATTCACCCCTATCAGGTGCGGATTATCCATATGGTACAGAATAGCCCTTCAGTCATTGAAATGTTGGCGTTGGATGTGCCATCGAGGGATGGGGATGACAATTAGAAGGATAAGTACTTTTGACTTTCCTATAAAAGCCTGCTCGTTTGAGTTTTCAACGAGCAGGCTTTTTTCATTTAGCTATGAGTCCTATTGACAAATCAACGCGCCAGCGCCTCATCCACCGCTGCATCCAACAACTCCGTAATCGTCCACCCATACGCCCGTGCCTGTTGCGGCACGATACTCTGCTCGGACATACCCGGAATCGTATTGGCTTCCAGAAAAAAGAAAGTATCGCCCACTTGAATGTAATCGAAGCGGCAGATGCCCCGGCATCCCAGGGCTTCGTAAATCAGTTTGGTTTGGCTCTGTACCAGCGCAGTTTGTTCAGCCGAAAGCCGAGCTGGAGTGATCTCCTGGCTTTGGTTTTCGTATTTGGCTTTGAAGTCAAAAAACTCATTGTGGGGGACAATTTCAGTGATGGGCAATACCACAATTTCGCCATCGCGGCGCAAAACGCCGTTGGAAAATTCATTTCCCTTCAAAAAGCCTTCCACTACTACCTCGTCATCGTACTCAAAGGCATGGTCAATGGCTCCGGCCAATTGATCGGGCGCATTTACCTTGGAGGCACCGTAGCTACTGCCGTTTTTATTGGGTTTCACAAAAACCGGGATGCCCAGAGCCTCAAGTTCAGCCCAATTGATGGACTCGCCCTTGCGCAATACCTTAGAAGGAGCCATGGGGATATTGTGGCTGCACAAAAAATCTTTACAAGCTTGTTTGTTAAAAGTAATGGCGCTGGCCATCACGTCGCAACCCGTGTAAGGAATCCCCAACACCTCGAAGTAACCCTGCAAACAACCATCTTCAGCCGGGTGTCCGTGCAACATTTGGTAGACCAAATCGAATTTGATGGCTCCATTCGGAGTAGGCAAAGTGAAGTCGTTGAGATTGACTACAGCCCCGGTCTGCTGCTCACTAAATACGGTACCATTTAATTCGATCACGTACTTTTCGTACTTCAGATCATCGAGGTGTTTGAATACCGTTTGGGCACTTTTGAGGGAGACACTACGTTCGGCGACATTGCCGCCAGTGAGGATGGCTACTTTTAGCATGTTTTTTGGGTTCGGGATTTTGGAGGCTTGAATAAGCAGCTCAACTCCTCAACTGGCACTTCGACTTCGCTTAGTGACCAGCTGAGGAGTTGAGCTGCTTATTCAAGTCTCCAAAACGAATATTAAGCAATCACACCTTGCTCAGCGTACAATGGGAAATTCTCCATGTAGGCATTGATCTCATTGCGGGTAGCCCGAATGAGTGATTCGTTTTTATAGTCAGTCAAAATCGCGTCGATCCAATCGATGACTTTTAAACAGTCTGCTTCTTTGAAGCCACGAGTGGTGATGGCCGCTGTACCTACCCGGATTCCGGAGGTGACCATTGGCGATTGGGTATCGAAAGGCACCATGTTTTTGTTCACCGTAATGTCGGCGCGAACCAGTGCGTTTTCGGCATCTTTACCGGTTACGTTTTTAGCACGCAAATCCAGCAACATCAAGTGGTTGTCGGTACCACCAGAAATGACTTTGTAGCCTTTTTGAACAAAGGCATCGGCCATAACCTGAGCATTTTTCATCACTTGTTGGCCATATTCTTTAAACTCGGGCTGGAGTGCTTCCTGAAAAGCAATGGCTTTGGCCGCAATGACGTGCTCCAATGGGCCTCCCTGCATTCCGGGGAATACACCGCTGTTCAGAATGGCCGACATTTTGATTTTTTCACCCTTTTGAGTCGTACGCCCCCAAGGGTTATCAAAGTTTTTACCCATCATGATGATCCCGCCGCGTGGACCACGCAGGGTTTTGTGGGTAGTAGAAGTAACGATGTGGCAATGATCCATCGGGTTGTTCAACAAACCTGCTGCGATCAATCCTGCTGGGTGTGCGATATCTGCCAGCAACAAGGCACCTACCTTGTCAGCGATCGCGCGGAAGCGGGCATAATCCCAGTCCCGAGCATAAGCAGAGGCACCACATACAATCAGCTTAGGTTGTACTTCCAGGGCGGTAGCTTCTACCTTGTCCATGTCGATCAAACCCGTTTCTTGCTCTACGCCATAAAAATGCGCCGCGTATACCTTGCCAGAATAATTGACCGGAGAACCGTGCGAAAGGTGACCGCCATGGGCCAAGTTGAAACCTAAAACCCGATCTCCCGGGCTCAAACAAGCCAAAAACACTGCTGCGTTGGCTTGTGCACCGGAGTGGGGCTGCACGTTGGCATATTCGGCACCAAACAAAGTGCACAAACGGTCGATGGCAATTTGTTCAATTTTGTCCACCACTTCACAACCGCCGTAGTAACGCTTACCGGGGTAACCTTCGGCGTACTTATTGGTCAAACAAGTGCCCATGGCATCCAACACCGCCTGGCTGGTGAAGTTTTCGGAGGCAATTAACTCTATGCCTTTCCGCTGGCGATCCAACTCGTCATGAATCAAATCAAAAATTACCGTATCCTTCATGGTACAATATATTGTCGCTTTGAATATTCAGCCGCAAAAGTACAATATCTTCGCTTTTGATTGCGATGAAATGTAGTGCAGATTTAAATTATTGTTTATGACCCGATTGGTTGTTTGTATTTGTATCCTGGTAAATGCTATTTCCCTGGAGGCTAAAGCCATCCGTTTCCGCGCCATGTGGCGTGATGATCCCGCTACTTCCATGGTGATTGGTTGGGATCAGGTGAGTGGAAGTACCCCGATGATTCATTACGATGAAGTGGACAATGGCCTCAAAGCCGAAGCCTATCGCATCAAACGCAAGCCAGATTTGGTCATGGTGACTCGTGGACTCAACAATCATTTTGCCCGCCTCACTGGCCTTAAACCCAACACCCTGTATTATTTCCTGATCAAAGACAGTGAAGGACTAAGTCGCCGCTACTCTTTTCGCACTGCGCCGAATGTACCGACCGAGCGCCTGGCCATCATCTCGGGTGGCGACTCGCGCAACAACCGCGAGGCACGCATCAGCGCCAATACACTTGTGGCCAAAATCCGCCCCACTTTTGTGTTGTTCAATGGCGACATGACGGCTACCGATACCGGCCCAGAATGGGCGCTGTGGCTCGACGATTGGCAGTTTACAATCGGCAGCGATGGTCGGATTTTTCCCGTGGTGGTGGCCCGGGGCAACCACGAGTTGGACAATCGGAGCCTCCAGGAGATTTTTGACATCCCTTATCCAGAAGCCTATTATGCACTCAGCTTTGGGGGGAACCTGTTGCGCCTGATAACCCTCAACACCATGGGTGCCAGCGGGGGCGATCAAAAAACCTGGTTGGAACGTGAATTGACCGGTGCCAAGGGTTTCATCTGGCGTTTTGCCCAATACCACCATGCTATGCGTCCTCACACTACTGGGAAATCTGAGCGGGATGATTTGGTCCAAAACTGGGCACCGCTGTTTTTGCACCATCAGGTTCAATTGGCTATGGAATCGGACTCTCACGTAGCCAAATGGACTTACCCCATTCGGGTATCGCGGGAGCCCGGCAGCGCTGAAAATTTCATCCGGGATGATGAACGGGGTACGGTTTACATCGGAGAGGGTTGCTGGGGAGCTCCCTTGCGCGCCAGCGACGACAATAAAAAATGGACCCGCAACAGCGGAAGTTTCAACCACTTTAACCTGGTTTATGTGGATCAGGAAAAAGTAGAAGTGCGGGCCGTGATTACCGATCAGGCTCAGGGTGTACAGGAAAGTAAAAGCCCCTTCATTTTGCCCGTAGGGATCAAACTTTGGGAGCCCAGCAACGGAAATGTACTGACCATTTTGAATAAAAAAGCCAATCCAGTGCAGAGCCCTGCTGGCAATCGCCCGCCTGCGCTAGCGCTCAGTCCAGCCGAAGCCGCCGAGTCTGCCAACAATGACAAGGAGTGGGCCAAGCTGGCTGCCTGCAGCGTTGACCCATTCAGCAATGAGGTCAATATCCCTTTCACCTTGCCAAAAGCCGGAGAGGCACAAATCTGTGTGTACAACACCCTCAAAAAAGAAGTAGACAAACAAGTTTTTGCCAACCTACCCGCAGGCAAAAACACCAAAAAACTCAACTTAAACCAACTTAATGCTGGCCGTTATCTGATTGTGGTGCGTTCTGGTGGCCAATCTGTGGTATTTTATCAGTTTGTAAGATAGGCGCTTTCGTAACATTTTTGGGTTTCTATCAAAACTAAAAACATTGTCAATCAATTAAATACAGATTTTTTTATTGCGTTTTTTATGTTTTTCAAAGTCACAAATGAAGCTTTTTTTTTAAGCAGAAAAATTGTCATGTGTTGCACCTTTGTATCAAGAGGAAAACAGCATTGAAAATTCTTGTGAAGCCCACACTATGCAAACACAGTCTACTAATCGAAACCATGAACGGTTCCTCGTAAGGGTGATTACCGTTGATACGACAGTCATTTGATTGTCCAAGTGGTCCTTGTGACCAAACCTAACCGGCCAGTTTTTGAGCCGGCAAATTTGAATGAGATATTGATTTATTATATTTTGGTGTGTTTCTAAATTCAAGCGGTTGAAAGTATGCCGGGGCTCTTCCCCGGCTCACTTCTTTCTCCCTTTTTATCCAATTCTCTACCTCTCCAATCTACTTTAACGAAAATTTTCCAGCCTTTTTTACAATTCCTTACCATAGTCATTGTGTATAACTATCACAAAATCCATAACTTAACGGTTTCACGCACAAGAATAAATGAATGAATGTCAATATGTTATCGCATAAAATTGTAAAAATTTAGCACAGAGTATATTATCTTCGCGCCGTTATTTACCCAAACGAATTGAAAACAATAGTCCTTGGCAGAGCATATTCATCCAATCTTTGATCAACTGCTCCAACGCTCGGAGCGGGAAGAACGCCTGCAACAACGCAGCAAGGTACTTTGGCTGACCGGTTTATCGGGATCTGGCAAAAGTACTGTGGCCAAATACCTCGAAAGGGTGCTTTTTGTTGAAGGGTATCTCCCCCAGGTATTGGACGGCGACAACATCCGTTTTGGCATCAACAGCAACCTGAGTTTCAGCTCCGAAGACCGCCTGGAAAACATTCGGCGCATTGCCGAAATTTCCAAACTCTACCTCCACAGCGGCATCATTTGTATCAATTCTTTCATTAGCCCTACCCGTGAAATGCGCGACCTGGCCCGCAGTATTGTTGGCCCGGAAGATTTCATTGAAATATACATCAATGCCCCCATCGAGGTGTGTGAAGCACGCGATGTAAAGGGCTTGTACCAAAAAGCTCGGGCGGGCCTTATCAAAGGCTTCACAGGTATCGATGATCCCTACGAAGCCCCCGAAAACCCTGAACTCGAAATTCGCACCGATCAAATGAGTATCGAAGACTCAGCGCTGCGGATTGTGGAGTATTTGCGACCATTAGTGACTTATTAGAATGGTTGAGGAGTTGAGGGGTTGAGGAGTTGAGGCTACCGCAGCGATCTTGAACAAGGACATTGTCAAAATCGCTGCAGTAGCCTCAACTTCTCAACTTCTCAACCTTCCTTTGCCTTCCTCAACTCAAATAGAATATGGACTTTAACTACAACCTGAACCACCTTAAAGAACTGGAAGCAGAGTCGATTTTCGTGCTTCGCGAGGTGGCGGCTCAGTTTGAAAATCCAGTGTTGTTGTTTTCGGGAGGAAAAGATTCTATCCTGGTGACTTATCTGGCGATGAAAGCTTTTTACCCGGCGCGTATCCCTTTTCCTCTGTTGCACATCGACACGGGGCACAACTTCCAGGAAACCATTGACTATCGAGATCAATTGGTTGAAAGAACTGGCGCTCGCCTCATTGTGGGATCGGTACAAGATGCCATCGACCAGGGGAAAGTGGTGGAAGAGAAGGGCTACAATGCGAGCCGCAACTTCCTGCAAACCGCCGTTTTGTTGGAATCCCTGGAAAATGGCAAATACGATGCCGCCATTGGTGGTGCTCGTAGGGATGAAGAAAAAGCGCGCGCAAAAGAGCGTTTTTTCTCCCACCGCGACGAGTTTGGTCAGTGGGATCCCAAAAACCAGCGCCCCGAGTTGTGGAACCTGTTCAATGGGAGAAAACAAATTGGCGAGCATTTTCGGGTTTTCCCCATCTCCAACTGGACCGAATTAGACGTGTGGCAGTATCTTTCCATAGAGGGTGTCGAATTGCCGAATATTTATTTCGCTCACGAGCGTGAGGTGTTTGAACGGGATGGTTCACTTTTGGCTGCCTCTGAATTCATTCAGCGCCGCCCGACGGAAATTCCCTTCACGACCACCGTGCGTTTCCGTACCATTGGCGACATCACCTGTACCGGGGCCGTACGCTCCCATGCCAGCAATCTTGATGAAGTAATTGAAGAAATTGCCGCTTCCCGTGTAACCGAACGAGGCACTCGTTCCGACGACAAACGTTCGGAAACCGCTATGGAAGACCGCAAAAAACAAGGATACTTTTAATTATCATACCTATGGATTTTAAGCACTCCGAATTGCTGCGCTTCACCACAGCTGGCAATGTAGATGATGGAAAAAGTACGCTCATCGGGCGTTTGTTATACGACTCGAAGTCGATTTTTGAGGATCAACTCGAAGCGGTTCAAAAAGCCAGCGAACGCCGGGGAGAAAGTGAGGTGAATCTTGCCCTACTGACCGACGGTTTGAAAGCTGAGCGCGAGCAAGGCATCACCATTGATGTGGCTTACCGTTATTTCTCTACTCCCAAGCGCAAGTTCATCATTGCCGATACGCCCGGACACACGCAGTACACCCGCAACATGGTTACCGGAGCCTCCACGGCCAACGTGGCCCTGATCCTGGTGGATGCTCGGACAGGCGTAGTGGAACAAACCCGTCGCCACTCCTTTATTGCTTCTTTGCTTCAAATTCCTCACCTGGTGGTGTGCATCAACAAAATGGACCTCGTGGATTACAGCGAGGAGGTGTACAACAACATCAAGGAAGAATTTGAGAAGTTTTCGTACAAACTTGATGTCAAGGATGTGCACTTCATTCCGATTTCGGCATTGAAAGGCGACAACATCGTTACTCGTTCCGAAAACATGCCCTGGTATGGTGGTTCCACGCTGCTGTACTACCTGGAAAATGTACACATTGGTAGCGACCACAATTTTATTGATGCCCGTTTCCCGGTGCAGTTTGTAATTCGCCCCAACAACGACGAATTCCACGATTACCGTGGCTACGCCGGACGGGTGGCTGCTGGTATTTTGAAAAAAGGCGACGATGTGACTTTGTTGCCATCGGGCTTTACCACCAAAATTGCCAAGATCGACTCACACGCTGGCGAAGTGGCGGAAGCTTTCCCACCCATGTCGGTTACGGTGCTTTTGGAAGATGATTACGACCTGAGCCGGGGCGACATGATTGTACGCACGCACAATCAGCCAACCGTCGGTCAGGATTTGGAAGTAATGATTTGTTGGTTCAACGAACGACCATTACAACTCAACGGCAAGTACGCCATTTTGCATACCACCCAGCAGGCGCGTTGTGTCGTCAAAGACATTCGTTACCGCCTGGATGTCAATAGTCTGCACCGCGATGTGGAGGACAAAAACATCCGCATGAACGATATCGCCCGCATTGTTTTACGCACTACCAAGCCGCTATTTTTTGATCCTTACCGCCGCAACCGCAATACAGGAAGCATCATTTTGGTGGATGAGGGTACGAACGAAACGGTAGCTGCTGGGATGATTATTTAATGCGCTGATGGGATTGATGTGCTGATTGGCGAATGTGCGAATGTGCGAATGAGATGATATTCGCACATTCGCCAATCAGCACATTAAATATTGTTACTTTTGTTCCCAAACACGAGTACTGATTATGATCCCATACCTCGATTTATCACCAGAAGTGTCCTCTGCGCTGCGCTCCAAACAACCTGTGGTTGCGCTGGAGAGCACCATCATCTCGCACGGGATGCCTTACCCGCGCAATGTGGAAACGGCATTAATGGTCGAAGAGGTCGTACGCAAACATGGTGCCATTCCAGCCACCATCGCCGTGATCAACGGCCGGATGAAAGCCGGTCTGAACAAAAAAGAAATCAACGATCTGGGTAAAATGGGTACCGATGTGCTGAAAGTCAGTCGCCGGGATTTACCCGTTGTGATTGCCCAAGGCTTCAATGGTGCTACCACCGTAGCGGCCACCATGATTATTGCTGATTTAGCGGGCATTGCGATATTTGCCACCGGAGGCATCGGTGGAGTACACCGGGGCGCATCCGAAAGTATGGATGTATCCGCCGACTTACAAGAACTAGCTAGGACCAATGTTGCGGTGGTGTGTGCAGGTGCCAAATCCATTCTCGACCTGGGCCTTACCCTCGAATACCTCGAAACCCAAGGGGTGCCCGTACTCGGCTATCGCACCCAGGATTTCCCCGCATTTTATACCCGCAACAGTGGCTTCAAAGTAGATCAATCGCTGGAAACAGCCAAAGAACTGGCCAATATCCTCACCATCAAATGGCAGTTGGGCATGAAAGGGGGCGCTGTAATTGCCAACCCTATTCCTGAAAAATTTCAACTGGAATACGCGCTAATGGAACAGGCCATTCAACAAGCCTTAGACCTAGCCCAGCAGAAAAACATCAAAGGCAAAGAAATTACGCCTTTTCTGCTGGCGACTATTGAAGAAATTACCGGTGGCAAAAGCCTGGATGCCAATATTGAACTGGTGCTGAACAATGCCAAACTGGCTGCAAAAATTGCGAAGCATTTGCGCTAGTGCAATATATAGCAGCCCTATACTGTTGGGGCAGCCCTGGGTGGCTGCCCATTATAATGCGGGCAGCCACATAGGGCTGCCACTACTGCAAATTCGCCATCGGATAATCCTCCGGCTTCAACTTCGTCCCCAAAGAAGGTTGAAAGGTGCCATCCGCTGCTTGTACAAATACCCGCAATACATCCTGGGCAATGCCCCCTTGTGGAGCACTGATTTGGCGCACGATCACCTCAATTTTTCCATCGTTGTTCAGGTCTTTGAGCCAGGAATCCTGCTGGATGTTGACGGATGGGTCGTTGCTGGCAAGCGCAAGTGGCATTTCCATCATCAATTTACCCCCTTTTAACCGATATAAGGTAATGGAATTGGAACCTACATAGCCCGGTACACGCAGAACGTACAAATCGCCCAATCGACCAATGGCATAGGCACCTAGCTGATACGCTTGTTGAAATGTCGAAGCACTGGTAGGGTCAAACAGGTTGAACATATTGAACTCGACTGTCTCACCAACAAAGGGATAAGCATCGATATTGGTACCTTTTAAGATGCTGAACAAGTGCATCTGGTTGGGAGTCAGATTGGGAAACAAGGTCAACAACTCAGCTATTTCCGCCGTTTCCTGGGTTTGAATCTCGGCAATGCTGGCGATGGTTTTCTTTTCGAAATGCAATTTGATGCCATCCTTGCAATTGACTTTCAGCAATTCACCCACTACCTCACAATCGCTGGCCTTTTTGATGGCACTTACAAAGCGGGCGTCCCAATTCTCATTATCGCAAAATTTTTCGGTAGCCATTACTTCGCCTACACTGAGTTTGCCATCTTCGAGGATATAAGGTGCGGAGTAGGTATTACAGGAAGCCTTTCCGGTCAATTTGCCTTCTAAAAAGGCCATACTGATTTTTAAGCCCGGTGGGGTTGTTTCTTTTTTCCCATTTTGTTCGATCATGTAAAATTCCCAGTCCGTTCCGTCCAGGTCAACCTGGGTTATCGCCGCTTTGGATTTTTCGTTTTTACAAGCTACACTCGCAAAAACAAGCATCAACAAGCCAAGGGTGTACAGCAATATAGAGCGCATAGCGTCAATTTTTGACACAAATGTAGAGCTTAAGAACGGAAACCCCAAATGCTATTTCACCACCAAGGTTGGAATATTTTGGTTCAACATCAATAGTTTTTCAGTAACGCTGCCCAAAAGCAATAATTCTACTTTGGAGTGGCCTCTGGCTCCCAACACGATCAAATCCGCCTTTTTGTCTTCGCAATATTGGAGCAGGTAAGCGCCGACGTTGCCATAACCTTGTTCAATCAAGTCGATTTCAATTGCTTCGTCTTTGGCATAGGTATTGATAAAATCCTGAAAAGCGGCTTTGCGGTCGTCTTCCATCACCACCTTGAGCGCTTCGTAAGAATTGCGCACCTTGTAGGAAAATACAGCGGGCAACTCAAATACATTTACACAGATGATTTTGGCTTTTTCTTTGAGCTGTTTGTTGAGGGCAATGACCGTTTCCAATGCCCGTACCGAGTGGGGCGAAAAATCGACAGGCACTACGATGGTTTTGAGTTGCGCCTTACTTTGTTCAGGCACGATGAGGGAATTGCCCATCGATTTTCGCACCAGATTGCGTGCCAAAATGCCGTGATTCCCCGTTCCAGATCGCTGACCTACCACCAATAAATCGGCACCAGAAAGCCGAACCTCCTGAAGCACTTCTTCCAGTGGGTTGCCTTGCCTGGTGGAAAAATGCAATCTGGTGTCATTGTTTTCATCCAAGTATTTAGCTACTTGTTGCTGCATGTTTTCTTGCACCTCGTCCTGATGCTGAAAATTATCGAACAAGTGTTGCATGTTTTGATTGAGATCGGTCACATACAAATCCACTTTGGGCAATACATGTACGAAGGTAAGTGCCTTGACAGGCAGTGCTTGCGCCATGAATCGCGCGTAACGCAATACACTTTCATCCGCTTTCCCCATTTCCAAAGCGGCCAGCACGTAGTTGAGCTCAAAAGAGCCATTGACTGATTGTACACTTTCTAAGGCGGTGGTAGTAGACATGGCTGCGTGTTTTTAAGGAACCTGAACTGGTTTCAAGCGCCAAATTACCCGCAGAAAAAAAATGAAGCACTGAGTGATGTCAAACTTTAGCCTGATTTTTCTCAGTATTATTTACTTCACAGCTTCCACAGTATACCCTGCGGCCCGCAGTAGTGCAATTACCCCTTGGCCTCCCCCCAGATGCCCCGCACCTACGGCAAAAAAAGTAGCTTTGTCCTGCATCATTTTTTCCATGACGGGGATCCATTTACGGTTGCGATTCACCAAGAGGAGGTCATTGTAGTTGTTGGTGGAGTCGTCTTCGCCCATCAGATCCTGCATGGCTTGAATGTCCTGATTTTTGTACAATTCAACCAATTGATCAAATTGGGTATCGCTGGCATCAGCACCAGATTTGATGCTCTCCAACAACATTTGAGCTTGGGCACGGTAGGGAATGCTGTCAAACATGCTCATTTGAAAAGCCGCCGTTTCGAGACCTTCCACTGCCTTTTTTTGATTTTGGGCCATCTCCAAAAACTCCATTTCATAAGAAACGATGTCTTCCTTTTCCCCACCACCGCCAGTCATGGCTTTGGGGTCCAAGGCTGAAAGAAACATGGGTTTGATGCGGTTCAAAAACATCATCGGCAAGCCAACTTTATCAAAATGGGCTTTCACCAATGCGTAGTCTTCCTTGCTGAATAAGTCTTGCAGCGTAGTATCGTTTTTCATAAACGACTGCATCAGCAATGGCAAAAGCGACATGATGTCACCCATTTCTTCCATGTCAATTTCAAACGCCACTTGTTTGGAGCGATCGAAAGACTTTTTGGTGCCGTCTGTGAGAAAAAAATCCTTTTTGCCAATCATGTGAATGGTGCCGTACAAAAAAGAAGCCTGATTCAGGCCCTTACCCTTGATTTCCCAAATCAGAGATTTTTCCTGGGGGATCAGGTCTGCATTTTTTTGGGCATATCCCGACAAGATCAAACCCGTGACCAAAACAACAGCGGTGAATATCCTTTTCATTTAGTGCGTTTTATCAAAATCTTCAACAATGGCCAATAAGAGGGACACATCCTCCAAAAAACTGCGGATCAGCTCAAAACTGAGGTTGGAGCGAAAAATATAAGGCTCCATCACATTGCGGGGCTCCGTAACCGCCAAAAAAATGTGCTTGCCCAAAAATGAAAAATACAACTCTTTGCCCGTGACCTGGCAGTATTCTACAATCGCTTCCTGCATGGGCTCGGAAAGAATGCCCGCCACATGGGTATTCAACGAAGCATAGGTTACAAACATTTCCTGGAAGGGCTCATACAGGATTTCATCGTCCATGTTGTGTGCATCCAGCCAGGTAAACTCCTTGATTGAACGCAAAAAGTAATGCTTTAAATGCCTTGGCCAACAAGCTACATGTCCATAAGTTTCCTCTGGGAAAATGGCGTGTAAAAAAATGCCTTTGAATACGTTTTGTAAACCCGTTCCAATGGTAGCGTTTTCCTCCACCGTCAATTCGCACATTTCAAAATCCATTTCCCCTACTCGCCCACTGATGAAGTCTTCACCCTCAAAAACCTTTGGCGCACAGACAAAAAGTTTACTCGCAAAAAAAGTTCCTTTGTCCAGTGATTTTTCCGGTTCGTACTTCAACTGGCCAATGTTGGGCTCTTCCTGCAAAAAGTTGAGCACCAGTTTCATCACGTGAGGCTTGAAGGTTTGCAAAAATTTACGAATGCGGTAGCTCAAAAAAATCAAATAAAATACGATAGGAATGGCCAACACCAGTGTGAACAACAAAATATTGACATAAAATTCAAACAAGATCACTGCGAACAGCAATACGCCTGAAAAAATCAACAAACGCAAGAGGCGAACCCGCTTGCGCTCCATACGCATGAGTTCGGGATGGATGGTATGATTGTAATAAATCCGGAATTTATCGAGCTGTCGCATACAAAAAGTCAAAGTAAGACACCAAAGCTAATTAAAAACCCACAACTTCTCAACTCCTCTACTTCTCAGACCCTCTACTTTTCAAGTCTTTTGTACTTTTGCTTTCAAAACCCAAACGAACGATGCACTACCCTCATTATTTCCTTAAAATCATATTCCTATTTTGCTGGATTGCCCTCAGTTCCTTCAACGCCCAGGCGCAGTTGCGGCTTTTTGGCAAAGACAGCACCCTGTTTTATCGCCTGGATACCGTGATTGAACAACAACGCAGCGAGCAAGAGATCATTGGTATGGCCGTCACAGTGGTAAAGGATGAAAAAATCATTTACACCAAGGGCTTTGGCTACGCCGATTGGGAAAATCTGAAACCCGTTACGACCGAATCGGTTTTCCGTTGGGCCTCCATGTCCAAAACCCTCACGGCTTTATTGGCTTTTAAACTCCAGGAAGAAAAACTGGTCGACCTGGAAAGTTCCGTCTCTACTTATTTGCCAGAGTATCCTTATCCGATGGTCAAGCTCAAGTACTTGTTGCAAAACCGCAGTGGCCTAGGGCATTACAACGAAATGACCCGTTTGTATCCCGCCTGGAGCAAACGACTCTTGAATTATCCCTCTCGCGATACCTTCAATGCCAAAGCTACGGTTGATATTTTCCGGGAAGCACCCTTGGATTTTCAGCCTGGCGAACGTTTTTTATACTCCACTTTTGGATTTATTCTGGCGGGTGCCACTTTGGATCAAATTGGTCGCAACAGTCTGGGCGTTGGGTACCTCGGGTTAGTCAACGAATTTATTCGTAAGCCTTTTGGAATGACTACCCTCGAACCCGACTACACCTTCAACAACAACCCCAATGAGGTATCCGGCTATTACTTGGATAGCGATTGTGACATCCAAACCCGCAAAGACGACGACATAAGCTGGAAATTATCTGGCGGGGGATTCCAGTCTACCATCGGCGATTTGGGCAATTATATCGTAGCATTGATGCAGCGAAAATTGTTGAAAAAAGAGAGTTATGAACAGATGTGGAGCAAACAACCCGATGCCGATTACGCCTATGGCTTTGACGTGCGAGGGGAAGGCAAAGACCTGCGGGTAGGCCATGCGGGTAGCCAAAACAAAACCCGGACCATCTTTATTTTTTACCCTGAAAAAAAGATTGGGGTAGGAGTAATGTGCAATTCCGAATGGGCCGAACCCGAGCTCATCGCCCTAAAAGTGCTCAAAGAAATGGGCATTGAGCCCGAAGAGGAAAAAGAGTACGTGCGCAATTGCAACACTAAAAATAAGTCAAATTACCGCTACCTCGGCATTTGGCAAGAGGGCGAGCAGCAACAAATGATCCGCAAGGGGTATGGCTCACGCCAATTCCAAGCGGAAGTCAGCCACCTCAGCAAATTTGGGTACAACCTGGTGGATGCTGACGCCTACCTGGACAAAAAAAATGTACGCCGCTGGGATGCTATTTTCCAACTGCGTGCCCCTACTGCACAATTCATCGCCCACCAGAACCGGGATAGTTTTCAGCTGAAAGTCAATGCCTTTGCCAAAACGGGCTGGCACCTGATTGACCTCGAAACCTACATTGCCAACAATCAACGTTTGTGGGCAGGGGTAGTGACCCAAAATGAAAAAAAAGCGACGCTGGTAACGGAACTGGAAGCTGAAGCTTTTCAAAAGAAATACGAAGAGCTGAATCGCAAAAACCTGCGCTTGATTGATTTTAAAACGTACTGGACCGGGCAAAAACGCCTTTGGGCTGGAGTATTTGCCCCGGGTTACGATAGCCACGCCTTTTTCCGCTCCCTTTCGCAGGATGCCTTTTTTATCAAAAATACGGAGCTAAACAATCAGGGTTTGCAGTTGGCAGACATCGAAATTTATACCCTGAACGGGCGGGAATACTGGTCGGGCGTATGGCGGCAAGAAAAAGACCTTTATGAAATTCTCAAAGACACCAATTATTGTACTCAGGAACGCAAGGGCAAAGCCGTTGCCCAAAAAGGGATGGAATTGGTGGATTGGGAAAGGTATTGATACTGTTTTAAAAACAAGCAGCACAAAGGACAAAATGACGTCAACGTCTAACTTTGTGTCCTTTGTGCTGCCTTTGGGGCGATAAAAAAATAAGTGATCATTTTGCCAGAGGATTAAATCAGAAAACGTTTCATTTCAAGTGTCTGATCTAATCCTCTGGCTCAGGAAAAATGATCACTTATTTTTGCCCCACTACTTTGTGTTCTTTGTGCTAAAAATGTCGCTTTTGACATCCTTGTGATCTCCGCTTAAAACTTCACCCCCAACGTAAACACTACATTACCCAAAGTGTACTTGTTTTCCACTTCTTGCAAAGGTGCCTCAGTGGTGATGTACGGATAATAAGTCTCTGTAATGGTGCTGTGCCGATAAGCCATATCCAGGAAAAACGCATCTTTGCGGTAGCCAATCCCGGCACTGATTACCGTACTTCTGGTATCGTCATTCTGGAATACCGAAGGCAAAATGCCATAACCCGCCCGAAAGCGCAGGGCATCAAACACCAGCTCGCCGCCAATGCGCACATTGGTCACTGGGCGGAGTTGACCGCGAATTTTATCATTGATCTCATTCTGTGCTTCAGGGTATTCGTCGTAGCCAAACTTGTTGCGGGCATAATCGACGTGCTCCACCTCAGTGCTGATGAAACCTCTTTTGCCTACAATCAACCCGGCGCCCATAAAAATCCGCCAAGGTGTAGATTGAGTGTATTCAAAAGTTCCTTCCCGAGTGGCTTCAGCACCTAAAAAGGCTCCTTGTTCCCGACGGTCTTCATAATAATTGTTTTCAAGATTATAGGTGTAATCGTCATTAAAGGCGTAAACAGTCGGGGTATGTAAGGCCGCCGACAAGCGTAAAACCTGGTTGGGTTTGATCAAAATCCCGATCTTTCCATTGATCCCGGTACCGGAGGTTCTCAGCTCCTCCCGGAATCTGAGGTCACTGAAATAAGGTATGGCGCCACCCGCAGCAGTGCTATCGTCCCGCTCAGTGTAAATTTTTTCCACCGAATAATTGGCCATGGGTACGCCCAAAGAGATCCCGAAGGCAAATTTATCATTGTAATTCCCCGCGAATGAAAAGCTCACTTCTGACAAAGACCCCCGACTAAACATGGTCTGCCCCCGGCTCAAATTCGCTTTGGGGTTCAAGTCGTAATCTACATCGTAAATACCATCAGCTGGATTGAAGTCATAAATAGAGCTCACCTCATTCGCCAATCCGGTTTCAAAACCATCCACACCTTCGCCACCATTGGCCAATTCCTGAAAACGTTGGGACAAAGAACCTTGAGAACGGCCCTGAAAAGTAAAGGCCCGATTGAAGTTGGCTAGGTGATTGACCGCGATGCCAAAATTGAGATTGGTCCAATTGGCTGACAAGGGCTTGGTCGCAAAAACAACGCCGAAATTGTGCAAATTAAAAGCCGTACGAGTATCTGACAAAGCAGCATTACCTTTGCCACTCAACAACCTTGAACTGGTGTTGTTGGATAGAACGGCGGGAGTTATGGTGTATTCTGAACGACGAAACATGGCCAATCCCGCAGGGTTGCTCACCAGAGCGGACATATCCGCACCAATGGAACTCATGGTATTGCCCACCCCTACGTTGCGTGCAGTACCTCCTGCTTCAAATTGGGAATAACGAACTGCATCGCCCACATTTTGGGCGAAGAGTCCAACAGTCACTAGCGAAAAGATCACACTCCACGCTAGGTTGCGGGTTTGCGAATTACACTTCATACATCATTTTTTTAAAAACGAGGATAAAAAAAGGTGGACACCAGCGAACCCGATCTCCACCTCCATATTATAAGGTGTACCTGAACCAGCTCAGCTGGCTCTATACTTCTTTAAGTTTGTATCAATTTTGGCGACCTCCCGAAGAAGAACTCCGACCTCCCGAAGAAGAGGAACCTGAAGAACCAGAGCTACTTGGACTTGGGTTGGAACCACCAGCACTTGAGCGACTGCCTCCGCCATCGAAGCTTCTTGGAGCAGAATTGAAGTTGTCCGAATTGCTGGAACGACCAGAATCGTAGCTAGGTCTTGAGTACCCATTATTCGATGGGGTATTGTTCCGTGGAGCGCTGTAAGTATCCGTGTTTGTGCGGCTGCGCTCATAAGAACGATCTGGAGTGTAAGTCCGTGAACGCTCCAGCGAGCTATTGTCCGTTGTACGTGGCGCAGGTTCGTAAGAACGTGGGCGACTGTAGGAAGGGTTCTCCTGCGTGGTATTCGGGCGTAGGTTCTGGCGATCATCCGTGTAGGTACGAGCAGCACCATTATTGCTATTATCGATCCGACGACCACCGCTGAATGGATCAGCCGTTTCTGGGCGACGAGTTTGGTTGCTCGGGCTGTTGAGGTTTTCGCGGGCATCGCGGTAACGATCCGTGCTGTTTGGTGTGCCGTAAGTTTCACGGTTTGGATCCGTATTTACTCTTGGGTTGCCATTGCCAGGTACGGTACGATCACGATCGTAGCTGGGTGCTTCATCTAACTTACGACCACCGCTGTAGTCAGGACGAACCGTTCCTGGCGTTCCAGGGTTCGACTTGATGTCAGGACCGTTGGTGAAACGAGGCGCACGACCATTTGGATTGTCGAGGCCAGGTTGGGTACCAACACCGCCACCGCCGGTACGTGGGCCGTTGTAAATGTTGCGGTTGTTTTCGCCTTGGTTGTTGATGTAGTAGTTGTTGTTGGTATAAAAGTTGTTGTTGCCCCAGGTAGGGGTATTGAACCAGCTATTACCCCAAAAAGCTCCACCAAAACCAAAGGAATTCCAATTGTTCCAACCGAAATTGTTCATGCCGAAGTTATTCCAACGATTGAACCCGAAGGACAAACCAGGGTTGTTCCACATGCAAAATGGATCCAAATTGCCCCAGGAATTCCAATTATTCCAGCGGTTGAAACGATTCCAGCCACCATAAGCCCAACCGTTCCAGCGATTGAATCGGCTCATCCGGTTGAAACCATAATAACCGAATGGATCATCATAAATCAGGACTGGTACCCCTGGGCGCGCAAATGCATCGTAATAGTATGCATCCACATAAATGGGGTCAAAATAATTGAACCCAGCATATGGACGGTGGAAGCGGCGAATCCGAGACGTGTAGTAGTAGTCGTATTCCTCGTCCTCGTAGTTCTCATCAACATACTCCTCGGTTTGAGCGGGAGTAGTTTTAGGTTGAACCTGACGACGTTCTGTGTAGGTACGGTTGTTGTTCCGTTCGGGATCATAGTACACATCGTCATATTGAGCGAGTGCAGCGGTAGCGCTAACCCCGAAGAGTAACAGCAACATTGATAGTTTCAACAGCAATTTCATATTTAAAAGTTTTGCTTGCGGAATTATTGATGTCATAGTCGCGTTTTTACAACATCGAAATTATTACTTTTGCGCCACACTTGGTGTTAAAAGAATGATAAAGTGTAGCTTGCACTGCGTTAAAGTTTATTTTTTGACGCTTTAACAAGTGTTAAGATACAAATTTTTAGCAAAACATGGCAAAAGAGATTACTTCCAGGGCTGAGAATTATTCCGACTGGTACATCGACATCGTAAAACGAGCCAATCTGGCCGACAATTCAGCCGTACGTGGCTGTATGGTCATCAAGCCTTATGGCTTCGCAATTTGGGAAAATATTCGGGATCAACTGGACAAAATGTTCAAAGAAACCGGACACGTCAACGCCTATTTTCCCTTATTCATCCCAAAAAGTTTTTTGAGCAAAGAAGCCCAACACGTGGATGGCTTTGCCAAAGAATGTGCAGTCGTTACCCACCACCGTCTGATGATGGCACCGGATGGGAGCGGCGTGGTGGTAGACCCTACAGCCAAACTGGAAGAAGAGCTGATTGTACGGCCTACTTCTGAAACCATCATTTGGGATACTTACCGCACCTGGATCAACTCCTACCGCGACTTACCCTTGCTGATCAACCAGTGGGCCAACGTAGTGCGTTGGGAAATGCGGACTCGTTTGTTCTTGCGGACTACTGAATTCCTGTGGCAAGAAGGGCATACTGCACACGCCACCAAAGCGGAAGCCGAAGAAGAGACGCTGCGCATCCTGGACATTTACTCCACTTTCGCCGAAGACTACATGGCCATGCCGGTGATTCGGGGCATCAAAACCGCCAACGAACGTTTTGCCGGAGCGGAGGAAACCTACTGCATCGAGGCCTTGATGCAAGATGGCAAGGCCCTGCAAGCAGGTACTTCTCACTTCCTGGGTCAAAATTTCGCCAAGGCTTTTGATGTGAAGTTCCTGAGTGAAAACAACCAACAGGAATTTGTTTGGGCCACTTCATGGGGCGTGTCAACCCGCTTAATGGGTGGTTTGATTATGACCCATTCCGACGACGATGGTTTGGTGGTTCCCCCAAAACTGGCACCAACGCAGGTAGTGATCATCCCGATCCCTAAACCTACGCCCGCCATCGACGAGGTAGCCAAAAAAGTTATGGCCGACCTGAAAGCAAAAGGTATTCGGGTCAAATACGATACGGACTTAAAAACACGCCCAGGCTTTAAGTTTGCGGAGCATGAATTGCATGGTATCCCTGTTCGTTTGGCGATTGGTGAGCGCGATTTGGCCAATGGTCAGGTCGAAGTAGCCCGCCGCGATACTAAGGAAAAAATGCAACAACCTGTGGAAGGTATTGAGCAGTACATTGAAGATTTGTTGGTAGAGATTCAGGCCAACTTGTTCAATCGCGCCAAAGCCATGCGGGATGCACACATCACCAAAGTGGAGACCTTCGCAGAATTTGAAGAAGTGATCAACCGCGACATTCCCGGTTTTATTTCCGCTCACTGGGACGGTACTACCGAAACGGAAGAGAAAATCAAAGAATTGACCAAAGCAACCATCCGTTGTATTCCATTGGATGCAGTAGCCGAAGATGGGGTCTGTGTCCTGACGGGCCAACCTTCACAGCGGCGGGTTTTGTTTGCTAAGGCTTATTGAGATAAACCCGAAAGGGTCAAATTATTTTGCCACAAAGGCACTAAGACTCCAAGGGACTTAGTGCCTTTGTTTTTTTATGGCTATTCTTTTTTATGATCAAAATTTAGCAATACCGTTTCAAAATCGCCTGCAATTCCTCCTCCCGCTTTTGAATAGACTGGTACAAAGCCTGCTGGTTCCGCGCCCGCACCAGATTGTGCTCCGCATAACGCACTTTGTAGTACACATCCCCATTGAGGTAATCACCCAAAAAGCGCATCATTTGTTCAAGGATGATCCAAAAAGCGCCTTGCAAAAGATGGTCTTTTTCCACTTGGGTCAAGGCAGCTTGAATTTTGGGCACAAAACCACTCGCCAAACCCTCAAACAAGGGTAAGACCACTTCCACTTTATTCACATCCGCCTCATCTTCAGAAAAAGTAGGTGTCATACTCCGCACCATATCGCCAAAATCAGACAAGATGCTACCCGCCTGGATGGTATCCCAATCAATCACCGCAATGGCTTCGCCACTATGGGCATCAAAAAGTACATTGGCAATTTTGGGGTCATTGTGCACAACCCGCAGGGGCAAGCCCAAATCCTGGATGTGTTGAAATACCCGTGCTTCTTTTTGCACAAAAGCCACTTCATCGCGCACTTCCGCCAGGCGACCCGCTGTATTTTGTTCCACCGCTTTTTGAAAGTGTTTAAAGCGACTCAAACTATCATGGAAGCCAGGCAGGGTATCTTGCACCAATTGTGGATCGAGATCAGCGAGGCCATTTAAAAAGGTACCTACTGCTGCCGCGCCTTGTTGGGCTTGTTGGGCGTTTTCGGCATGCTCTACTGCGATGCTACCTGGCAAATAATCAACAGCTCGCCAACAGTTTCCCTCTTCATCAAATAAGTACCCCTGCCCATCAATACCAGGGAGCAGTCCGGGCAGTTCCAAATCGATGTTTTTGCTGCGCAAATGTGACAACACCGTCCGGTAATTGTGCATGATCCGATCCGGGTAGGGAAAAACGATGGTATTGATGCGTTGCAGCACCAGCTTTTCACCCTGCACCGAAGTGCCGAGCCAGGTGTCGTTGATGTTGCCGCTGCCGAGTGGCGCGAGTTGAAGGCCCTCCGGAAAACCGAAGTAGTCAAAAACAGTGGAGAGTGGCATGTTGCGATCGATTGGGTGAAAATAAGTTGAAGAGTTGAAAAGCTGAAGAGTTGAAGAGTAAGCTACCGCAGCGACTTAGACAATGTCCTTGTCAATGATGCTGCGGTAGCTTACTCTTCAACTTCTCAACCCTTCAACTTTTCAACCTCTCCCCACAATTGTTCTGGATAACGCCCTTCGGCAATAAACTGCTGGAAAGCCCGGGCTACGGTACCTCGGTCTTCCTGGTAAGTTACACCGTACCACAGATCATGGCTTGGCAATAAACTGACCTTCAACCCTTGATGGTTCATCATGTTGTTGACTGCGGTGGGGATGTAAAACTCGGCCTTGGAGTTTTCCCAATTGTCTTGGACAAACTGCACAAAATCCTTGCGCAGCGACTCGAATATGCTGGAGTGGAAACCCCAAAAATTCATGGATACGTAGGTTTCGTCGGGTAAGGCTACTTTTTGCCCAGCTTCTTCGTAGCAGATTTGGCCATTTTCTTCCCGACCAATTTTGGTGCGCTCAGTAACACTCAACAACTTAAAGTCAGCGTCTACTTCACAAACGCCCCGCGACACAAAGCCGTTTTCGGAAAGCGTATTGGCCAACACATACCCAATCATGCAAAAATGTTCGGGTTGACAATCGCTGGTTAAGAAACGCGCCATGGAGCGGAAGCCATCCACCCCGTAATAATCGTCGGCGTTGATCACCGCGAAGGGTTCTTTGATGGTTTCGTAAGCGACTAGGATGGCATGGCCAGTTCCCCAAGGTTTTTCCCGCGCGGGAAAAGCGGCCACCCCGGTAATCGGTGTATCGTATTCCTGATAAACAAAGTCGACCTCAGCAAGCTGGGCAATTTTGTTGCCAATTTTTTCCATAAATGCCGCTTCGATGTCTTTGCGGATCACAAATACCACTTTACCAAAACCGGCTTGCAAGGCATCATAAATGGAGTATTCCAGGAGGATTTCGTCGTTTGGGCCTACGCCATCGATTTGTTTTAGTCCACCGTATCGACTGCCCATGCCCGCAGCCAGTATCAGAAGTGTTGGCTTCATGTGTTTTGTTTTAGCCTGCCCATGAAGGCGAGCGGCTAGGAGAATTGTTGAATGCGGGCCAAATTACGTTTATTCCCCTGTTTCTAATATTTGTTGAGCATGGTTTTTAGTGACCACTTTGTCAATTACCCGTTCAATCACTCCTTTTTCGTCAATGATGAACGTGCTGCGCAGGACGCCATCGTAGGTTTTCCCATACATCTGTTTTTCACCCCAAGCGCCAAAAGCCTTGATCACCTCATTGTCCGTATCAGCAATCAACGGAAAGGGTAGGCTGAATTTTTGAATAAAATTGAGTTGCTTTTTGGCTGAATCCGGACTAACCCCGAGTAAGGTGTAACCGTTTGCTTTCAAATCTGCATAGCCATCGCGTAAGCTACAATTTTCAGCCGTGCAATTTGGCGTATTGGATGCAGGGTAAATGAACAGGATCAATTTTTTTCCCAAATAATCCTTTAATGAAACGGTTTCGCCAGTTTGAATCACGGCAGTGAAATCCGGTGCTTGATCTCCAACTTTTAACATGCGCTCTTTTTTAGTGGTTTTCCTTCACCAAAACAAAAAAGCCTATCCTAGGTTCACCCCATTAGCGAGTAAAATTTTTCTCCCAAACCCTCTTATTGCCCATCCCATCCGATACCTCCAGGTGGAAAACGTGCGCACCTGCGGCGACTCTCGGCGTAAAGCGATAGGTGATGCGGTTGTATTTTTCATCATAATCCATCAACACCCATTGTCCATCGATCTCAGCGCGGTAAGTCAAACCAGGCGTACTTCCGGCATGGCCAAAATTGTCGTTGATCCGAAAAGAGATCGCGCTCACTTTGGACAACACTGGCGTGAATCGCTCGGGGGTAATGGTTGGGGGAACCGTATCGATCTTGATACAAAACTCTCCAAGGGTGCGCACATCTGCCTTGAGGCTACCGTCGGGCTGCCATTTCCCACCGTAATTGGTCACCCGGCCATTGCTGTTGCAATACGCTACAAAAGCTTTGTGTCGGAGTGAATCAGGCAATTTGATGGGTTTGAGCGCCATGCTGTAAAAGCTGTGCACGGGGATGCGCGTGTTTTGGAGAATATGGACTTTGGAAAAAACGTTGGCCGAACGTTCTGGAACTACGCTGTATTGGAGGTAACAATCTTCGTAAAAAATCTTTTCTGGAAAATGGATTTTCACATCGTTGGTTTGAATGGCACTAGGTAGGTTGTACGGCAAAAGGTAGTTGTATTGGCGAGCCGCAGCTTTCACCAGCGCTGTGTCCAATTTGACCCAAAACTGCGTACGCGCGGTATTGCCAGCTACGTCTTTGACGACGATGTTCACCTTGCGGGTTTGTTTCTCTGCAATGTTGATTTTGCCATTTTCCAGTACTTGATTGTACATGGACAAACCATTGCCAGGCAATAAGAAACAACGGTGAAAATACGAATTGCGCGATACCCTTTCTTCGTAATCTACATGGGCATTGATGTAACGGGTTTCCGAAAAATCGAGTTTTTCCACCGCAAAATGGTAAACAGGTTTATCATCGACCAACAAATCGAGCGTATAAATGCCGTTCCAGTTGTTCACCCCATCCATGTGGTCGTAGGCTTTGATGGCCAGGCCCACTTGTTTGGTTTTGACTTTGAGGGTATCGCCAGTTACGCCGTATTGGGTATTTTTGAGGAGCAGGGGCACCCGACGGGTTTCGGCCAACTGGTTGTTTTCGGCAATTTGATAAATTTTGAGCTCGTGTACCCGAGGAGGGGTGTTATCCAGCACTTGTAGTCCAAACAACAGGGGATTGATCGATCGGTCGGTCGCGGTTTCCCGAATTTCGAAATGGAGGTGTGGGCCAAAGGAATGGCCAGTGTTGCCCATTTTGGCAATGAGTTGACCTTTTTTAACCGGGAAACGCCCTGCTTCAGGGTACAATTCCACAGCGAACTGCTGCGCAGCATACTGTTTCTCTTCAATGTATTTGGCCAGCTCGGGTGAAAAGCCGCTCAAGTGTGCATACAGCGTGGTATATCCATTGGGGTGCCGCAGGTACATCACACTGCCGTACCCACCAGGGTTGATTTTGATGCAGTACACTTCACCGTCCCCGGCTGCGTAAATGGATACACCCAAGCCACCCTTGATGTCGATGCCCGAATGAAAATGGTCTGGCCTCAATTCACCAAAAGTACCCGAAAGGCGCAAAGGGCCACTCACTGGCGCAGCAAAAAAATCCGTGGGGTAAATGCCTTCGGTGCTAGGCACCACAAAAGCCAGCAATAACAGCGGAAGAAAAAGCGAGAGCAGTCGAATCAGCATAGCGTTTCGGAATATTTTGGTTACAACGTTAATTTGTTACAGAACGATCTATTGTATCAATTGGCCTTTGGGAGAGGATAGGTCATAAATGTAGCGAGTTGATGAGAGGCTGTTTAAGTTTCTGAGGCTAAAATAAATTATTCTTAGAGAACTTGTGTCCAGGAGCCTGTTAAAGTCTCCAGCTTTTTATTTTCCTGTAGGTATTTCAAAAAAGATTTGCGGCTAATCGGCTTGGCACCCAGGCTGCCCAGGTGTTGGGTTTGTTGTTGACAATCAATCAAGGTGAAGCCTTTTTCCCGCAGTTTCTGCACCAGAGTGATGAAACCAAACTTGGAGGCATTGCTCACCCGTGCAAACATGGATTCTCCAAAAAAGATTTTCCCCAGGGAGATGCCGTACAGGCCGCCGACCAAATCTCCTTCCTGCCACACTTCCACCGAATGGGCATAGCCCAGTTGGTGTACTTGTACGTAAGCCTGGATCATATCCTCGGTAATCCAGGTGTCGCCTGACTGTCCATTTCGATTGGATTGTTGGCAACTGCGCATGACGCCTTCAAAATCTTGATCAAAGCTGACCTGGAATTTCATTTGGTTAAAATAAGGGCGCATACTTTTGGACACCACCAATTCATCCGGGAACAAGACGAAGCGAGGGTCCGGCGACCACCACAAAATAGGGTCTCCTTCATTGAACCAGGGGAAAATCCCCCCGGCGTATGCTTCCAACAAACGTGCAGGAGACAAATCCCCACCCACTGCCAAAATACCTTCTGGAGTAGCTAATTCAGGTGCAGGAAATTCCAAGGATTGTTCATCCAACCAAAAAACGGGCATCGTCACAAATAATTAACAATGAAAAAAGTTTTCCACAAAGTTATCCACATTTCACTTTTTTGCGCCCAAACGCAGGTGATAATTGAGATAAAGGACTGTGGTAAGGAGTACTAAGGCTCCAGCTTGGTGGAAAACACCGAGTCCGACAGGGACAGTTCCCTTACAGTACAACAAGGTAAAAATTCCCAACAAAACTTGTATAAAAATCATTAGTGGAAGTAGTGGAAGGGCGGAGCGGAAAGGGCCTTTAGGAGCATTGGTCATGGCTTTGTAAAAATACCACAAAACAATGACTGTCAATGCATAAGCTAAACTTCTGTGCATCAATTGCACCAAGGCTGACATGAATGGCCCACGGTCGTAATGTATGAAATTGAGGCTATTCCATTCACTTCCTTGTAGTACCACTGCGGGTATCCAATCACCGTTCATTTGGGGCCAGGTAGGGTAAAAAAGCCCTGCTTTCATGCCTGACATGATGCCTCCTAATACAATTTGTACACCCAGGAGGATCGCTATCCACAATCCCCACTTTTTTAACAAAACACTGTGGATAACTTGTGGATAACCTGTAAAAGTTGTCAACAGAGTCCAGAATAATGTACTGTACACAGCCAAAGCGATGGACAAATGTAATGTCAACTTGTAGGCATTCACCCAGGGACGGTTGACTAAACCACTGGCTACCATGATCCAACCAAAGGAAGCGGCCAATGCTGCGAGCAAAACCACTACCCCCAAACGCCGGAGCAAAGCGCGATCAATCCAGCCCTTGAAATAGAAAAACAAAAAGGGGATCAAAAAGACAAACCCCATCGAACGAGCCCAAAGCCGGTGGAAATATTCCCAGAAGTAAATGAACTTGAATTCGCTCATGCTCATCCCGTCGTTGATTTTTTGATATTGTGGGGTCGCCTGGTATTCCACAAATTCCTCTTCCCATTGCGCTGCGTTCAGTGGTGGTAAAGTTCCCGTCACAATTTCCCACTTGGTAATCGAAAGTCCTGAGCCCGTAAGGCGAGTCACGCCACCAATCACCACTTGCATAAAGACCATAAAAACCCCAATCATCAGCCAAACCTGCACGGCTTTGGGATAAATGAATGCAGCAGACTTGGTGGAAGCATTTGCGCTTGACATACTTTTGTTTTTCTCTCGAACAAAGATAAGCGCTTTTCGTTGGCAATTTTTTTCAGCCGAAGTCACTCTATGATTAATTAAAATGAATTTAAATTAAAAAACTAATCAAGTTCATCATCAGCAGTGTTAGTATGTGGAGAAAAAGATAAGTTAACTCAAGGTTATCTCAGTGTTAAGATTTTGACTCCGCTTATGCACAACAAACCAACAGGCGAAAGTGAGCCTAATCAAGCAGTTCCGACTTTTGTCCACAATGCCCTAAATACTTGTTAACGGAATAACTTTTTTTGCTGCGATTGTGAACGAGCCGTTGGTGGGCAGCCACTTTTCGGGCATAGCGTAAGGAAAACGCTGTAGAGAATGGGGATAACTTTATTCCCAAAGACCAGATGTTAACGAGTGTGCATAAGTGGGGGCTAAACTCACGCTTTTCCACTAAATTGGGGTGGAAAACTTTTGGAGCTAAATGCAAGCCTGTTAAGGTTTTAAGGCAAAACCGAAAAATGGCCTTGTTGGTAACTTTTGGGAATTATTTTTCCACAGCACAATTATCACAAAACTGCGTAATCATGTGCGGACGTTATTCTTTTTCCACATCCAAGGCCAAAATTGAGGCTGAACTCGGTTCTACACTTGAAGTAGAGGGCGATGAACTTCTGTACAACTACAATATTGCACCCACCCAACAAGCGTATGTCATCAGTAACCAAGCACCGGGAGCATTGCAATTGTTTCAATGGGGGCTGATTCCCTCCTGGTCTAAAGACCCTAAAATGGGTGGCAAGATGATCAATGCTCGGGCTGAAACGGTACTGGAAAAACCGGCTTTTCGCAATGCCATCCGGCAAAGGCGTTGTTTGGTGTTGGCAGATGGTTTTTATGAATGGAAAAAAGAGGGCAAAAACAAAACGCCTTTTCGGATTTTACCTACTCAAGGTGAGCTACTGGTCATGGGCGGAATTTGGGAAACCTGGCGAGG
>JAIYAV010000104.1 GCA_027488855.1 Saprospiraceae bacterium
AATTAAATTGAATCACCCGGTGTTAATAGCGGCCTAAGTATTATGGACTGTATCATCCTAGATGCCCAACTTCCGCCCTCTCTTGCACTGTGGGTCACGGATATATTTAAGATCAGTTGCTATAGCCTCAAACATTTGAACCTACGTGAAGCTACTGATGAAGAGATTTTTGCCGAATGTAGACTACGCAATGCAGCTATCATTACTAAAGACATCGACTTTTTAAATCTACAAGTTAGGCTTGGAGCCCCACCTAAAGTAATTTGGCTAACCTGTGGTAATACTTCCAAAAATCGTTTGAAAGAGATTTTTACTCAGCATTTAGCGCAAGCACTCGAACTACTTCAGGAAGAGGATTTGGTGGAAATTGCTGGCTGATTCAATTCACCAAAGTCGAATGCATCTGCACCAGCACCCACCTCCCCTTCATCTTTTCCAGAATCATACTTTCCAACCAATGAATATTCCTGGTCGTATTGGTTTTTGAGTTGTTGATGACCGCATAATTATGGTAACTCACCCAGGCAATATTTTTGCGGAAATTGAATTTGATGAATTCGAAGCGGTTGGTACGGGTCCAGTCTTTGGGTTTACTTTGTATGTTTTTGACGTAATTGGCAACCCTCTCGCGGTTCCAAATTTCACCCATGTCGTACAGCTCGAAGTTCGGGACACAATTGTTGTCAAAATGCTTCATGTCCGGATTGGTGAAAACCTCAAAAAAATCGGTCAGTACCTGTCGGATTGCCGAGCTGTCCTTTTGCAGGTTTTGGGAAAAGCCGTAAGTAACTATCAACAGAAAGAGGAGGGATAAAAAGTATTTTTTGGCCATGGTTGAGGTATTGAAAAATGAGTTAATAAAGCATCGCGGTAGCTTCGAGTGCAAGCCACAATGTGGCTTAAAAATATAAATAGTCGGTGGATATATCAGGACGAGGGCGATTTAAAATATCCTATTGACCTACTTTACAAAAATCTATTGGCCTAAAAATACCCGCATCCTGTTTTTCTCCCTATTTTTAGAGCATGTCTTAAGCATCACCAACATCAGATTAAACAAACATGAAACAACTTGCCTACTGCGCACTGCTCGCTTTACTAGTGGCCTGTGCCCCCAAAAAACCAGCCATCGACTTCGACAAACTGGACGAACTCGCCAAACGCCTTGCTGCCAACGCCGTTTACGGCATGGAGGTCGCCGATGGCTGTGAAGTCACCCTCTTCGCCTCCGAGCCCATGCTCATCAACCCTACCAACATGCACGTGGACGAACGTGGCCGCGTGTGGGTCTGCGAAGCCCTCAACTACCGCAATACCCACAACCCCGAAAACCCTGAGCGCAAAGACGGCGACCGCATCCTCATCCTCGAAGACACCGACGGCGACGCTAAGGCCGATAAAAGCACCGTGTTTTACCAAGGCACCGATGTCAATGCCGCCTTGGGCATCTGGGCCGTCGACAATCAGGCCATCATCTCCTGTAGCCCTTACGTATTCCTCCTGAGCGATACCAATGGTGACGACAAAGCCGACAAAAGAGATACCCTGTTCACGGGTTTGAGTGGCGTGCAATCCGACCACGCCGTACACGCCTTCGTGCAAGGGCCCGATGGCAAAATGTACTTCAACTTTGGCAACAATGGCCAACAAATCATGGATCGCCACGGCAAACCCGTGATCGATCTGAGTGGCAATGCCGTCAATGCCAGCGGCGCGCCTTACCGCCAGGGCATGGTGTTCCGCTGCGACCCCGATGGCAGCAATCTGGAAGTGCTAGCCCACAATTTCCGCAACAACTACGAAGTGGCACCCGATTCCTACGGCACCCTCTGGCAATCCGACAACGACGACGATGGCAACCTGGGCGTGCGCATCAACTACGTCATGGAATACGGCAACTATGGCTACACCGACCAAATGACGGGTGCCTGGTGGGGCGATCGCCGCATCAACCTGGAATCCGAAATCCCCCTGCGCCACTGGCATTTGAATGACCCTGGCGTGGTGCCCAATCTCTTGCAAACTGGCTCTGGCTCCCCCTGCGGCATGGTGGTGTACGAAGGGGAGATGCTGCCAGAGGCTTTCCGCAATCAGCCACTCCACGCTGAGGCTGGCCACAATGTCGTACGCGCCTACCCCGCTAAATCGGATGGTGCGGGCTACACTGCCGAAATGCTCAATTTGGTCAAAAGTAAAGACCAGTGGTGCCGCCCTTCCGATGTAACAGTAGCGCCGGATGGCTCGGTATTTTTCGCGGACTGGTACGACCCCGCAGTAGGTGGCCACAAATTTGGTGACACGGGTCGCGGGCGCATTTTCCGAGTAAGTGCGGGCAAAAAGGGCCGCAAATACGAGCCTGCCAAGGCCATCGCTGGTTTTGAAACGGAAGACCAATTGTTGGAATCCCTGCAAAATCCCAACCTCGCTGTGCAAGCCAAAGCCTCTAACGCCTTGCGGAGCAAGGGAACTAGTGCTGAAGCTGGTTTGCTCAAACTCTGGAACGGTACCAACTCCCGAGTACGCGCCCGAGCTTTGTGGATTTTGGGCAAAATGAGGGGGAAAGGCCAAACTTACGTGCAAGCAGCGCTGAAAGACAAAGATTCGGATATTCGCATCGTCGGTTTGCGTTTGGCCCGACAGGTTCTGCCCAATCAAATTGCGCAACTGGCTAAAAGTGTGGCCAATGATCCTTCCGCCCAGGTACGGCGTGAAGCAGCTGTCTCCCTTCGTTTTGCCAAAGGGGCAGTAGTAGACCAGGTTTGGGCAGATTTGGCCAGCCAATACGATGGGCAGGATCGTTGGTACCTGGAAGCATTGGGAATAGGTTCCGATCTGCAAGCCGACAGCCGTTTTTTAGCCTGGAAAAAGAAAGTAGGTGCAAAATGGAATACCCTGGCTGGCAAAAACCTGGTTTGGCGCAGCCGTTCAAAAGAGGCATTGCCTTTGTTGAAGGAGATGATTCAGGATCCGCAGATCAAAGCTTTTGACTTGCGACAGTATTTCCGGGCCTTGCATTTTCATGCGGATTCAACTAAGAATGAGTTGATCGAGAGTTTGGTGCAAGGCAAACACCCCATGCAAGATTCCATCAATATTTTGGCCTTGTTTGCCGTTGATCCCACCTATTATCAACAATCGACGGCACTAAAAACTTTGGCAGAACAAGTATTGCCCAAACTGGAAGGCAGTGTGGAATACCTCGATTTATTGGGCCGCCTGCAAATCAAAAACCAGAACGACAAGTTGCTGAAAATGGCGCTGGAGAACAAGGATGAAGCCCTGCGTGGCCAAGCCGCCAGCCTTTTGGTGGCCAATAAAGGGATGCCATTGTTGCTGCAACAACTCAAAGGTGCGGATGAAGCAAAAACGCAGCAAATTCTGTATGCCCTCGCACCAGTCAATGATCCCGCTTTGTTCAAATTGTACCAGCAATACCTGGGTGAAAACAATCCACTTGCCGTGCGCCGTGCGGCATTGAATTGCCTGACCAGCAACTGGGATGGACAAATTTATCTATTGGGTTTGTTTGAAAAAAATCAGGTACCCGAGGTCTTGACCATGCAAGGTTTGGTATCTCTGGCAGGTGCATGGAATACCGATGTGCGCAAAAAATCGCGGGCATTGTTGACCAAAAAACAAAAGGAAATGGGTAGTGATTTACCTCCAGTAGCGGTGTTGGAAGGTCGGAGTGGCAAGGTGGCTTCGGGTAAGGCGGTCTTTTCGCAGCATTGTGCAACTTGCCACAAAGTGGGCGCAAGTGGGGTGAGCTTTGGCCCAGCATTGACCGAAATTGGCTCCAAACTGGACAAGGGTGCATTGTACAACGCAATCATCTATCCTTCTTCGGGCATCAACTACGGTTACGAAGGCTTCAATGTGGCGCTGAAAGACGGCTCGACTGTGCAGGGCATCGTGGAAAGCAAAACGGCGAGCGACTTGAAGTTGCGGATCATGGGAGGCACTTCCCGTACTTACACAATTGCAGATGTCCAAAAAATGGAAGAAATGCCCCAATCCCTAATGACAGAAGGGCTCTACAAAGGTTTTAATGAGCAGCAGTTGGTGGATCTCGTAGAGTATTTGGCGACTTTGAAAGTGAAAAGTGAAAAATGAAAAATGAAAAATGAATATGCGCCGCAGGCGATCCTTTCTAAGGTGAATCCCTAAGGTGACTAAGGTGTCTTAGGTGGTGAAAATAAAAAAAGCCCTGCGAAGCAGGGTATTATGTATTCACCACCTAAGACACCTTAGTCACCTTAGGGATTCACCTTAGAAAAAGACAATTCTAAGCTATTTAAAAAAAAACAAGGGGGAAAAGCGACACAATCGCCATTCCCCCTTATCTTTTTCACTTTTCACTTTTCGCTTTTCGCTTACTAGTTATTGAAAAGATTGCTGTAATCATTTCCATCCCCTTTCGCTTCTTTCTCTGGGCGGCTTCTGAAGCTATCCAAATCCAGCGACTCGGCAGAAGAAGATTTGCCAGTACCTTCCATCAGCATCAGGGTGCTCTTTTTTTCCCAATCCTCCAGCATGGCCATGCCTTGTTCTTCGAACATGCCATTTTGCAGGTCGATGGAATCCATCAATTTGGAAGACATGTCCATGAAGTTTTCCATTTCACCTACCTTGTTGGCAACATCTTCGGTGATGGCGTCCATGGCCGCATCAAACATCGCGCGCTTGTCGGGATCACCACTGATGACGCTCATCGCTGAACGCATGGCAGAGTGAGAAGTACGGATGGCTTTGCGCTCTATTTCTTTCACCTTCACCTGATCCTTGGTGTCTTCCAAGAGCACTTCGGAGTTGCTGTGCATCTTGGACAAGATGCGGTACAGGATCTCCATTTTTTGGTGCAAGGCTGCGTATTTTTCATTGCTTTCCTTCAAGCGAGCAGCTTTACGGGAAGCCAACAACATCTGCTGGTCTTTGTCCTGATCACGGGCAACGGCAGCGAGGCGCATGTTGGCGTCAATCTCTTTGTTGTTGTCCTCGATCAAGGTGGTCATTTGACGCATTTGACCACGCAACACACCGATTTGTTTGCGCATTTTACCCAGGTTGTCCTCCAGGTCTTCAATGTAGTTCTTGAGGATACCGATCGGGTCAATGGTCACAAACATACCAGTCACCCAGCGCATCACACTTTTGTACATGTACCAAATGAGGGTGCGCATCTTGGGGTCGAGTACCATATAAAGTATGGCTACCAATGCAACAATCATCAGTGCCAAAGTAATCGTGTTGGCAGCCAATCCGATGAGGAATGCCATATTGCTCGCAATAAGGTAACCTACACCGGCCAAAACAGCCAGTCCAAAAATGGCACCAGTAGTGCCTTCTGGACGAGACCAGAATGATTTTGGTTTAAATTCGGGATTTTCTAATGCCATAATAAGGTATGTTTTGGTGGCACTCAATTCTGAGTACGCTCAAAATTACAAATATTGTTGAATGTTCAGAATGTCGCGGTCAATTTCGTTCATCAAGGCACGCAAGGTAGTATCGAAGCCATTTTGGGTGTTTTCGATTTTGGCCAACTCGGCTTCGATCAAGTCACCAGATTGATCCACAGTAGACTGATCTGTAGCAACTTTGGCTTCTAACTCTTTGATCTTAGCTTGGTAGGCTTCAATTTGCTTGCGCAATTTTTCAACCTCCATTTGCTTCGTTCGCACCTTTTGTTCCACTTGTTTTTGCACCGCAGCATCAAAGTCGGATTTTTCCTTGGTTAGGACTTTTTTGTAATGTGCTGCGGTATCCAACAATTTCTCCTTGGTCAAACCCACCGTTATTGCGGTAGCATAAGCTGATTTGAACATGGTGGCTTCATCCATCCCCAAGTTAACCAGGTTGCCAATGGATTGTTTGAACTCAATGTAGTCGAAACCGGGAAGATTGTTCTTCTCTAAGGCTTGGGTTAAAAAATTGACGCTTTTTTCGTCCAGGCCGTGGTGAACGCCGAAAAGCGCTTTTAAACTTTTTTGCATGTGTCTTGACATTTCTATGGGACGATAAAAAAACAAGTGATCATTTTGCCAGAGGATTAGATAAGAAAACGTTTCATTTCAAGTGCCTTATCTAATCCTCTGGCGCAGGAAAAATGAGCACTTGTTTTTGTCCCACTTCATTGGCGCAAATTAATAGTTTTTGCGCATAAAAAAGCTTGAAATTTCGATTTCCCTGGATAGAACTTGGATGAAAGCACTCAAAAAGCCTATAATTTCAAACTTTTTTGAAAAAAAACAAGCTACTACTTGCAACGTACGATTTTTATCGTACCTTTGGATTATGAAAACCAACAAACCAGAATCAGCACAAACAGCGGTGCCTACCCGGGCAGAAATGGACATTCTGCAAGTCCTGTGGGATCATGGCCCGAGTACGGTTCGTTTTGTCAATGATACGTTGAACGCACAAAAGAAAACCGTACAGTATACTTCTACCTTGAAACAAATGCAGGTGATGACGGAAAGGGGCATGCTTCTGCGGGATGAAAGCAGCATGAAGCATGTGTACACGGCGGTGTTGGAGGAGTCCAGTACAAAAGGGAACTTGCTGGAAAATTTTGTAGATACCCATTATCAAGGCTCGGTAAGTAAATTGTTGCAATATTTTTTAGGCAACAAAAAGGCCAGTAAAGCTGAGCTGGATGAAATACGAAAGCTACTAAAAGACGACGAGAGCAAGCTGTAAACCATTTGCTCTTTCAAGGAAAAAAATTGTAGTCTAGAACCTCAAAAGAACAGACTTATGCAATGTTTATTCGCAACGTTTACCGTTTCGGACAGGCTGCTTCATGCCCTGAGTTGGACGCTGTTCCATTCGCTTTGGCAGGGCGCAATTGTAGCCTTGTGTGCAGGGATTTTGTTTTTTGGAACTGCCTATTTGAGCGCACGCATCCGCTACAATCTATTGCTCGGGCTAATGGTCTTATTCGTTGGAATGGTAAGTTTGACTTTTGGGAGTGAATGGGGTGAATACGAAAAAAAGAGCAATGAAAAACCTGCTCTGCTTGCTGATTTCCAGTATGAAGGCATCACTGTAACAAGCATATTTGCGGAGCCTGCGACAATTCAATTAGCCAAAAAACAGTCTTGGGTTCAGTTTTTTGAGCGTTACAAGGGGCTGTTGCTTTTTGCTTGGGGTCTGGTTTTGCTGTTCAAAAGCCTCAAAATGTCTTTGGACATTGCCTACATCTATAGAATAAGGAAAGTTCAGACTAGCTCAATGGCCGCAGTTTGGAACTCGCGTTTGCAAGCCTTGTCCAAGCAGTTGGGGATTACACAAAAAGTACGTTTACTTGAGTCGGGGATCATTCACGGGCCAGCCAGCTTAGGAATTTTTAAACCTTTGATTTTGTTGCCGATTGGCTTGGTCAATCATTTAACTGTTGCGCAAGTCGAAGCCATTCTATTGCACGAGTTGGCCCATATTCGCCGAAGCGATTATTTGGTCAATGTGCTGCAATGCCTACTCGAAAATGCCTTTTTCTTCAATCCGGCCTTGCTTTGGCTTTCACATCGAATCCGAGAGGAACGTGAAAATTGCTGTGACGACCTGGCGCTGCAAGTGCTTCAAGACAAGCAACTTTATGCACAAACACTCCTTCGTTTTCAAGAATACCAGTGGCGTGAACCTCAATTTGTACAGGCTTTTGGAGGGGATAAAGCGCCATTATTGACTCGGATCAAACGCATTTTGAATCGCCAGGATTACCGGGCTTTGCAGGTTTATGAAAAAGTGGCTTTGATCTTTGGTCTGTTGTTTGTAGGCGTTTTTTTGTTGTGGGCTAAACCTATACCAGCAATTGAAGCTCGTGTTAATGACCTGCTAGAAGCTCAAAGCTCAAGCCCCTCGTATACGGATGAGCTTGCGAAAAGGCCAGTGATTTTAACCCCCACAAACCAGGAAAGCCTTTATTCTGCGCATGCCAATTCAAACTCAATTGCGCAACAGTTACAGCCAGAAACAATGGCTCCTTCCAACGCGCTACATGCAGAACTGCCATTAGAAGACAGCATCCCAGCTACAACCAGAGAGCTTGCCCAACTCCAAGCAGATCTGGCCTTCGCTATCAAACAATACGAACGCGAAAAAAGCAGGTACGATAGCATCAATGCCTTGGTTGAAAAAACGGTGGATAGGGTGGCAGCTCAAGCTCCACAAAATACCAAGGCTGTTATGCTTCAGGAGCGTGTGCTTAGTTCTCTTGTCATTGACCTGATTGCAGACGGCATCGTCAAAGATGCAAAGGAGCTGCGTTCTTATCGACTGGATGAAGGTACTTTTAAGGTGAATGGCCGAAAACAACCGCGGGCGATCATTGAAAAGTACCAAAAAAACTACATCCGAAATCCATCAACAGGCAATTACACCCGCATCACAAAGTCAAATCGACAAGTGTATGTGCAACATACTGACAGTTCTCAATCCAATCAATAATTCATCATTAAAACCCTTTGTTTATGAAAAAGTACATTGCTCATGCTGGTCTGAGTTTTTTTATCAGCTTAATCTTCACAGTTGTATACCCACTTTGTGCCCAGACTACAGATACCTTGAAAAATTCGTCACAAGTATCCCAATTGCGCGCAGAACTGCTGCAAGTTCAGGAGCGTTATGCCTCAATCAAAGCCAAAGCGGATAGCCTGGAGGCACTGGCAAAAAACAAAACTGGCGCACTTGAAGGGGGCGATCAGGAGTATTGGGCTGCAATGCTTCAACCAGACAAGAATTGCTGTGGTGAAAAATCTGCTGAACTCAGAGCTGATATGGTTCAGGACAAACTGATCAAAAAAGAATCTGCTTTGCGGTCTTATCATCTTGACTTGGAAGTTTTTAGGGTTAATGGGCAAAAACAATCCCCTGAAATAACCAAAAGATACCAGGAAAAATACTTGACCCGAAAGCCAAATGGAAACCGTACTGCCTCAATGACTTATACCGTAGGAGGTTTTTTGGGGATTAGACGTTGATGCACTTTATTAACCCAACTCGACATGAACAGCATATTTGCGACCAGTTTTTTTTCGGAAAGATTGTTAAAAACCATCAGTTGGACCTTGGTGCATTCCTTGTGGCAAGGACTTGCAATGGCCTTACTTGCGGCATTTATTTTGCTTGCTACTCCAGGTCGGAAGGCATTGCTACGCTATAATCTATTGGCCACTTTGATGCTCACCTTTGTAGTTGGAACAATTGCTACTGCAATCATTGAGTGGGAGTTTTTTAAATACGTAGAACTGGTTCCTAAAATTAAATATTGGGGTGCCTTGGAAATTCCAAAAGGCATTCTTGATTCCGCCCAAATTGCCCAAGCCCAAAGTTGGTTCAAAACCAGTGTAGATAGGTTGAGTAGTCTGTTTGAGCAAAATCAAGTAATCCTCGTCAGTGCCTGGATCCTCATTTTGAGCATCAAAAGCATCAAAATGGGCCTGGACATTTGGTACGCTTACCGCATTCGTTGGCATCGGACCTTTCAGGCGTCGCTTTATTGGCGGAATCGCTTGGTCGATTTGGCCGTGCAAATGAAAGTGAATCAGGCCGTTCAGTTGTTGGAGTCGGCTCTGGTGCCCGGCCCTGCAGCAGTAGGATTTTTTAAACCCTTGATCCTGATTCCAGTCGGCTTGCTGAACAATTTGCCAGCCGAACAGGTCGAAGCCATTCTCCTGCATGAGTTGGCCCATATTCGCCGGAGCGATTATTTGGTTAATTTTATCCAGTGTTTGTTGGAAAACATCTTCTTTTTCAACCCTGGTTTACTGTGGGTTTCCAACCTCATCCGCCAGGAACGTGAAAACTGCTGTGACGACCTGGCCATTGCGGCGATGAAAAACAAAACCATCTACGTCAACGCCCTGGTGGCTTTTCAAGCGTATAAACTTCATGGAGCTAAATATGCCATGGCCTTTGCCGGGCAAAAAGCGCCTTTACTTGATCGGGTAAAGCGCATCATCAATCACCACAACTACAAAACATTAAGTATTATGGAGAAGATCTCATTGCTGGCGACAGTACTGCTCATCAGCGCAGCGACTTTTTTGTCTTTGCACAACACCCAAGCTCAAACGCCTCGTGAAAATCGCATTGCTTCTTTCAGCAACGTCAATGTAAGTGGCAGCGGTACCGCCAGCAGTCCACAAATCATGTTCCTACAAGATGTAAATGGCAAAACCTACAGCATCAAACGAGTGGATAAAAAAATCCAAGAAATGTACGTGAATGGGGAAAAACTGAGTGAAGACAAATACGCCGATTACGAAGCCGTATTCAAAGAAATTGATGAACAAATGGAACGCGACCGGGCTCAGGCTGAACTGGATCGCCAACAGGCCGAACGCGACCGGGAACAAGCGGGGCGGGATCGGGAACAGGCCGAAAGAGATCGAGCTCAAGCCATGCGTGATCTGGAGCAGGCCAAACTTGATCGTATTCAGTCTGAAAAAGATCGTTTGCAAGCTGAGCGGGATATGGAGCAATCCGTACGTGATCGGGCTCAGGCGGAAAAAGACCGCCTCCAGGCCAATTTGGATCGTGAGCAAGCCATGCGGGATGATGTACAAGCCAAACGTGACCGCGAACAGGCGGTGAGAGACCGTGCTCAAGCGGACCGGGATCGCTTGCAGGCTGAAAAAGACCGCCAACAGGCCGAATTAGACCGGATTCAAGCGCAAAAGGATCGCATCCAGGCCGAAAAAGACCGCAAGCAAGCGGAAGAAGATCGGAAAATGGTGCTCAGTATGGTGGGGGATATGATCAGTGATAAATTGGTCAAGGACAAAGATGCCCTCAACAGTTTTAGGCTGACCAACGACGAATTTTGGCTGAATGGGGTTAAACAATCGGCCCAATTGCACGCCAAATACAAGGCCAAATACATCAAACAAGCCAATTATCAAATCAACTACGGCCATAATGGTGTAAATGGTGGTAGTGGTTTGTGGTTTTCCAAGGGTAGCATCAAGGAATAAACGACAAGGATTTATTTCTTAGATGAACCCCCTAAGGTGTACTAAGGTGTCTTAGGTGGTGAATATCCGTCCTGCTCCGCAGGACTTTTTTTCTTTTCACCACCTAAGGCACCTTAGTACACCTTAGGGATTCACCTTAGAAGTTATGCGCCTGCGGCGCTGGTATTACTTCTTCTTCACTTTCATGGCCACCGGATCCCAATTGATCACCTTCTGCGCAAAGTAACTCTCATTACAAGCCAGCGCAGGCCCGGCAGCCCGGAAGCCTACAATCGGATCTTCGATCGTTCCCTGGCTGCCTTTGCGGATGTTTTCGAAGAAATTGCCGAAATGTAGAGCGTGGCCATCTTCACCCTTGGGGACCTCAAACTTGATTTCTTTGACCGGCTCGGCCTTGCGGCTATCCTCTGGATACTTGGCATCGTACTGTTTCACAAACTCCTTTTGGGTTCCCTCCGGGAAAGTGAAATAGCTGTCGTAACCACCATAACCTGGTGCCTGGGCCAGCTTCTTTTTGGTCAAAGTCAGGCGACCGTTGCCAAATAGAATTTCACCCTCATCCCCGATGATGCGTGTGCTGTTGTTGATGGAGCCCGCGTTGGCAAAATTGACGCGGTAAACAGCCTGGAAGGCACCATGCTGTGCGGTTTGGGGGTAATCCATTACCGAAACAAGCACATCCGGCACATCGCGACCATCTTTCCAGTGGTACAAGCCGCCCGAAGAATAAATCCGCGTTGGGCCCATTGAATTGGTTACGTAGTGGGTGCTGGTCAGGAGGTGGATGAACAAATCCCCAGCCACCCCGGTGCCGTAATCGCGGTAGTTGCGCCAGCGGAAAAAGCGCGTGGCGTCAAAGGGGCGTTTGGGTGCGTTCCCCAGGAAAGTATCCCAATCCACAGTTTCGGTAGAGGCGTCGGGTGGAATGGAGTAGTTCCAGGCACCGATGGCATTGAAGCGGTCACTGTTGGACTCCATGTAATTGATGGCCCCAATTTCCCCCGCAGCAATCATCCGGCGTGCTTCGGCAGCGTCCGATCCGCTGATGCGCTGGCTCCCTACTTGCATGGTTTTGCCCGATTTTTTCCAGGCATCGATCACGCCGAGCCCTTCGGAAATCTGTTTGACCATCGGTTTTTCACAGTACACGTGTTTGCCTGCGGCCAGAGCGTCGATGGCGATTTTGGCGTGCCAATGATCTGAAGTCACAATGAGGACCGCATCCACATCTGGCCGTTGCAAAATCTCGCGGTAATCGCGGGTGGTGAAAAGTTGTTGTCCAAAATCAGCCTTGGCGCGTTCCAGACGTCCTTTGTATAAATCAGCCACCGCAACCAATTCCACATCTGGATTTTTTAAGGCCGCACGGGTATCATAATGCCCCTGGATGCCCATGCCGATGGTGGCGATCCGAATTTTGTCGGCGGGGCTAACCGTCATGTCTTTGATCAGGTGGAAAGGTTGGATCGCAGCAACGGGCGCCACGGCAGCCATTTGCTGGATAAACCTCCGACGTGCTATTTTTTTCATCGCTTGTCTTTTTGTAGGTAGGAAAACTAAACAAGCTCTAAGATGAAGAAAACTGCGGATTTTTTTCAGAAATGATTTTAAACAATTGGATAAAGTCGCTCAATGACTGGATTCATGTGTGGTATGCTTGATGGGCAAGGCGATTCCGATACCCAACAATGGGCCTTGGTTGTAAGCAGTTTTTTCTTCTGGCAGCAAATCCGTTAATCCCAGGTAATAACGAAAATCGATCTGGATTTTGACGCCATTGCGCCCGATGCTTTCAATGCCCAAACCTTGGTAAGTCCCAAATTCCCAACGCCGGATGCCCAATTGTTCCCAGGGAATCACCGCCTGATGAGCATCCCCATTTTCATAAGACACCAAGGCTTCTGCTTCCATTCCGCGCGACATAGTTGGGCCAAATAGCGCGAAAATGCGCAATTGTTCAAACTTGAAACCAAATTTCAACATGGCACTGGCTTCTATTGCACCCATCAGTGGTCGGAAATAATAGCTGCCATCAGGAAGTGGCTTGCGAATGGTGACGTTTTCACGCCGAACGTAGCCAAATTCAAGTTGTTTGGCCAAGAATTTTCGCTCCCAGGAGCATTGAATTACCCCGCGAATCTGCAGATTGCTTGGCCATCCGGAACCATTGAATCCAACATAGGTTTGACTTTGAGCGAGCAGGGTAGGAGTGGAGCCTGCAAAAAGAAGTAGGGTCGTCATTGCGGCACATAAACGGTTCATGGGATATGAATTGTGGGTGTATGGGATTACAACGCAATAGAAGAAAGCTTATTTTGCATTTAAAGCTTGAGACAATTGTGTCGTAACCCCATTACTCCTCAATTCACCCGATTACTCTCCTCCTCCAAGCCCGTATTCCGCTTCCGGGCTGCCTTTATCTGTTGACTACCAAAATTGTAATTCAAATTCAGCCGAAATTGCTGGCTTTCCCAACCTCCACTGGCGTCAATGGTCAAGCCACTGAAACGGCTAATGCCTCGCCATTGCATGCTGTTGAACACATCGCTGAGCGTCAGTTTGAGGGTAGCTTTTTCCTTCAAAAAACGTTTTTGTAGCCCTACATCCATGCCCCAAAAGCGCTGGTTGGCATAAGTGCCCCGCCAGATGGAAGGGGAATTGTAAAATCCCGAAGTTTCAATGCGCCAGCCTTTGGGTAATGTAAAGGTCTGCTGGGCATACAGGCTAAGGACTGTCGCTTTCAGGTTGAGGAAGCGACCTTCGCCAAAATTGGCCTCATACACGCTGCGGTAGGCATTCACATTGGCGTAGACATTCCACCATTTGGCCACGTTAAAGGGATAACTAACGTTGAGGCTGATCACGTTTTCGGTAGCCAGGTTGCTGGTCATGATGAAATTGCGGTTGCCTTCGATGGTGTCGCTTAGTTCACCAAAAAAATCGGTAGTGCGGCTGAAGCGTAAGGAAGTAGTCAGTGTGTATTTGTAGGTGTGAGAAAGCTCCAGGTTGTTGGTGTATTGGGGGCGCAAAAAAGGGTTTCCCTTGCCGTAGGTCAGTTCATCCAGTTGGGATACAAAGGGATTGAGTGTTTGATAAGTTGGGCGGTCGATGCGGCGACTGTAGTTAAGCGCCAAACTGTTGTTGTTGTTCAATTGGTGGGTCAAACCAGCGCTGGGAAACAAATTGGTGTATTGACGTTTGACCAAATCGTCTTCATTTTGCTGCACACTGCTCAATTCGCCCCTGGAATTGGTGTTCTCCAGGCGCAGCCCCGCATTGAGGCTCCATTTGGCCCATTGTTGCTGATAAGTGGCGTAGGCTGCATTGATGTTTTCGGTGTAACCAAAAAGGTTGCTGCGCTGGGTATTCAAGAGGGCCGCTCCATCCAGCACGTCGTAAAAATTGAAGGTATTGTCGGTATGCACGAGGGAGGCTTTGATGCCCAGCCCCAGTTTGCCTTTGCCCAAATTTTGATTGTAATCGGCTTTAAATGTGTAGATGGAAATTTCCGCCGGGGTGATCATTTGAAAAGTTCGCGAGGAGAGGATGGATTTTTCTGCTGCGTCGTAATAGGTATTGGGTTGAAGGCTGTTGTTGTCGCGGCTGAAGCGGCCAAAGTCGGCATCCAGGTTGAGTTCGTGGCCCGTGGTATCGGCAAAGCGGTAATTGAGGTTGCTGTTGAAATTGTTGCGAATACTGGCCGAGGTATTGTTTGCCACCAGAATACTCTGCGGGGTGCTGGTATTGAGCGCCAGGATAGGTGTGCGGCTGATGCTAAGGTTGTCGCTGTTGTTCAAATTGCCATTGACTACCAAACCCAAGGTATGTTTGGGGTTCAAGAACCAATCTGCCCCAACCTTGAAGTTGTTGTTGTCGCTTTGGGTACGGCCAATTGAACGTTGTTCATAACGAAATTCACCTTGTTCACGAAATAGATTGATGAAGCTTTGTTCCATGGCCCAGCGCCCAGCGTAGTTGCCAAACCAGTTGCTGTTTTTGTCGCGGTGATTGAGGCTAAGCCCGCTGTTCCATTTGCTGAAAATCCCCTGGGCGTAGCCCATGTTCACACTGCCATTGGTGCCCAGTCCTTTATTTTTTTTCAGGCGGATGTTGATGATGCCTGCGTTACCCGCTGCATCAAACCGGGCCGAAGGTTGCGAAATGATTTCGATGGCTTCTACTTCGTTGGATTGCATGGTTTTGAGCACTGCGTTGAGGTCGGTACCTTGCAATTGGGACTGGCGGCCATCGATGTAGATGACCACCCCAGATTTGCCTTTGAGGATGATGTTGTCATCCTTGTCTACCATCACGCCGGGTGATTTTTGGAGTAGTTCCAACACATTATTGCCGATGGAATTGATGCTGCCTTCTACGTTGAAAACGGTCTTATCTGCTTTGACTTCAATCAGCGCTTTGCGGGCACTTACGGTTACTGTTTTCAACTCGGTGTTGCTTTCGTTTAGGGCAATGTCTGGAGCTGCGGTGTTTTTATCCTTTTCTACCTTGAATTGGGGCGAATCGTAAGTGCTGAAACCAACCATAGATATGGTGAGGAAATACTCAGCTGCTGGGATATTTTGGAAAGAGTAAGCACCGTTTTCATTGCTGTACTCCACCTTGACGAGGCTGGAATCCTGGCTTTTTTTCAATTGAATACTGGCATAAGGGAGCGGTTCATTGCGGGCATTCACGATCCGGCCCATAACTGAACTTTGAGCGGCAAGGAATGTTGTGCTGAGGAAACATAAGGCGATCCAAAAACTATACTTCAACATAGCCGATTGATTTTGAGTGATTCAATGCCTCAAAACTAGGCCCAAGGAGATTTGGAATAAAGGCAGAAAAGACCAATGGACAAATGCGGCGTTGAGTGAAAGGGCTTTTCCATTCATCGGCCTATATGTTCATTCATCGGAAAATTGTGAACCTTTCTGCGGAGAAACATTTATCATTGAATAAAAATTGAAGGCATGTTTACAGGGCTGCATCGGTATCGGATTTGGGGCGTCACATTGGCCGAATTAATGGTTTACCTCGGCATGTATGTCCTATCTGGCCTATTTTATTATTACGCCGTGCACTTTGCTACCAACGGCAATGGTGGTTCTGCTAATCGTTTTATCCTTGAACAAATTTTACGTTTGCTCTTTTCGATTCCCATCTGGTGGCTGATGATTAGAAGACTCAAGGATTGGCCGATATGGGTAAAAATTATATTACACTGCGCTCTAGTACCCATCTATGTCAAGGGTTGGCAGCAGACTAATTATTGGGTGGCAGAGCAATTTGGCATTGGGCACATGTGGGGGACTGGCGAATTCTGGGATATTTACATTACTACTTTGTTGTACATCATTCAATTTGGGGTCATTCATGCCTACAGTTACCATTTAAAGATAAAGGAACAACAAGCTAGAGAAGCTGAACTCCAAAGATTGGCGCTGCAAAGTGAACTTACTGCACTTAAAGCCCAACTCAATCCCCATTTTTTGTACAACGTATTCAACACCATTAGTGCCTCCGTGCCCCGTGAATTGGAAGGCACCCGTGAAATGATCGCCAGTTTGGCCGACCTCTTTCGCTATCAATTGCGGGCAACTCAGGAAGATTTGGTGCCAGTGGCGGATGAAGTTGCCTTTGTGAAAAAATACCTGGAACTGGAAAAGGCCCGCTACGGTGCCCGTTTGCAGTTGCAACTGGATATTGCAAATGATGTGTTGGACAAAAAAATCCCGCCGATGATTTTACAACCTTTGGTGGAGAACGCCATTCAGCACGGCATTTCGCCGAAAATTGAAGGGGGGCAAGTGAGCATCCAAATCCATCGATTTGGCGAAAAGTTACAGATTCAGATTGCCGATACTGGCGTTGGTGTCGTGGACAAAAAGGCCATTTGGAGTAAAGGAATCGGCTTGAAAAATACCGCACAAAGGTTGGAAAAAATGTATGGCACGGTCTTGCGCCTGGACGACAATTTGCCCTCGGGCTTAAAAATAAGTTTTGAATTGTAAGCGGTAATATGCAAAAAATCATCATCATCGACGATGAAGCGGCGGGTCGGCAGCTCATTCGTGAATACCTTGAAGATTTCCCCGACTTGATCGTCATCGGCGAAGCCAACAATGGAGTGGATGCCATTCGCCTGATCCGTGAGTTCAAACCCGACTTGATTTTTTTGGACATTCAAATGCCCGGTTTGAATGGTTTTGATGTTTTGACCCGTTTGGATGAAATGCCCCTGGTGATTTTCTCCACGGCTTACGACAAATACGCGCTCAAAGCCTTTGAAGTACACGCCCTCGATTATTTGCTCAAACCTTACACACGGGATCGTTTTTCGATAGCGGTGCAAAAAGCCTTGAATTCTCTGCAAAACAACCTGAACAGTGTACAGTCTCTTACCGAAAGCCTGCTGACGCCCGAGAGCACATACCCTGAAAAGATTCTGGTTCAAATCGGTGCAAAACTGGTGACCGTAGACCTGGCTGAAGTCATCTGGATTGATGCCGAAGGAGATTACTCCAAACTCATCACCTCCAAGCAGCGCTACCTCAGCAATTATGGCCTGGGGGCTTTGGAAAAAAAACTCGACCCACGCCGCTTTATCCGGGTACACCGTTCGGCGATCATCAACCTGGCTTTTGTACAAGAAATTCAAAAACAAATTTCCAGTTATGACGTGATTTTGCAGAATGGAGATGTGGTGCGGGTGAGTCGGGGGTATATGGAGAACATTAAGCGCTTGACGTATTGAAAACTACTCAACCCCCATTCAAAATCTCCGCCACATGCAGCACTTGCACCTTACTTCCACTTCTCCGCAATATCCCCTCCATGTGCATCAGACAGGACACATCCGCACCCGTGATGTACTCCGCGCCGTGTTGTAAATGGTCAGCTACCCGGTCTTTGCCCATTTTGACGGACACCGATTCCTCCATCACGCTGAACGTACCGCCAAAGCCGCAACATTCATCCGTACGGGTCAATGGAATCAACTCCAGCCCTTGCACCTGCGCTAGGAGCTGAGCAGGTTTGGAAAAAGGTTCGGCCATGAGTTCCGACATTTGAGACAAGCCCAAGCCCCGCTGCCCGTGGCAACTCTGGTGAAAGCCCACCCGATGCGGAAAACTGGCTTGCAAGTTTTTCACCTGAAGGACATCCGTCAAAAACTCACACAACTCGTAAACCTTGCCACGCAGGGCCGTAGCTTCGGCTTCCCGTTTTTCATCGTGCAAATGTTCTTTGAGGTGCAGGATACAACTCCCCGAGGGGCCTACCACATAATCGTATTCCGCAAAATTCTCGATGAACAAGCGGTTACAATCCAGGCTCAAATGTTCAAACCCGCTGTTGGCCATTGGTTGCCCACAGCAGGTTTGATTCAAAGGGAAACCGACCGTACAGCCGCATTTTTCCAACAATTGCAACGTTGCAATGCCCACCTTTGGGTAGAATTGGTCAACGTAACAGGGTATAAATAAACCAACTTTCATTGTTTCTTATCTTCAGATCCGTAGTTGCTAATTAGCCTACAAAGTACGGATTTTTATACTCCGGTAGTACACAGTATTGCCGTGATCTTGCAAGAGAATATGCCCCTTGTCATTCAGGCCAAAACCTTCAAAAGTACTGTACTTGCTGCGAGCTACCAGCGCAGCAAAAATATTGCTCTTGCGCTCGTATTCTAGCACTTTGAAGCCATTTAACCAGTGTTGTACGATGTTGTTGGGCATCACCACGATGCGGGCCTGGCACCATTCGCCAATTTTGCGTTTGAAACGGTTGTCCAATTTGTAGGAAGGAATCAGGTCGTACAAACTGGCCAAGGTGCGGTTTCCAGCAGCACCCATTTTGGCGTCAGCGTGTAATTCATCGTCTAGTAGCTGATATTCCAGGCCAATGGCGGAGCCACCTTTGCTGTCAAATTTTTCACTCACAAAATACTTCACGCCTGAATTGGCTCCAGGAGTGAGTTTGAAATCAAAAGTTAGTTCGAAGGCGCTGAATTCTTCTTTGCTCACAATGTCACCAAAGCTGCGCGATTCCGAACCATCGCTGCCTTGGATGCTCAGGACGCCATTGCTAACCAGCCAACCTGCTTCGGGCGCCGTAGTTTTGAAGGCTGAGCGCCAGCCGTCCATATTTTGTCCGTTGAACAACAAACGCCATCCTTGTTTCTTTTCTGCTTCAGTCAGGGAATTGGGCTTGAGGTTGATGATCGGGCAATTGATGATCGGTTTGGCTACGATATCGGCCCCGGTCTGGATGCGGATGTTGCGCCAGCGGATCGTTTTACCCGCCAGTTTTTTGTCGGTTCCAATGGAGTGGACTTGTAGGGCGATGAAGCCTTTTTCCACCAAAGTATCCACCAAATTGGCGGTAGGAATGTCGTTGATCCAGGTGCGGATTTGGCCGTCGATGGCTTCGATGCGGTATTTGTTCCAGGCACCATTTCCTTTGAATGCCTTTTGGCCTTCGGGGTTAAAGTTGAGGTTGTACAACCATTGGCGGCGTTGTTCGTCATACACACCACCGGACCAAGCGCGGGCAGAGGGGTCTACTTCGCATTGGGGGCCGTACACGACATCCTTGCCGTCGTTGCCTTTGCGCACATTGCTGCGAAATTGGATGCCAGAATTCATCTCGCCACCAAGTGACAATTCCAGTTCCAATACAAAGTTGTCGTACAATTTATCCGAGCACAAAAAGGTGTTGGGGGTACTCTCCAGCGTAGTGCCCACTATTTCGCCATTGGCTACAGCGTAAGTTGCATTGCCCCCTTTTTTGTTCCAACCGGTTAGGGTTTTGCCGTCAAACAGGGAGGTCCATTTTTCTTTTTGAGCTGAAACACTCAGGCTGATGCCCAGTATAAGTACCAAAGATAGCGTTACTTGCTTCATGATTTTGATGCAGTCTAATTCGTTTACACAAATGGTTTAGACTTTGTTCATAAAGTCTATTTTCAAAGGTAAAGACTCGAAACCTCGCATACACCCTGAACTCACCTGCTGAAAAAGGAAAAAATTAGCTCTTGATCACCTTGCGAGAAATCTGTGCTCGCCCATTGCTGATGTGGATGAAATACACCCCTTTTTGCCAGTGTTCGGTCTGCAATTGCAACTTGTTGAAGGCATTGCTACCCAAGTTTTGGGCCAAAACAATTTTTCCGGCTGCGTCAAACACTTTAAGATTCCAGCTCGATTGTTGCTCGGGTGCTTCCCAATCCAGATTTAGAGCAGTGCCAAAGGGTAGGGGATAAGCTTTGAGCGTATGCTGGGGTAAATTGACCTGTGGCGCACTGGTCACAACATTGCTAAGCAGGGATTGAAGCGGATAAGCCAGGATGGATTTGCCATGCGTTCCTACCACCAATTCGTTCCGTGCCACATTCCAAGCCAGGCTATAAGCGGCGATGATGGGCAGATTGGCTCCCAGTCGGTACCAGTTTTTCCCTGCATTGACACTGGCATATACGCCGCCATCGGTTGCTACAAACAGAACATTGTCCTTGTAGCCAGGCAAAACAATGAAGTCATTGATGGCGAGAGGTGGAAGATCACCTGCTGCGGAAGTCCAGGTTTTTCCCAAATTGCGACTGACGTGCAAGTGTGGCCGATTGTCATTGTCTTTGTAGCCCGAATGACTCACATAGAGGGTATTCTCATTGCTTGGAGAAGCCTTTACGGCAGTGACGTAACGCTCAGGAAGCCCTGGATCGATGCGATTCCAGGAAACTCCAGTGTTTGTGGTACACCAAACATTGCCATCGCTCGTCCCGGCCATAATCAAGTTTGGATTGAGCGGAGATTCAGCTAGACAAGAAATGGTGTGAAAATTGCGCCCAAACACCTCACCATCCGTCAAATCAGGACTGATGGCTTGCCAAAATACCGCCAGACCAGTGCTGTTTTGGTAGACTTTCTGGGTGCCTGTGTACAATATTTCGGGGTCGTGACTACTCAGGATGAGGGGCGCGTCCCAATTGACCCGATCATTCCGGTTGATGCCTTGCAAGGCCAATTGGAAATAGGTTCCTCCATTGTTGCTGACCCGCAGCGTGCCATTTTGGGTTTGTGCCCAAACAATTTGGGGATCAAAGGGATGAAACCGCATTTGGAACCCGTCTCCACCTTCCAGCCGCTGCCAATCTTGATTTAGAGCACTACCCTGCACGGTACCGTGATCCTGGGCACCACCGTAATAACGATTGGGAAAATGAGGGTTGTAATCGATGCGGTAAAATTGGGTGGTAGGAATGGACTCGATATCGGTCCAGGTCTTACCGCCGTCATTGCTTTGGTCCAGGCCTCCATCGCTGCCTACAATTACATTCCCCGAAGGGGTGAACACCAAGGCATGTTTGTCAGAATGAATTTCACTTTCCCCGATTGATTCCCACATTTTGCCGCCATCGCTACTTTTCCAAAGTGAAATGCTCAATAAATAAAGTTCAGCGGGATTTTTTGGATTGACCGCTATTTTTCCAAAATACCAGCCCAGGCCACCCAACACGGAGCTAGGTAGGTTGGATTGCCCACTTACAATCAAGGCCTCCCAGGTGCTGCCCGCGTTGGCGCTGCGGTAAATGTTTTGTAAATTTGAATTGACGTCAACGTAGACAGCAAATACCAAATCGGGGCTGCCCGAATAAAATGCCAAACCGATGCGCCCCATATTGCCAGTGGGCAAGCCACTGCCGCTGAGCTTGCTCCAGGTTTTACCACTGTCCATGCTTTTAAAAATACCCGAATCAGGGCCAGAAAGGATCGATTCCCGGTTGTTGCGGATGCGGGTCCAGGAAGACGCGTACAATACATTGGGTTTGCGAGGATCAATCACCAGATCAATGATGCCCGCTTGCTCACTGACGAACAAAGTTTGTTGCCAGGTTTTTCCAGCGTCGTTGCTGGTGTATAGGCCCCGCTGGCGATTGCGCTCAAAGGGCAGTCCCATGGTGCCTACGTGGATTCGTTGGGGATTGCTGGGATCAATCACAATTTTGGAGATGATGCGGGTATCTTCCAGTCCAATTCTGGTCCAGCTTTGCCCCCCATTGATGGAGCGGTACAAACCGTCACCTAAAAATGGATAACCCGTGATGTTGGGGTCGCCAGTGCCTACATAAATGGTCTCAGGGTTGCTGGGATCGATGGCAATGGCACCAATGGCTAAGTAAGCCCGATCGTCAAAAACAGGAAACCAGGAACGACCGCCGTTGGTGGTTTTGTAGAGACCGCCACCTGAAAAACCAGCATAGATGATTTGTTCGTTGCCAGGGTGCACGGCAATTGTATTGACTCTGGCGCCGATATTACCGGGGCCTTTACTGTTCCATGCTTCACTAAAGCCTACTGGCGGTGCATTGCGCAAATTCAATTGTGCTTTGGCTTCAGCGAGGGCAGCAGCATAGGTGTGATCAGAAAAATGGGTTTCGGGGTAAGCTCTTTGCAAAAAAAAGTGATCGGCGGGTGCGTGTTTTACACCAACCACGAAGGATTCTTGTGTCTTTGTATTTTGTGGCGATTTGCTGCAAGCGAAAAAAAACGCTAATGAAGCTAAGGTTAAAATTTTTGGGCAAAAGTGGTAAAGGTATGTCATGGGTGTTGGGATTACATTTGTATTAGGAATAACTACTTCGATTAAAACTGCTTAAAATAATCCTTCAGATCAGTGGCATCTTCTGGCCGCATCCGGCCACTCAAGATCAGGCGGACTTCCCGCCGACGCGGTGCACTGTCGTAACGTTGCTGTTCAATTTCGGTAAGGGGGATTACGGGGGGAACGCCGATGGGGCTGCCATTGGCATCATCGAGGGCCACGAAGGTGTAATAAGCGTGGTTGCAGCGCCGGGCATTTTGGCCCTTGATGTCGGCTGCAAATACTTCCACGTACACTTCCAGGGAACTGTTGAAAGCCCGGGTAACGGTTGCTTCCAGGGTTACCACATCGCCCACTTTGATGGGGCGTTGAAAGGAAACATGGTCAACGGAGGCAGTCACTACGTGTCTTTCGCAGTGTTTACCCGCGCAAATGGCGCTGGCGATGTCCATCCAACGCAATAGGTTGCCACCCATGAGGTTGCCCATGGGGTTGGCGTCGTTGGGCATAACCATTTCGGTCATTACCGAACGGGATTCAGTAACACGTTTGGGCTCTAAGGCTTGCATTATTTTTGGTATTTGGGACTCGACAATTTTGGGCTGATGAAGTTTTTTGAAATAACTGTTCATAAGGCGCTGGCGTTTGAATTGCCTCCAGCTTTAGCTGGTGGGTTGAAGGTCAAACCTTGAATGGGCTTTAGCCCAAATCTCCATTGTGCAAATGGGGCTAACGCCCAAAACCAGAGTTCATTGCTTATCCACCAGCTACAGCTGGAGGCAATTCATGTGCTTCAAGCCTAATAATTGAGAACGGTTATTTCAAAAAACTTCATAAACCCCAATCACCGAATC
>JAIYAV010000025.1 GCA_027488855.1 Saprospiraceae bacterium
GTCACCAGTGATGGCCGCATGACCGAGTTGGTGACCGACAATGTGGCCAACCTGGGCGTGCCCTTCTTTAGCATGGGTTGTCAAACGCCTCGTTGCGGTATTACCCTCAGTTTTTCGGATGAATTGGTTTATTCTGCTTGTCGGGAGGCCCAACGCGGAAATTTGTATGCCACCATCAGGCGCTCCTGGCTGGCTCGTGACTGCCAGGGGCGGATCAATTCCAGCGCTCAATTCATTCATTTTAAAAACCCTGAAAAAGCAGATTTTGTCTGGAATATTTCAAAATCAAGTGATCGGCGAATCACCTTGTATTACGGGGAGTGTTCTTTAGACCCCAATCGGCTTGCCCTCAACAGCGTTTTTCCCGTTACGAGCAGAGGCAATAAAGCAATTTTGGATTCGGGCTTAAAAATAAGCCTGGCCATTCAAGAAAAAGTCGATACTACATGTGCGGGCAAAGGCCTCAAAGTCACTCGAAATTTTTTGATTTACGACGAATGTAAAAATGCGGTGATCGATACCTTCAGCATCCGTTTAGAGCCGGGGCAAATCAAGAAAGACTGGCTCACAGCCCCTAGCGACACCATAACCTTACCAATCATCGGCAAAGCTTGTAAGGTAGGATTGCCCTTCAAGTCGAAAGCGCACTTATTTAATTTGTTGCAAATAAAGATCGATCCACTTTGTAAAGAACAACATGTTGAATGGACCTGGGAGAAGCGCGTTTCCAACAACTCCGACCATTGGGTTCAAGCTCGTTCAATGCGTGATTCTTTGTTTTTGTATTTAGGCCAAGCTAGAGTAACCATCACCGTGCTGGATTCTTGCCAAAATCTTTATACCAAACGGATTAATGTTGTAATCAAGGATGTTAGTCCATTTGATTTCACTTGTCCTGCCCCATTCGAGGCTACTTTTGAAGAAAAAAACGGCAAAAAATACTATTATCTAAATTCTCTGGAGTCTTACCCAAATGCCCCCATGTGCCGCATGTATGAAACCAATTACCGGCGAATTATTTCTCCTGCTTGTCTTTCCAATTTTTCAGGCAATAGAGCCTACGACCTTGACCAAGACGGCGATGTAATGGAACATTTTACCTTTATCCGCGATGGGAAATTTGCCAAAATGTACTATTCTCCTTGGGTTAAATTCATTGAAGCTTTTGCCTGTGATGAAGATGTTCCTGTTTATTATGAACAACAAATCAAAGCACTTGAAGAAAATTTGGAGCATCGTTGTTTAAGTTTTTTTACAGTCAGCAGTCAAAAACCGGTTGAGTTTAGTTTTGATGATGCGACTGTAAAAATGGGGTCACCACTTTGTGTCCCACTCAAAGTGAATGGCTTAAAAAAAATCTTGGGTTTACAATTCTATGTTTGGTTTGATCCCAAAGTCATCCGGCTCGATTCCATCAAATCTATTCCGAATGGTCCCGGAATGGGAAATTTTGGTTTTCCAAATACCGGAGTACGTCCACATGAGGACTTGATTGTAGCCTGGGTGGCACCTGGTGTAAAGCCAATCAGTTTTCCCGCAAACAGCACCCTATTTGAACTTTGCTTTACACCCTTGGCAATCGGTCAAAGCCCAATCTGGGTAGATTCGACCAGACGGAGAATGGAAATCACCAATGAAAATGGCGTCAACTTGGAGGCAAAATCCAAAGTTGGGCTCATTACTGTCATCAACAAAAACGACTTCCGCAATCCGATTAAACAGATTCAGGATACGCCGCCGCTGAGCAATTCGGCGGATGGGGATAAAAAGGTACCGGATATTCGGGTGTTTCCCAATCCTGGGCAGGATCAAATACATATTGCCTTACCAGAATCCTGGAATCCACAAGGCAAAATTGTACTGAAAGACTTACAAGGTCGGGTGCTCATTCGTCAGGAAATCACCTCATCGATCAGCACGCTCAATTTACCAGCGCAAGTGCCCAATGGGGTTCATTTATTAGAAGTACAAAGCCAAAATCAGGTCTGGACGCAAAGAATTGTAGTCCTTAAACAATAGTGAAAAATACAAAAGTCAAATAATTATGCAGCTCAAAACCATCATCAGGACAATTGCAGGTTTTGGATTACTTTTTTTGATCCAATCCAGCCTCAGCGGCCAATGCAATTGCCGGGAAACGAACTATTTAATCAAATACAAGGAAAATAATCTTCCAAAATGTCGACACGTACTGAGTAAAGCTGAACTGGGAATAGTCAATTGCCCAGACAGCTACCTCGTAGTGAACGACGGGAAAATCAATGGTGACACCATCGATGCACCTGGTAGTTATAGTTACACCTTATACGCCAAAGACGGCAAACCACTCTGTTCAGGAGATGTTGGGCTCCAACCACAAACCCCTGTCCTAGATTCCACTCAATTCATCCAAAATCCGCTTCCGTTTACCACCAGTCTTCGTTTGCCTAGTACATTAAACACTGGTTTTTTGAACAATACGGCATCACCCACCGCTTATCCGATCAAATTGGGTTCGGATGGGAAATTGCCAGTGTTTCCGCAGGATACCATTCCGAATCTTGGTTTCCCTTTTTTTAGTTATAGTTGTGCCACCGTTCCTTGTAGTCTTAGTTTGGATCTAATCGATGAATACAGCGTTGAGCCTTGTGATAACGGCGGCTTTTATGATTCCTCCCGCTATGCAACCCTAAAAAGAACCTGGATTGCTCGCGGATGCACCAGTATTCCAGAACTTGTCACACAAAATATTTATATCCGAAGACCTACTCAAGAAGACCTACACTGGAACATTCCTTTTTTTAAAGACAAAATTGCAACATACTACTACGCTGATCCCAAGATTACTTTCAATGAATTTCAGCTCAAAAATATTTTCCCGGTCATGGGAAAAGAAAACCTTCTCATTGGTAGGGAAGAAACAAAAATTCGAGAAATCATTAAAGAGCAAAAAGACACCTTACCAAATGGCGTCCGTTTTTCGCGCACCTTTTTGATTTACGACAACTGCAAACAACAATATTTGGATACATTCAGCATTACATTATTGCCTCGACCAAATAATCATCTTTGGCTAGGTGCCGCCTCTGAAGTAACCTTGCCTGTAAGTGAACCAAATTGCAAAGTGGTGTTATCGAGCACCAATGCAACACAAATGCTGACTACTCTGGGGCTAAGTTATAATCCTCGTTGCAAGTCTGCAAATCTATCTTGGAGGCTGGTGAATAAAAGCCTTGTTGACGTTTATTACAATCCCTTCGTGGCCCCAAATCAAAATGGAGATTACGAATTATACAGTGGTGATTACCTCTTGTATGTTACGTCCTTAGATAGTTGTGGTAATTTAGACATCAAAAACATTGATATTTTGATTAGAATCCCCACTTTACCTTTAGACATCAAGTGTGGCCCAATTAATGTCAAACTAAATTCTAACCTAAATGGCAAAAGGGTTGAATACATAGCTGGTCTTGGACTTCAATTTAATAGAATTCCTTGTGGATCATACAGCATTGGAACTCGTCGGATTGTGGAAGCGAGTTGTTTAAATAATTTTCGCTTTATTTCGGGATACGACCTCGATGGTGACGGCAATGTATTGGAACATTTTGAATTGATTAAATCCGGCCCTTTTGCTAGGATGTATTATACTCCCTGGCGTCATTTTATCTACGCATTTGAATGTGACGAGGGAAAACCCGTTTATTTTCAATCTTATGTTAGAGAAGCAGGCGGTAATGCAGATACTTGTACGGGCTACATCAATGTACTACGCACGAATACCAATAAAATCCAGACGAAGTTATCGGTTGAAAAAGCAATTACAGCAAAAAACAAATCAATCTGCTTGCCTGTCAGAACTAGCGGCTTAAACAACCTCACGGGCATTCAATTTGGAGTAAAATTCAACCCTGAAATCCTGAAGTTCGACTCCATTCACGTGCCCGACAACAGCCCGATTAAAGCGTTGGTTGGTTACCCAGGCAAAGGCTCAAACCCAAGAGATCGCCTGATGTTATTGTGGAATTTTGATGGGCGAAATACGGCAAGTTTACTCCCACAAAGTACACTCTTCGATCTTTGTTTTTCACCACTTTCGCTTGGAGTAAGTCCAGTTTGGATAGATTCTTTAAATGGCTTGGAAATTGTCGATAGCTATGAATCTATTTTTCAAGTGAAAACATCACTTGGTGAAATCAATGTTGTGGAAAAAATTGACTACCGATCCCCCATCAATTTAATCCAAAATGCTCCGCCTTTAAATAGTACAGCCAGTAGCGATAAAAAAGTACCCGACATTCGAATATTTCCCAACCCAGGTCAAGATCAAGTCAATATCAGTTTGCCAGCATCCTGGAATCCACAAGGCAAAATTGTATTGAAAGACTTACAGGGAAGGGTGCTGTTGCGTCAGGAAATTACCACCTCAAACACTATATTGAACTTAACCGATCTTGTACCCAACGGGGTTCATTTATTAGAAATACAAAGCCAAAATCAAGTCTGGACGCAACGCTTGGTAGTGCTCAAACCATAAATTCACGCTTCCGAAACTCCACAGGCGACATTCCCACCATCTGCTTAAAAGTGGTATTGAATGTCGTCTTGGAGTTGAAGCCCGCCTCAAATCCAATCGCCAGAATATTCAGGTGATCCAGTTTTTGATCTTGCAACAATCGTTTGCTTTCTTCGATGCGGTAGGTGTTGATGAATTGGTAAAAATTGCGTTCAAAACCCTGGTTGATCAGGTGGGAAAGTTCGTGGGTGCTACATTGCATCAGTTGAGCCAATTTGGGTAAACTGAGTTCAGGATCGAGGTAAGGTTTTTCACTTTCCATTAAGCGCAGTAGTTGCTCTTTTCGGGCCTCATCTACACTTGGGGCGATTGAAGGGATCAAGGGTTTTTCCTCAATGATTGCTTCAATCTCGGCCAATTCTTGCGGAGCAAAAGGGTAAATCTCTTTTTGTTGAATGGCATAAAAACCCAGGTAAAAGGTGCCCAACCAATAAATCCAGCTCATTTTTCCATCCAAAAAATTGGTGTAAAAGGTGATTTCAACCACCCAAAAAAGCAGCAACAAGGCAATACCATTCAAAAAATAGATGAACCACTGCAAATCCGTGCCTTCCTGGCTTGAGCTCACTTGTTTCAGGTTTTGCTGATGCCGCAAAATCCGACGGTAACTCAAAAAAATGTACACCAGACATTGCGCAAAAACCAAAGCAAAAATCACCATTCCAACGGGCTCTAAAACCTGCCCTTGTTCTTCCAAGACCTTTAGTACAGCCAACTTTTCTGCTTTGGATTCCAAAAAAGCTGGAATACTCAACACAAAAATCAGGTAACAGGGAATAAAATGCCATAAGCTCTGCCAATAAAACCGCCGACTGGGTTGGACAAAATGGAAAGTTGCCCAATAAAAGGCTGGTGCGATGCCAAACAAAAATGGATCAAAGACATTGTAAAAATGAGGATACTGGAAATAAGTCCGCGAAATAGTTAGCGCATCACCAAGTTGTAAAAAACCTACAAAAATGACAAAGGCTGCCAGCCAGCGATTGGCCAAACGATTCGTCGTTCGCCCCTTTACAAGCAATACAAAGGCCAAATAAAAAAAACTACTCGCGCTGATGGCATTGATAAGCATAAGGATTTCTGGTCAAATGAGTTTCAAATGTAAAACCCATTTGACCAGAAAAGTTATTTCCTTGACAGATTTAACGCAGCAATAACAATAGGTCATTGTTCAAGGCGGTACGCGCCTCCGCTTCTCCTTTACTGCCACCATTGTAGCTGTTGTAACAAACCACGAGCACCAGTTTTTTCTCTTTGTCCACGATCAAGCTGCAATTAAAGCCCCCGGTTCCACCATCATGAAACAACAATGTACCCGTTTTATCCTCGGTTTTTAGCTGGTGCCAACCCAGACATACTTCGACCGACTCAATCAGGTTTTTCGCATTTTTTAAGGTAGACACCTGAGCAGTACTCATGGCCCGACCGAGCGGGGTATTGGGTGGATTGATGCACGCAGCACCGTATTTGAGCAAATCGCTGGTGGTGGATCGCAGCACACCCGCACCGTCCAGGGCACCCAGGCTTTCCCACAAGTCCACTTTTTTACCCCCCTGGTGGCCATCGGCCATGCGGTTTTTTTCCTCGGTAGTCAATTTTGCTTTGGTTTCAAAAAGGCCCAAAGGTTCACACATTTTCATGCGCAGGTAATCACCATAAGTCGTTTTGTTTTCTCTCGCCAAAATTGTCCCCGCCAAACCCAAGGCGGTATTGGAATACTCATAAGTCGTGCCGGGCGTAGCGTTCAATTTCCCTTTTTCCAAATAATCGAACAACTTCGCTTCACTGTACCGAGCCAATTCCTTGGCATCATCGTTCAGCAACAAATTCAGGTTGCTGGGGAAATAGGCGATACCCGAAGAGTGGTTCAGCATGTGTTTGAAATTGACACTTACCCCACCCTTACTCAATGTCGGAACTGAACTGGGTAAAAAGGGTTGGATGGGACTCTCCAAACTCAGTCCTTTTTCATTCAGCCATTGCACCATCGCCGCAGCGGTGAAGGTTTTGGTGATGGAGCCGATTTCAAAAAAGGTATGGGCATCCGGGACTTGTTTGCCTCCTTTTTTGATTTCCCCGTAGCCATAGGTGCTACTTTCTCCATCTTTCCAAAATCCCACCGTCATCCCCACCGTATTGAGGGCATTGCGGTGCTTTTGGACCAAAGCGTCGATGTCTTTGTCTCTTTGGCTCATCAAGGGGTTGGTGCTCAACTCAGCGGGTGTAATGGGGTCTTTAGTGCAGCCCAGGATCGATCCAGCGATCAATAGGCCAATTACAATTGCATTTTTCATGTCGGATGTATTTATCGACAAAAGAAGCCGCAATTGCTGGCCGGAGTGTTCGGATGGATAGAAGCGAACGTTAAGGAAAAGCTAAAGCAAGTTTTTGGTAAAAGTTAAAAGTCTATTTCTCAAACTCCACAATGTGCTCCGAACGATACGCCCCCAAATCGGAATACTTAAAAAACAAACGCGCCCGTTTGCCCAGTCGCAAACAAGTGTTTTTGTTGGCAATGTCCTCTGGCGTGTTCATCGGCTGCAAAGAGGGGTACCACAGGATATGCCCCGGGCGTTTGAGCAACAATTTGGGTTTGCTCCATTTTTGGGAATTGTCCCCTTTGCTCAAATCCTGATTGGTATTGAAAGAAATGAACAATTCATCGCCCTCCCAGGAAGGGCCTTCCACCTTGCCCATGAGCATCACCCAACAGTTGAGGTAAGTATTCCAACTCACCGATGGCCCCCAATGGAATTGACCTTTGGGTGAGGAAGCTGGGCCACCACCCGCCTCGCGAGGAATTTGGAGGGAAGCTACTGGCGCTCCAATGCCATTGTATGGCCGCGTAAAAGCCTGACCATCCCAACGTTTGGCTTTGCCCACCGGATTGTCCAAATCGCTCAACTTGATGCGGGCCACGCTGATGCACTGCCCACTCCATTCTTTGGTAGGCTCGTAGGCTGTGGAATCGTACACCCCCGGAAAGCCGTATTCGCCATAAAACAAGTACAAATAATCGCCACTCGCCACTGCCGAGGGATCCCCTACTCCACCCGCAAAGGTATTAGAGGTATTGAATGGTTTCAGGATCATACGGGGCTGCAAGTCTTCGAGGAACAAGCCGCGATTGTCCCAACTGCGCCCACCATCCAGAGATTTCATGATGCCAATGCAGCAAACCGCTGCTGGCGAGGTCGGGCCAGTCAAACCACGTGGCCAGCGGTAGTTGATGTAACCTTCACCCGTACTGGAATCATAAGGCAGAGTTTGAGGGTAGTTTTCGTTGTGGTACACGGCATAAAGTGTCCGGCCACTGGAGTCTTTGGCATCCTGGTACACGGTTTCAAACCAGGCCGCACCGTGCAGTCCCGGTGTGCCAATGGGGGCATTTTTGGGCATCCGAGGCTCGGTGAAGTCTTCTTTTTTGCTGCTGAATGCCTCGTCGGCATTGCGACCACTGGCAAATTTCAGGTCGCGGGCATCGCCCCAGAGAGGGTCTTCGCCGTATTTGCCGGGAAAGATGCGGAAGGTATCGCCAATCCAAGCCTCGGCCATGTTGCAATCCACAAAGGAATTGAAATAAAAGGTATCGGCCGCAAGGAGTTTGAATTGGGGCTCGGTGGCAGTTTCTTTGGGCACGGGGATACAACTTTCGGCCAAAAAAACGCTCAGCAGCAGCAAAACTGCTGCTTGGTGGAGGAGGGTAAACTTGCGCATGTTGTAGGTTTTCTGATTTTTAGAAAACTAAGGAATGTGGGTTGGATGAGCAAGAATCCGAGCGGTATTTTTTGTGAGAATTTTGGAGGGGAGGTAGCATCTGGGGTAGAGACGCACGGCCGTACGTCTCTACATCCGGCAATTGCTGAGGCATTTGGAGTAGTGGAAGGCGGCGCTTCCCGCCAGTCCCCGTCTGTAATGGAATGCGCTCCTACGGTAAGCAAGTCAACATCTATGTTGGCGAGCCAGAGTCGCAGTCCCCGTCTGTAATGGAATGCGCTCCTACCGGAAGGTTAGCAAAGATTCAATCCGCAACCGCAAGTCGCAGTCCCCGTCTGTAATGGAATGCGCTCCTACATTACTCGGTGGCGCACAAAAACTGGGAATCGATTGTCGCAGTCCCCGTCTGTAATGGAA
>JAIYAV010000047.1 GCA_027488855.1 Saprospiraceae bacterium
CCAAAGGGGAATCTAAGCAGCAAATGAACAGGTTTAGGGTTCTCTTTAGAATCAGGGGGAATGTGCCAAGCGAAACTTTGAAATGCGCCCGATGGAAAGGTGCTTTTTTTAGAAAGCAATACAGGTAAATTCCCCACATCTACCAGGTATTTCTACCTGTTTTGACCCCTCACATTTGGACATCCCTTGAATAATAAATATCTTTGATCAATCACTTTTGAAAAACACCTCAAATTCATCCACAATGCGCTATTTTATTTTCTTTGGATTGCTTTTAAGTTTTGCTTTATTTGAAATGGGTTGCAACAATCAGACACCTGAGCAAGCTTCTAATGAGTCAGATTTTGTAGAAACGCCCTGCGATACCGTCTCCTTCAGGGAGGTTGATCCGACCGAGGCTCAACAAGATTCCACTGATTACGCAATCTTTATCAATAAGGTAAAATTGCCCAAGGGCTGCAAAATTACCAACCCAAGGGTTACTCATTTCGTGATTCCAATCCGCCACATTGATACGCTAATCAAATGGAAAGCCGAAGGCAAAATTATGCCCAATGTGAATGGGGACGATCCTACCTGGACTATGTTGGCGCTGGAAAAAGATAGTGACTCCGATTCTCTAACCATTGTGCCCTACTTCGCTTGTTATACCAGCTTGGGTGAGGGCAAGCAAGGCCCTATCGTGTATTTCAAGCTGCCTGAGCGTGGCGCTATCGACAGTATCCCATCGCAGGTAGCAGAGGCCAATATGGACTCCATGCAAGCCTATATAGATACGGTGCTTAACAGAAAAAAACTGTTTTACCCCTATGGATTCCAATTCCCTTGGAGTGACATGGTTGGGCTGGCCTGTAGTTTACAAGGTGAAGACCCAAACAATAGCTTACATGGGGTGCTGGTTCTCAAGGATAAAGAAGATAGCAATGGTAATGGCAATGGCAATGGCAATGGCAATGGCAACGACAAAGGCAAAGAAGTAGACTATTATCTACATGCTTTTTACAAGTCTAAAGTTGCAAAGTCTCGCAAAGGGCGGCCAGGTGATGATGGAGATTATTTTGATTTTACGAGTCCTTGTCCTAATTCTTGTATTCCGTAAGCTTATTGATCGCTACCTTGAGCACACTGTAAATTGTTGAAAATGAAATCGTGGCAATTTTTGATTACGAGTTCTTCAGAGTTCATTCTATTGATAAACATTGTTTTATCCTTAGTCCACCGTTGGAAAGACTGGCCTCTTTTAAAATATTTCAGTTGGCTCCTATTTTTTAGCCTGATTGTTCAAGTTATTGCTAAAATAATGTGGCTCCAAAGAATGAATAACCTTCCGCTATTGCATCTATATACGCTAGGGGAGTTTGTGCTAATGAGCCTTTTTTACCATCAAATGTTTAAACAGAATTTGATTTGGGCAAAAAACATTCGCTGGTTTATAGCGATTGTAATGGCCTTAATTCTTACGAATTCTATCTTTTTCCAACCAATAACAGTGTTCAACACTAACACCAAAACTTTAACCCAAGTCATTTATATCGCCTATGCGGTAGGCTTTTTTTTAAATGCCACGCATCATCAAACTGAATCATATCAAAATGTCCTAAAAACGATCAATTCTGCCATCTTGCTGTATTACACCGGAAGTTTATTTATCTTTATGTTTGGTAATGTGTTACTTGGCCTGGAGCAAAGACATAATTTGTTCTGGGTTGCAAACGCCTTACTTTACCTGATTTTTCAACTTCTGGTGTTTACAGCAATATGGCAATTTCGGCAAACGAAATCTACCTACTCATGACGATTGGCATACTCATTATGCTCAGTCTGGCTTTAGCTTTTATTGTTTTTTTTAACCGGTCGCAACGCAAAATACTAGCAGAACAAATGCGGATGCAGCAGCTCAGGCTGGAGCATCAGGAAGCGCTGCTGTACAACAACATTAAGACCCAGGAAGAAGAACGAAAGCGCATCGCAAAGGATCTACACGACGAGGTAGGCTCCAAGCTCAACATCATTCACCTGAATTTGCATCGGCTGAAAAAAAACGCGGCGGCTTCTCCGCTTTTGGAAGAAACAGTTAGCGACATTTTTGGGGCCATCAATGATACCATCAATACGACCCGGCGCATTTCGCACGACCTTTTGCCGCCCACTTTGGAGAATTTTGGACTAGCGGATGCCATCAAGGAATTGTGTGACAGCTACCAACGCACTTCGGCCCTGGATTTGCAGTTTGACCACGTGCAGAGCGAAGGACGGCCCATTGAAAAAATGGTTGAAGTCAACCTGTTTCGCATCATTCAGGAACTGATCAGCAATTCGATCAAACACGGTCATGCGTCCCAAATCAACATCCGTTTGTTGGCCAACAACAAAGAATTGCGGCTGGAATACCAGGACAATGGCCAGGGTTTTGACCCCAATCAATTGAAGAAGAACACTGGCCTGGGCATGCAAAACATCGAAAGTCGACTGCAAATGATCCAGGCCCAACACAGTATAGACAGCCAGCCGGGCGCTGGTTTTTCGCTCAGCATCAAATACCCATACCCCAATGATCCACCTAGCCTTAGCCGATGATGAAGCCTTGTTTCGCAAGGGCATGAAATTATTGCTGGAAGATTACGAAGGCATCAGCGTTGTGCTAGAGGCGCAGGACGGTGAGCAATTGCTGCAATTATTGGATCAAGCCAGTACCTTACCCGATGTGCTTTTGCTGGACATGAAAATGCCCAATCTCAATGGGGTGGACACAGCCAAGGCTTTGCAGGAGCGTTTTCCCAGCATCAAAATCATCGTACTCTCTACCTATTTCAGCAAAGCCTTCATCGTCAACATGATCGAGTTGGGTGCCGGGGCGTATTTGCCCAAAAATGCTACTCCAGACGAAGTAGTGGCCACCATCCGGGAGGTGTACAACAATGGCTTCAGTTACAACCAGGCGGTATTGGAAGTCATCCGGGACAACATGTTGCAAAAAAGCAAACCCAAAATGCCCCTTTCTTTTGGAGTTGAGATCACCAGTCGGGAAAAAGAAATCCTCCAACTGATTTGTGAAGAATACACCACGGGCGAAATTGCCGAAAAACTCTTCATCAGCCCCCGCACCGTAGATGGGCACCGGAATAATTTATTGGAAAAATTGGGTTGTAAAAATGTGGCGGGATTGGTGGTGTACGCCATTCAGCACCAGTTGGTGAAAATTAATCCGGAGACGTTTTGGTTTAAAAAAAGATGAGAGATGAGAGATGAGAGATGAGAGATGAGAGATGAGAGATGAGAGATGAAAGATGAAAGATGAAAAGTTATGGTAAAAAAAGGTTTACTGTGTTGTCTTTCAAGTCTACGCCTGATAATTTTAGGCGCAGGGATTCCTGAATCAAATAGTAGAGCTTTTGGCAGGCCATTTGATAGGGCAAACCTTCTGGCCGAATGTTCGAGATGCAATTCCGCCGTTCATCGGTCAAACCCGGTTGGGGTGCGTAGGTGAGATAAGCGCCCATGCTGTAGGGTGAACTCAAGCCGGGCCTTTCACCAATCAATACAATCACCAATTGGGTGCCCAACAAATGCCCAATTTCATCACCAATGGCCACTCTGGCCTGCTCGACAATACAAATTGGCGCAAGGTGGTAATTCGCCTTTTGTAACAAAGGAAGCAACCTTTGTAGCAATGGAAGTGCGTGTTGATTTATCGCCGTAGCCGACAAACCATCGGCCAGCACAATGGCAACATCATACTCAATCGCAGGAATTTCTTTCAAGCTCGCCACCGAGGCCTCGTTCAAACACCGCCCAAAATCAGGCCGTTGCAAATAAACTGAGCGGGAGCTCGCCCGACTGTGCAATTTTAAATAAGGTAGGGCAAACTGCTCCAGTCTTTGTTCCAATTTCGGCCAATCCAGCTCAGAATACACCGCGTCTTTGGCGTGGGCGAATGCCAATCGGAACTGTAAAACTTCTTTCAAAGGAATGGCGCCACCCGTATGTCCCAGCGCAATGCGGGCATCGGTGTAGGTTTTGAGCGAGTGCCAGAGATCTGGCTCCACGGATTTTGAGTATTGCTTTTTTTTCAACTGATGCCATTTATGTAGTGGGGCAAAAATAAGTCATCCCGATTTTTTTGGATGACAAACAGCGGATGCGGTTGAATTTTGAATAGCCCCGGTCATCCGCGGAGCCGATCAGTTCTAGTTTCAAACCATTTTGGATTGGGCTGCGCCCAATCATTTTTAATAACCGCGACGACACGACGACGCGACGGTTTCACGACGCAAGCGTCGTGTGGTGC
>JAIYAV010000314.1 GCA_027488855.1 Saprospiraceae bacterium
CCTCTTTGCGGGAAAGCCAGCCTTGGGGGTATTCCACCACCACTTTGCGGATTTTGCCCAATTCCCCGTTGCGCAGCATCGCTCGGGCTTGTTTCACCATCGGGTAGCCGGTGTAGTTGTGGGTGAGGGCAAAGATCAAGCCCGTTTTTTCCACCAGGGCTTCCAGTTCCAGGGCTTCTTCCATGGTAAAGGCGAGAGGTTTGTCGCATAACACATGGAAGCCATTTTCCAGCGCCATTTTAGCGGGGCCAAAATGCACGTGGTTGGGGGTTACGATGGACACAAAATCCATCCGCTCGCCCTCTGGCAACAACTTTTCTTTTTCAATCATTTCCTGGTAGCTGCCGTATACCCGGTTGGCGGGCACGTACAGGTCTTCGCCCGACAAACGAGAGCGCTCAGGGTCACTGCTAAAAGCACCACATACCAGTTCGATATGGCCATCGATGGCGGCGGCAATCCGGTGTACTCCTCCGATGAAGGCTCCACGACCACCCCCTACCATGCCCATTCTTATTTTGCGTTTCATGATCCGTAGGTGTTAAAAATTTTGGATAAAGATAAGCCTGGAGCACTTATCCCACGAATAAATTCATGAGTTTCCGCACCCCAGGCTTAATTAACCCACGATTTTTTTGTGGGACTTGCGATGTTGTAAGCTATAGAAGCTGAAAAAAGACTGATGTTAAGATCAATAAAAAACAAGTATTCGTTTAAGCCTATTTAGCTTTTTCCTTTTTTTACCCAAAAAAACAGAATGGTAAACAGCACAATCAAGATAGCTGGGAATAAGACCATGGTTCCCAGAGTAGCCTGACCTGCAGCCAATTCCAATTCATCACCAGTAAGTCCGCTTGCAGCCTTAGCTGCCTTATTGGAGTCAATCCAACGCCCAATAATCGGCTGAAAAATGGATGTAGAGAACATTCCGACTGCACCTACAATCGACATCCCTAGGGCACCACTGGCTGGTATTTTGTCTGCAATAAATCCAATCATATTGGGCCAGAAATAAGCTACCCCCAATGCGAAGAAAATTGCAGCCACATAGGCCATTGCTCCGGTTTGTGTACTGAAAAGAAATACTCCAATGGTAGCCAGAACGGCAGACCCAAGAAGTACCCCGGTCTGATCAAATCTATGAACAATGTCTCCGCCAAAATACCTACATACCGCCATCAAACCAGTAACCAAGGCCAGAATCAACATGGGTTGAGCGCCACTCTTTGCCAATATCAAACTCGACCACTGTTGCGGGCCAAACTCTGATATTGCGGTCAATGCCATACAAACCATCATAAAAATGAACAATGGCGAAAACATCGCTTTAAGGTTCATCGATAAGCTGGCCTCTTCCTTGGTTTTAGCTACCGGCCAATCTTGGCCATAGAACAGATAAGCATATACCAGGGCAGGAAGTAAAATAACCCAAATCTGCGCCTCCCAACCAAAACTAGCATCAGTCATAAATTTTGAAACCAAGCTACCGATGACTATACCTCCGGGAAACCACATATGGAAACGATTCATCATTTTGCTCATAGTACTGCCTTCAAAAGCGTCTGCAATCATCGGATTACAAGCCGCTTCCGTGCATCCATTTCCTATGCCAATGAGCAAGGTGGAAATAAGCAACCCAATGTAGCTACCGGAATAAATAGTCATAAGAATACCGACTGCATGCGCCAAAAAAGCAAACTGCATAATGCGCTTACCTCCAACTGTGTGGTAAACTAATCCACCAATTACCATTGAAATCGGAAATCCGAGGAACCACATGGAGTTAATAAATCCCAATTGTTCAGCTGACAAACCAAGCTCTTCGCCAAGTTGGGGTAGAATACCTGCCCTGATGCTAAAAGACAAGGCTGTCGTGATAAGGGCAAAACAACTGCCGTAAAAAAGTCGTGATTTGTTGTTCATAGCAAGACCGAGTTAAAAGTGTCTGTTGAATGTTGTTTGTTTTATAGTTTCCGCAGTTTGATGTTGCGGAAGGAGATTCCATCACCGTGGTCTTGCAGACCAATCCGTCCTTTGCTGAACGTGCCAAATTTGGCATGATCTTTCCACTTGCTATTGGGCAGCAAGCTTTTAAATTCTGCGCTGCCCATATCCGTAGAAATTACCATTTTGCCATTCATCCAATGTTCAACTTTAGTCCCTTTGCAAATCAGGCGAATCTTGTTCCATTCTTCAGCGGGCTTAACCGTTTCAATGGAAGACTCGATCACATCGTAAAAATCACCAGCACGGTGTTTTTTAATTTTGGCATCAGGATGGCAAGCATTGTCCAATAATTGGAATTCAGGGCCAGTTTGCCAGGGGTAACGGATGGATGGATCTTCGTGGATATGGTAAATCAAACCACTGTTGCCACACTTGGCGATTTTCCACTCCAGGCGCAATTCGTAGTTCTCGTATTCCTCGACAGTGATGATGTCGCCACCGCCGCCGACCTGAAAGCCGTCGGCATTTTTGTTGGATACGTCTAGGTACAGCACTCCATCGGCTACTTTCCAGCGCTCACCGATGGTTTGTTTGTTGTAATTGCGCCAGCCTTTTGTCGTTTTGCCGTCAAAAAGCAAGATCCAGCCCGCTGCTTTTTCTTCGGCAGTCAAGGTATTTAAAGCAACAGCAGGCGTAGCTTTTTCTTTTTTCAGCACAAAAGCAGTGCTCACTGCAAAGGCTGCGAGGATCACGCACAAGGATAGAAATCTGTTCAACATATGTTTAAGACTTTGAAAATGGCGGAATTGAGTAAAGTTTAAGCGTTGGTGGATTCATGGAAAAATTTCGGATAATGTATTCGTCACACTAAGGTAAGCAATGAATTTTATTTTTTAAAAAGAGTTTAAGACAAAATATTATCACGATTTTTTCATCAAAATTATCAATGCATGTTTTTAGCCGACAAAATGCGGAAATCGCTATCTTCCCAGCAAAAAAACATGCGGAATTTTTTTCTGTCCATGGTGTTCATGAGCCATGCTTTTTTGGCCCTTGCCCAAACCACTAAAGATCCCAATGCCATCATTCAGCCCGATTTGTTGGCGGATTTGAAATACCGCCACGTGGGTCCAAGCCGGGGTGGCCGAGCGACAGCGGCTATCGGGGTACGCCAAGAGCCCTTCACCTTTTACCTGGGTGCCACAGGTGGTGGCGTTTGGCGCAGCAACGATGCAGGCAATACCTGGGAAAATTTGTCCGATGGCCAGATCAAATGTGGCTCCATCGGCGCGATTGCGGTGGCCCCTTCTGACCCTTCCGTCATTTATGTGGGTACTGGCTCAGCCTGTCCACGGGGCAATATCTCTGCCGGGGTGGGTGTCTACAAAAGCAGCGACAAGGGCAAAACCTGGGAATTCATCGGTTTGCCCAAATCCGGCATGGTGGGCAAAATAGAAGTCCACCCTCAAAATCCCGATGTGGCTTTTGTAGCAGCACTAGGTAACCCCTTTGGCCCCAACCCCGAACGGGGCGTGTACCGCACGACCGATGGCGGGAAAAAATGGGATTTGGTACATACCGCCGGAGATTCCACTGGCTGTGTCGACCTGGTGATGGATCCCAGCAACCCACGCATCCTTTATGCCGCCATGTGGCGTGCTGAGCGCAAACCCTGGACCATCCATGATGGGGGCAAAAAAGGCGGCATCTGGAAATCGGTCGATGGTGGAAGCACCTGGAAAAAACTGGAAGGTGGCCTCCCCACTGGCTTACTGGGTCGCATTGGTATCACCGCCTCTCCCGTCAATCCTAATCGCCTTTGGGCCATTGTCATCACCCCCGACGATGCCACTTCGGGTCTGTACCGCAGTGAAGACGCTGGAGATTCCTGGACGCGGGTTTGCCGCGACCACCGCCTGCAACAGCGCGGTTGGTACTACAGCCACGTCACCGCAGATCCCAAAAACGAAAATGCGGTCTACATCAACAATGTCGACTTCATGAAATCCATCGATGGGGGCAAAACCTTCGAAGAAATCAATGTACCCCACGGCGACTGCCACGGCATCTGGCTCAACCCCGATAACCCCAACATCATGGTCAACTGCAATGATGGGGGCGCCACGGTGAGTTTGAACGGCGGCAAAACCTGGACCGATCAACACAACCAACCCACTTCGGAATTTTACCGCGTCACCGTCGACGAACAATTCCCATACCTGCTCTACGCTGGTCAGCAAGACAACAGCACCATCAGCGTACCTTCCCGCGATCCCGGGGGCCTGAGTGATACCGAGCACTGGCACGATGCCGGCGGAAGTGAATGTGCGGATGTAGCAGTGAGCCCGACCGACCCGAACATCATCTGGGCCACGGCATACAGCGGCGAAATCACCCGTATGAATCGCGCCACTGGAGAGGTTCGCCAATTGACTGCTTATCCACACTATACCGAGGGCACCGAAATGCGCGACCTGAAGTACCGTTTTCAGTGGAATGCTCCCGTGTTGGCGTCCAAACACCAGGCGAACACCATTTATTATTGTTCCAATTTTGTACACCGCACTACCGACGATGGCCAGACCTGGCAAATCATCAGCCCCGACCTGACCCGCAAAATGGATCAATACCTGGGCATGCCCGGCGGCCCTATTCAACACGATGCTACGGGGGTGGAAGTATACAGCACCGCCTTCGTGATTGAAGAAGCGCCCCAAACCGCTGGAGAACTTTGGGTAGGTAGCGACGACGGCCGCATCCACATCACCCGCGACGGCGGCAAAACCTGGACAGAGATCACCCCCAAAGGCATCATTCCTTTTGAGTGTACCATCAATAAAATTGAACTATCGGTGCATACGCCTGGACGCGCCTTTGTTGCCGTTCAAAATTACCGCAACAACGATTTCAAGCCCTACATCCTGCGCACCAATGATTATGGCAAAAGCTGGCAGTTGTTGACCGATGGCAAAAATGGCATTCCTAGCGGCCACTTTACCCGTGCCATTGCTGAAGATTCGGATAAAAAAGGCTTACTGTTTGCCGGAACCGAATACGGCATGTACGTTTCCTTCGACGATGGAGCGCACTGGCAATCGCTGCAATTGAATCTGCCGTATACGCCGATCACTGATCTGGAAATTCACCACGGCGATCTGGCGATGAGTACCCAGGGGCGCGGGTTCTGGCTTTTGGAAAGTGTATCGGTTTTGGAGCAGTTACAAAACGAACAAGCCAAAGCAGCCTTACACCTCTACAAACCCCGCGATACCTACCGCACCAATGTGAGCGGCTACCGGGCAGTTTTTCATGTCAATCTCGCCGATGAACCCCACAAAGATGCCGAAAGTAAAGTGGAAATTCTGAACGCGCAAGGAAAGGTAGTACGCACTTACAGTACTAAAGGTGAAGACCGCCGCAGTAAGATCACTTTGAAAAAAGGCTGGAATACTTTGTCCTGGGATTTGTTGCACGATGGACCAATCAATGCTGAAAAGCTGGTGCTGATGGAAATGGGGGTTCCCATCATGGGGCCACCTGCTGCCCCGGGCGATTATCAAGTCCGCGTCACGGTAGGGAAAGAAAGCAAAACCCAATCCTTTAAAGTGTTGCCCGATCCGCGTTGGAAGGAGGTAAAACAGGAGGATTATGTAGCGCAGGAAAAACTGGCCCTGGAAATGCGCGACCTGATCAGCGACTCCCAACGCAAGGTAAAAAACCTGCGCAGTTTGCGGGAGCAAATTGAAGATGCTGCCGGGTTGGCTGTAAAAGCTGGTCATGCTGCCAAAATCAAGGAGCTGGCTACTGAATTGGGCAAGGGTTTGACCGCAGTGGAGGATGAGATTGTACAAAACCAGGCCGAAGCCAGCCAGGACAATTTCAACTATCCTCGCCGTTTCATCAACCGCATGGCGCGCATTTATAGTGTACTCGTATGGGAGCATCACCGTCCAACGGGTGGGGTGCTGGAAGCTTACACGGACATTAAAAAGGTATACGAGGGGATTTCGCAACGCTACGATGTGGCGGTGAAAAATACCCTGGAGCGTTTTAATAAGGTATTGGAGGAAGAGAAAGTGGCGAGGGTGATTGATTTGAAGTGACCCAACTGAGGTGAGGCTTGGGTGCCTTAGGTTTCGCGGGTATGCACCCAAGTCATCATTTCAGAAAATTGTCCAATACAATAATATCCAGTTCCTGCACAATACTCAAACGCTTATCATTGGTCACAAAGGCTGGGCAATTGGCTTCAAGGGCCACAGCAAGCTGCAAAAATGATTGGCGAGGTATCCAAGGCAATCCGAGGGTATTGCTCTAGTTTTAGGGACAATTCATTTATTCCCATTCGGAACGGAGATTATCTATATAAACTTGAGCATCTTCATCCATCAAATAATCCTTCCCCGCTCCAGCAAAATCCATTACATCACGGAGGAGAGGGTTCTGTTCTGCCTGATCTTTGGCGACTATTGTCTGGTCTACCAACAAGCGGATTAAAGCCAAACGCTCTTCCACCGAAAGCGGATGCAAATAGGTATTGTAAATTGTTAAGACACTCATTGGGCGTCGTTTTTAATTAGACTTGTAAAAAAGAAAATAGCTTGGCTCAAGCATTCTCAATGCAACAAGTCTATTGATTTAGTACCCAAAAATAACATTTCTTGTGGCTCTTTGCAAATATATCTTTCATTATTGATCCCACTAAAGTTTCCAGGGCCCATCCGCTTCGGTTTCCACTTCTTTGGCTTTGGCCTCCTGATATAGATAGTTTGTTTCATACTTTAAACCGCCAGCCCTGCATGCCCCCCGTATGCACCACACAAATCCGCGAACCTGCGGGAAAATAACCTTGCCTCGCCTTATCCAGCACCCCCCACACCATTTTCCCCGTATAAATTGGTTCCAACGGCAGGCCATACTCTTTCATTTCCACTAAAAAATCCAGCAACTCAGGAGGCGTTTTGGCGTAGCCACCAAAATGATACTCGGTAGCAATCGCCCATTTATCCCCACTATTTGCACCCAATAACTGTTGAACTTCCGCTTTGTGGAAATCTCCCTTCAAAGCCGAAAAGCCCAGCGCAAAGGCTCGACCCGCCAAACCTTGAATCACTCCCGCCAAAGTGCCGCCCGTCCCACAACTCAAACAAATGTAATCCACTTCTTCTTGTGCCAAAATCTCCTCCGCCAGTTCGGCACAGCCGCGCAAAGCCAGGGTGTTGGTACCCCCTTCTGGGATAATATAGGCTTGAGGGAATTGCTCTTGCAATTGAGCCAAAATGAGTGGATCATCTTTACGCCGATAGGCTTCCCGAGACCAAAAATGCAGCTCCATCCCACAGTCTGTCGCAAAGTCCAGTGTTGGATTCAATGGCAATACCTTCTCCCCTCGAATGATGCCGATGGTATTGAAACCAAACAGTTTCCCCGCGCTGGCGGTAGCCGCAATGTGGTTGGAAAAAGCGCCGCCGAAGGTTAGCAAGGTGCTGTAGCCCTGCTCCCGAGCTGCGGCGAGGTTGTATTTCAGCTTGCGCCATTTGTTGCCACAAAAAGCGTGATCCCCGGGTTGGGTTTCCAGTTGCAATAAATCGTCGCGTTTGATGAAACAAGTGAGATTTCTAGCTTCCAGGATGGGATGTTGGAAGCGTTGAAGAGGGCTAGGCGGATGTTGGAAAAGAGCCTGCATACTGAGGGAAGTTAGGAAGCCGAGGCATCAACTCCTCAACTTTATTAATACCACGTGAATTTTGAATTAATTGCATTGACAACGTATCATGTGCGACTTCTACGAAGTCGTAAAAAACTCATTGCAACATTTTCTACAAATGTACGACTTCTACGAAGTCGAGCTGATGACCTCGGAGAGGTCACACATTTGTAGAAAAGGGTTGTAGTTAAGATTTTACGACTTCGTAGAAGTCGCACATTTTGCACGGTTAATTCAAAATTCACGTTAATACCCAAACACCTCCTCCAGACTCACTTCCCTTAGCGCTCCGAAGTTTTCCAGGTATTTCAGATCCACCTGAGATTTGCTGCCCATGACCAGGAAGGTATAAGCGCGGCCCCGCACATATTCTTCATGGAAAGCGACCAAATCCCGGCTGCTCGACCGTTCAGTGTGTTGGTATATTTCCTGACGCATATCCCCTGTATAGCCCAATTCCTGATTGGCGCGTGCCGTCCAGTATATCCGGGAAGGGATGATGCGCTCACTTTCAATCCGTTTCAGGATGGCTTGCCGGGCGTGTTCAATTTGAGTATCAACCACGGGCATTTCATTCAACAATTGTAAGAAAGTAGGAATCGCATCCGACAATTTATCGGGCTGCGTACCCACGTAGGCTTGTAGGTAGTGTGCCCAGTCCCGCTTGCGGGGTGAGCTGTAAAAGGCATAGGTGGAATAAGCCAAGGCTTTGGATTCCCGGATTTCCTGAAAAACGATCGAGGAAAGCCCCAAGCCAAAATAATCGTTGAATAGATCGCTACTCAGGTGTTCCTCCATGTTGAACTGCGGGGTACCCTTGGATACCAGCATCACATCCGTTTGGACAATCGGAAAATCCAAAAATACCACCTGGTTTTCTTTGGTATCCAGTTGGTCGAATGCCCGGGAAGGAACCGCTTTTTTCAATGGCGTAGTAACCCGGTGGTGGGTTTCCAGCAAATTGGTTACCTCCGTCATCGGCATTTGCCCGTAGTAATAAATCTTGTGCTCGAAGCCACAAAGGTCTTTGATTTTTTGGCAAAGCTCATCGGCCTCCAATTGGCGCAATTCTTCTACCGCCAGGCGGTAGGTAAAAGGCGAATCGGTGCCGTAACGGGCGTAATTACCCAAGGCGTTGCGCAAAACGATATTCCGGTCTTTTTTCGCATTGGCCCGGTGGGTCAGTGCGTCGGTGACGACGTTTTGCAGAATGGCGGTATCCGGTTGAAGATTGTTGATGATGTGCTCCAACAATTCCAGTCCCTTGAGCATGTTGTCTTCCAATCCGCTCAGGGTCATATAGGTATAATCGTCGTCGTTGCTGACCTCGAAGCTTAGGCCCAAACGGTATAGTTCGCGTTGCAAATCCGCAGAACTGTAGCGACTCGTGCCCAGGTAAGGCAGGTACTGTACTGCGATGGCTAACTTGCGGTCGCTATTTTTTCCCATCGGGAAAATGTAATCCAGGCGGAAAAGCGAATTATTTGGGTTGCGGACGTAATCCAAATGCACCCCCGATTTGAGGGTGGTGGTTTGAATGGCCGTATCGAAATCTACAAAAACGGGTTCAATTCGCGGAGTAGTGATGTCCAAAAAAGCTTGTGCGTAATCAGAAACGGAGTCCCGATTGAGTTCCACTGCGGTGATTTCAGGCTTTTCTACCTTGACCACATTGGAATCTTCCGCTTGCACTTTGTGTACTTCAACGTAATTGTCTTTGAAGTGCTTCTGGGCAAATTCGACAATTTGTTCCTTGGTGATTTTAGCAATGTCACTGATTCGGCGGGTATAGTGCTCCCAGTCCATCCCGAGGATAAAACTGCTGGCCATGGCATTGACCCGGGCACTATTGGATTCTGAAGCCATCACTTGCCCCAACTTATAGTCAGTAATGACCGCTTCTACCATCCATTCCTCAAATTCACCTCGGCAAATTTTCTGCAATTCGCCCAACAGGATGTCCTTGACTTCTTCCAGGGTTTGGCCCTCACGGGGTTTGCCATACAACCCAAAGACGGAATAATCTTCATAAAACCAGAACCAAGATTCCGACTCCAATACTTTTTGCTGTTGGTTGACATTGAGGTCGAGCAAACCCGCTTGGTCATTGTACAAAATGGTACGAATGAGCAAAAGGAAAAGGGTATCTACCGATTTGGCCTGATCAAAACGCCAAGCCAGCATCACCAATGCCGGTTCTTGCCCATAAACAACCTTCAAAACAGGTTCTGTCAAGGCAGGTTGTGGGGAAAAAGTGAAGGGTGGAACCGCTTTTGATTCGTAGGTACCAAAGTGTTTTTCCGCCATTTCTACTACCTCCGCAGGGTCAAAGTCGCCCGCCATGACCAGGGCCATGTTATTTGGAACATAATAGGTCTGGAAATACTTCTGAATGTTTACCTGTGAAGGGGTACGCAAATGTTCTGCCGATCCAATGGTGGTCTGAGTGCCATAGGGATGTGAAGGGAAAAGTACCTCCCGAATCGCAGTATTGACTTTGCGCACATCCTTGTCCTGAGAAATATTGAACTCCTCGTAAACAGTCTCCAATTCAGTATGGAACAAGCGCAGGGCCATCATCCGAAAACGTTCGGATTCCAGCTGCATCCAGCGCTCCAATTCATTGGCAGGGATGTCATTGACATAAACGGTTTGTTCAACCCAGGTATAAGCATTCGTATCTTTTGCGCCAATGTTGCTCACCAATTTGTCATACTCACTCGGTGCGGTCAATTTGGCAGCTTCGAAAGAAACCCGGTCAATTTCGGCATAAATCCGCCGCCGCTCAGCTTCGTCCTGGGTAGCACGATGGGATTCGTACAAATCAGAAATTTGCTCCAATAGTACTTTTTCCTTTTCCCAATCCAGTGTACCAATGCGGCTGGTACCTTTGAACAACATATGCTCCATGTAGTGAGCCAGGCCTGTAGTTTCCGGCGGATCTTGTTTGGATCCTGCCCTTACCACAATGTTGGTGTACACTCTTGGTTCATTTTTATTTACACTCAAAAACAATTGTAAGCCATTGGAAAGGGTATAGCGTTGAACTTTCAATATATCGTCAGGGACGGTTTTGAAAGCGTATTGCGTTTTTGCGTCAATCATCTCTTCTCCAGATTTTTTTATAAAACAGCATGTAATATAATGCATTGAAGCGAAGAATAGTTTTTTTCGACCTCAAACAAGCTCGGATTCGGCTATTATTCTACCCACACAAATCGAGCCAAAGCGACTTTGATCTTCGTTTTACTGCCTTATCCCCTTACAATTAGGCTTTTGGGCTTTGTTCATTTATTTTTCACCATGTATGGGCTATATTCGCCTAATCACCCCGCTACCACAACTTTCTGGGGGTATTGGACTTGTTGCGACAGGAGACTACTTGGCTCAATAAGTCTATTTTCTATCTCAGCCATTGGCTTATCGTACCCAATTCGGGACAAGCTTAATTAACCAAATCCAAATTTATGCAACTTAGGCTGTTGTTTACCTTATGCTGTGCAGTTTTTGCTCTGTCTCTCCCTGCACAAAGTCTTGATCTTAAGCCGTTCAAAAACATCAAACCACGCAACATTGGCCCATCCGGCATGTCTGGACGGGTCACTGCCATTGATGTGGTACTGAGCGAGCCCGACCACATTTACGTGGGCAGTGCTTCGGGCGGGGTATGGAAGTCTGAAAGTGGTGGCATCACCTGGACGCCCATTTTTGATGATCAAAACATCCAATCCATTGGTGCCATTGCCATCAACCAATCCAATCCAAGTGACATTTGGGTCGGTACGGGTGAGGGCAATCCGCGCAACTCTCAAAACTTCGGTTTGGGTATTTTCCGCTCGCTCGATGCAGGGAAGACCTGGAAAAACCTGGGCTTGAAAGAAACCAAAACCATCCACCGCATCATCATTCACCGCGACAACCCCAATGTGGTTTTCGCCGGAGCGCAAGGTTCAGCCTACGGCCCCAATGAGGAGCGGGGCGTGTACCGCACCAAAGATGGGGGCAAAAATTGGGAGCGAATCCTCTACGTCAACAACCAAACGGGCGTTGCCGACATGGTCGTAGACCCCAGCAACCCCAACAAAATCATCGTGGCCATGTGGGAATATGGCCGTAAGCCCTGGACCTTCAATTCGGGTGGTACAGGCTCAGGCATCTATGTAACCCACGATGGTGGCGATACCTGGGAACGCCGCAGTGACGCAGATGGTTTGCCCAAAGGTGTATTAGGTCGGGTTGGTTTGGCGATTTCCCGCTCCAAACCCAATATTGTTTATGCCTTGGTGGAAGCCAAAGACAATGCCCTGTACAAATCCACCGATGGGGGCAAAAAATGGAGTGTGGTAGCCACCAAAAACATTGGCGACCGTCCCTTTTATTACGCTGAAATTTATGTTGACCCCAAGAATGAAAACCGCCTTTGGAACATTTTCTCTTTGGTGACCAAAAGTGAAGATGGCGGCAAAACTTTTGAAACCGTACTCCCCTACTCGGGCGTGCACCCCGATCACCATGCATTCTGGATTCACCCCGATGATCCAAATTACATCATCGACGGCAACGACGGTGGTTTGAACATCTCGCATGACGGCGGCAAAAGCTGGCGCTTCATCGAAAACATCCCGGTAGGCCAATTTTACCACGTCAACTACGATATGTCAATTCCTTATAAAATTGGGGGTGGCATGCAGGACAACGGTTCCTGGGTAGGTCCCAGTGCCGTTTGGCAAGCCGGAGGAATTCGGACAAGTCAGTGGCAGGAAGTGTTCTTTGGCGATGGTTTTGACCTGGGTTTCCGGCCCGACAATTCGCGCTATGTCTACGCCATGTCGCAAGGTGGCAACGTAGGCTATGTGGATACTGAAACGGGCAAAACCCAGTTCATCAAACCCACTTCACCCAATGGCACCGAGCTGCGTTTCAACTGGAATGCTGGTTTTTCACAAGATCCACACAATACCTGCGGCGTGTATTTTGGCAGCCAGTTTTTGCATTACAGCAAAGATTGTGGCCAAAGTTGGGAAATCATTTCTCCTGACCTAACCACAAATGATACGTCCAAACAAAAACCCCATCTGAGTGGTGGTCTGACCTTGGACGCGACCAATGCTGAAAACCATACCACCATCCTGGCGATTGCGCCCAGCCCCAAAGACGCAAAGGTGATTTGGGTGGGTACCGACGATGGCAACCTGCAATTGACCCGCGACGGTGGCAAAACCTGGAGCAATTTGATCAGCAAATTGCCTGGTTACAAGGCGGCAAGCTGGATTCCCTACATCGAAGCTTCGGCGCACAATGCTGGCGAAGCCTTCGTCATAGTGAACGACTACCGCCGCAACGACTGGCGACCAATCGTGTACCACACCAGCGATTATGGCCAAACTTTCCGCAAACTTGTGGATGAAAACAAGGTGAGTGGTTTCACTTTGTGTATTGTGCAGGATCCGATTGAGCCCAAATTGTTGTTCCTCGGAACCGATCACGGCCTGTACCTCAGCATCGACAAGGGAGCCACCTGGACCAAGTGGACCAATGGCTACCCCAGCGTGCCTACTGCCGATATGAAAATTCACTCGCGTGATCACGACCTGATCATTGCTACCTTTGGCCGGGCCTTCTGGATTTTGGACGACATCCGCCCCTTGCGCGAAATTGCGCGTACAAGTGGCAAGGTACTGGAACAACCCTTTAAAGTTTTCCCCGTTCCTGATGCTTATCAGGCGGCGTTTAAATCTTTTGATGGCATTCGTTTTGCTGCTGACGGGATGTTTGCGGGGGAAAACAAGGCCCCTGGCGCTTCGATCACCTTGTGGGTTCCTTATGTAAAACCCGCAGCTGCACCTGCAAATACCAATGCGAAACCTGTCGCAGCCAAGGAAGAAAAACGCCCCGAGCGGGTAAAAATAATCATCCTTTCCAGTACCGGGGATACCGTCCGGACTTTTAGTTCTCGGATCGATACGGGTATGGTGAAGGTCTATTGGCCCTTGAACCGCAATGGTGTGCGTCAACCCAGCCGCCAGGAACGGCGCACGGATGAAGACTCGCCCAGCGGCCCACAAGTATTGCCAGGGACTTACAAAGTAGTGGCGGTGTGGGGCAAACTCAAAGATTCAACCAGTGTGACGGTTAAATCGGACCCACGCCTTGAGGTCAAAATGGACGACCTGAAAGCCAAAGACGCTGCGTACCGCGATTTTGAAAAAGTGATCAAAAAAGCCAGCGAGGGTTTTGACCAACTCAAAGAGGCCCGCAATACCATCCGCCGCGTAGATGCTGCCCTGGCCAATGCGCCGGATAGTACCAAACAACAATTGACTAAGCTGAGCAAAGTGCTGCAAGATAGCCTGAACATACTGGAACGCCTCTACACGGAGCCCGAAGACGTCAAAGGGATCCAACGCGACGACGACAACCTGACTTCGGCGCTTGGCCGTGCCCAGCAATACATCAACGCCTCGGAAGGTGCGCCCAATCAGGGTGCCCAGCGCATGGTAGCGCAAGCCCGCAAACAAACTGCGGAGGTACTGAACCGCATCAATAATTTCTTCAGTACGAAGTTTGCGGACTATCGGAAGAAGGTGGAAGCGGTGCAGTTTTCCTTGTTTAAACCGTATACTCCGCTGAAGGTGGAGTAAAGTGCCTATCTTACTGTGGTGTTTCTTTAGTGCCTTAGGTTTCTTAGGTGGTGAAATTTACCCTGCTTCGCAGGTGATTTCTTTTTTCACCACCTTAGAAACCTTAGACACCTAAGGGGCACCCCAGTAAAATGTGCTGCTAAGCCACTTCGAGCGCCTGCAACCAACCCTGCCGCTCAAACAAGTCCTGCACATCTTTCACAAAGCGCTGCCAATCGAAGTTGGCGATTTTCTTTTTGGGGAGCCATTCCAGCATTCAGTTTAATAAAACTTAAAATAACAATTACGGGTACTTGGATGTTGAATAGTCATGGTTCCATCGGAAGACACAAATAGACAATGCAAGAGGTAAGGACATTTGTAGAAAAATTTGTAAAAACTTCAGACGAAGAATGGGCAGCGTTTCGCAATAAACTTCAATTCAAGGAATTTGACAAAGACGAATTATTCTTAAAAGAAGGAGAAGTTTGTAAACACGCCTTATTTATTACGGAAGGAGCTTTTCGTTTCTACAAAATTGTTGATGGAAATGAATTAGTTACGGCATTCTTTTTTACTGGTGACTATTTAAGTGACTACCAAAGTTTCTTAACCCAAAGTCCGTCCAATTATTATGTGCAGGCTTTAAGAAGTTCAAAAGTTTATCTGATTTCAAAAAAAGATTTAACCGAATTGTACAATAACTACCCTAACTTTGAAAAGTTGGGGCGATTATTTGCTGAAAGATTGTTTTTAACGATGAACAGGCGACTTGATACCTTTTTATACGAAACTCCAGAAGGCCGCTATGCGGAATTGGTCAATCGCAATTCAAAACTTTTGCAAGAAGTTCCTCAATATATGATTGCTTCTTATTTGGGTGTAAAACCCGAAACGCTCAGCCGAATCAGGAAACGAATTTAAGCTCCATTTTTATTTATTGACTGAAGTCAATGACGTTCAATTTTACAGAAAATACTTTTGTGCTGTTAATTAAAACACAGCACAATGAATGTACAACTCCAAATATCAGAATTTGGCTCTGAACAAAACCTTCAATTAGTCAAAGTAAAAAGAGAATCACCAAAAAATGGCGAAGTAGAAGTAAAAGTAGAAGCATCAAGTATTGCTTTTACAGATACGCTTTTGCGCAGAGGCATTTACCCTGGCATGAAGAAGCATTTTCCACTTACACTGGGATATGATTTTGTGGGGAAAATTGAAGCCATTGGTGAAGGTGTAAACAACTTTAAAATTGGCGATCGGGTTGGTGCCTTAACTATTTCTGGCGCCAATTCCGAACATGTAATCCACCACGCTGATGATTTATTTCTTGTTCCCACTGAAGTAAATGCCGCAGAAGCCGAAAGCTTGATATTAAGTTGGGTTACGGCTTATCAAATGCTCTTTCGGGAAGGAAAATCTAAAAAAGGCGATACTATTTTGGTGCACGGTGCGGCAGGTGGTGTGGGTCATGCCTTGGTGCGACTTGCTCAATTTTATCAAATAAATGTGGTGGCAACATCCAAGCCGAGTGATTTTGAAGATTTGAAAAAGTTAGGTGTAAAAGCTGTTTTTGATTATTCAGATGCATCGCTTTGGCAAAAACTTAAACAGCAGGGTGGCTATGATGCCATTTTTGATGGCGTAAGCGATACAAACTTCAAAAAGTCGTATCCTTTACTAACCTCTAATGGAGTGCTGGTATGCTTTGGTTTTTCTGCCAAAGGCAAGGGAGTAGAAAAAATATCTCCTGGAATTACCATTCTTAGTTTAATCATGGTATTGAAGACCTTATTCTTTGTCCTTACGCACAAGAAAGCCAGGTTCTATGACATTAAAAGAACAAAAGCAGCTCAGCCTAACTGGTTTAAAGAAGACATAAGCATTTTGCTCGATTTGCTTAACACAAAAAAAATAACTACACAAGTAGAAACAGTCAGCTTCAACGACCTGAATACCATTCGTGCTGTGCATAAAAAATTAACAGAAGGCGGTGTAAAAGGAAGGCTTTCCTTAATACATCCATAATTGGTAAACCAAAAAATTCTTTATTGACTATAGTCAACGAGAAAAAAAAATCCAACCCCGAAATTTGTAAAACAATTTAAACTTACAAAAATGAAAAAAACAGTAATGTTAATAGCAGGTATAACCATTACCGCTATTTTAAGTGCTTTCGCACAAAACAAAGAAGGCCAAAAAGATAAAATTTTACTTATTGCATCTAACGGAGCAATAAGCAAACAAACCGGTTGGCCAATCGGGGCCTGGTACTCGGAAGTTACTCATCCTTACTGGGAGTTTACACAAGCAGGCTATGAAGTGGAATTTGCAAGTCCTGATGGAGGAGAAATAGGTTTTGATACTTATAGCGATCCTGAACACGAAAGCAAATTATCTGCAAACGACTTAATATCACTTGGATTTAAAAAAAGTGCAGATAAAACAGCGCTTGTAAAAAACAGTAAAAAGCTGTCGTCAGTAAACAGCAATGACTACAAAGCCATTTTTATTAGTGGAGGGTTGGGGCCAATGCAAACGATGTATAAAAACAGCAGCATTGAAAAATTTGTAGTAGATTTTTATCAAAGCGGTAAGCCCGTAGGTATTGTTTGTCATGCAACCGCCATTCTGCTAAATGCCAAATTACCCAATGGAAAACTAATTGTAGATGGCAAAAAATGGACGGGTTACAGCAACTTGGAAGAAGACATTTTGGATAAAAATGTGAATATGAAAGTAAATGCTTTCCGAATTGAAGATGAAGCAAAGAAAATAGCCAATACCAAATTTTTAACAGCAGCACCATTTGCTCCATATGCAGTTAGAGATGGTAATTTGGTTACAGGGCAACAACAAAGCAGCGGTTCGGAAGCAGCGAAAAAAGTATTAGAAATCTTGAAAGAAAAGGGAAAATAGGTCTTAACCTTTTTCAGTGTTCACAAACAAAGGGCTGGTTCAAAATACTGAGCCAGCCCTTTTTATTTGATGTAAAAAATGAAAGCAGCAGCTAAATATTTGGCAATAATCATTTTGTCTTTAGTTTGTTTAAAAAATTGGGCCCAAGATAAATTTGAAATACCAAAAATGGGATTTACAATATATCCCTACAAAGACAGCACCATAAATATTCGTTTTTTAGGGTTGATGCAATTTTGGAGTAGATATGGCGAAGCAAATGCTGGGTCTATTTACAAAGGTGATACCGTTAATTCTATTTCCGATTTGTCCTTACGCAGATTATCATTAATCACTGCGTTTGAAATTACTCCGAAGTTTTTATTAATGGTAAATGTGAATAGCAATGGGAATGCTTCCAATAACCCGCAACAAGTAAATTTAAACTTCAGCATTATCGATGGCTATGGGGAATATTCTCTGTCTGACAAACTTTCTATCGGAGCAGGGTTGCATTTATGGAATGGCTTTTCAAGGTTGAATTTAGAAAATGTTGGAACACTCACTAATCTTGATGTACCAAAATTTCAAGCACCCTATTTTAATCAGTTAGACAAGCTCAACCGTATGTTTGGCATATATGCAAGAGGGAGGCTTAGAAAACTCGATTATCGTATCTCTGTTAACGACCCATTTACACCAACAAGTACTAATACCCCAGCTAACAATGGTTTTGGTTCTCCATCGGGTGGCTTATTGCATACGCCATCAAATAACAGCCAGCTAAATGTGGCATACTTTAATCCTGCTGCACAAACTAAAATGTTTATGGGTTATTTTAAATGGCAGTTTCTAAGTAAAGAGTTTAACAAAATCCCCTTCGAGAATGGAGATTACATCGGACAAAAACGAGTTTTTAATATAGGAGCAGGATTTGCTTACCGGAAAAATGGGATGTTGGTTCCAACTAAAATAGAATTGAGAAATTCGGCGCTTCCCGAAAGTAGTAGTAATCCTAAAATCTTGATAGAAGCCAAGCATCACGACATTCTTTGTTTAGCTGTTGATGCTTTTTTAAGTCATAAACTATCGGCAAAAAATGACGGTATTACCATGTACTTAGGGTATTTCTCTACAGATATGGGGCCTAATTTTTATACCGTTTCTTCTACTAATCAAATTAGTACCTACGCAAACAATCCAAAAAGCAACATCAATGGCAGTGGCTTGGCTTCTCCGGCTTCGGGCACTGGAAATACGTTTTATGTTGTAACAGGCTATCATTTACCTAACAATTTTCCAGTTAATAACACACAATTTGGGCTATTTGCTACTGTGCAACATTCAAATTTTAAAGCGTTAAAAGCCCCGATAACTATTTACGAAGGGGGCGTAAACTGGTTTATATCCGGACATGGTTTAAAATTAACACTGCAATACCGAAACCGACCTGTGTTGGGTGGAATTGCTGCTTACGACAATTTTGAAAGTACAGCAACACAACAAAGTCGCAAACGAGAATTCATACTCCAAGCACAAGTAAATTTTTGATTGCTTTAATTGATGCAATTAATCCACAGAATAAAGTATCAGACATTCGAGCTGTCTTTTAATCATTTGGCCGTGCCCAGCAATACATCAACGCCTCGGAAGGTGCGCCCAATCAAGGTGCTCAGCGCATGGTAGCGCAAGCCCGCAAACAAACTGCGGAGGTACTGAACCGCATCAATAATTTCTTCAGTACGAAGTTTGCGGACTATCGAAAGAAGGTGGAAGCGGTACAGTTTTCATTGTTTAAACCGTATACTCCGCTGAAGGTGGAGTAAAGTGCCTATCTTACTGTGGTGTTTCTTTAGTGTCTGAGGTTTCTTAGGTGGTGAAATTTACCCTGCTTCGCAGGTGATTTCTTTTTTCACCACCTAAGAAACCTTAGACACCTAAGGGGCACCTCAGTAAAATGTGCTGCTAAGCCACTTCGATCGCCTGCAACCAGCCTTGCCGCTCAAATAAATCCTGCACATCTTTCACAAAGCGCTGCCAATCGAAGTTGGCGATTTTCTTTTTGGGGAGCCATTCCAACATGGTGTCGATGTATTTGACGGCCATTAGGTGCAAGACCTCTTCGGGTGTGGATTTTTGCACTTCATCGTAGGAGAGGCGCATTTGGGTGGAAAGTTCTCCTCGCTTAGCGCTATAACTAAATTGATCTTCGTGCATGTGATTGTCATCATGCTCAATGATGTAGATGAAAGCAACTCCTGTAATGGCACCGTATTCGCTCAGTTTAAGGTTTGCTTGTAATACATCTTCAATGAGATTAATGTTATCGATAGCAACTGCATCAGTTACTTCGTGCCAGCTTATACTTGAAACAACAAATGGGTCTCGCATTTTTACTGTTTTGGGTTTTACAAGGTTGGGGAATCCAAGAATAAATTGATTACTTTGGAAATTGGTTCCTTAGTGAAGGCAAAGTTACACAAAATTCTTAAAAAGTGAATTTTATCGTCTAAAAAATGAATATCTCAGAAAAAGATACTCCCCGCGATGCGTTATTCACCCAGGTAAAGGGAGTAATCAAGTCCTTGGGGCTTGATCAAATGGTACTTGCGGAAAAATTAGGGGTCAATCAGACCAATGTCAGTAAAGCACTGAATGGCGGCAATGAAAAGACCTTTCAACGCATCGTTAACCTGCTTGAAACGGAATACGGTGTCACTTCTTTGAATCAGCACCTGGAGTCGGCGGTAGGGAATGATATTAGTGAGATCAAAGCTGAATTGCAGGCTATTAAGGGCACTTTGGAGGAATTAAAGATGATGATTGGGCGGTTGGAGAAGTAGATTGCGGGCATCCAATTGAAACGCTGGTTTAATTTCCGTGCCTTATTCACTTCCTCATCGTGCCCTATTTTTTTCGATTAATCTTTTTTGCTTTTTTTGCAGCTTTACTTTTTGCTTTTTTTAGTGCTTTCTGCTTGCTTGAAATTTCTGTCTGACGTGCTACTTGACGCTTAGAGGGCTGTATATATATTCCATCTTTTGGCGCATGAACAGATTGGAGAATACCATCTACATTTTGCATATCTTCACTAAAAATAAAGGTAGGTTTCTGCCCATTGAGTAACGTGATGATACCTGCATCCACATATCCACTTTCTACGGAAAAAACACCGTAATACTGAAAACGACTTGCGTCAATCCCATCGCGCATCATATCATCATCAACGATAACGGTGGGACAATTCCCACAAAATAGCCCAGCTGGAGCGCTCATTAATCTGGAACGATATTGGGTGGCGTACGCAAAATTACAAACCATTCGGGTCAGGGTGCCTCCACAGCGTGGGCATTGTTGCTTTTGGCCGGTGAAGTCCGATTCATAGAGATACTGGATTTGGCCCTTGAACACTGGAATACCTGACAGTTTACTAATTTTTTCAATAAGAGCAATATTTTCTTCGGCTTTTATCACTGCATCATGTCGCAACATCACAGTGGGCCCTTTAAAGTCTTCATTATCCGATTTCAATGAAAAGTTGGTTTTTTCCTGAGCCATAAAATTAGTGTTTTGAACTGATGTGGCAAAGATAAAAAATCTCAAAAACTGATTCTAATTAATGGGAGAAATCAGAGACGTCTTACCCGCAACACTCTTGCGCCAAGGGCGAACTCCCTTGAGGCAGGTTTGCCAACACATCCGGAGGGCGATGCGCCAAATTCATCATTCGCCACTCGAAAGATTCATCATTCCCTCCAATTCTTCGGTGCTAATGTTCAAAAAAGCGCAAATATCCGCATCTGAGAGGCCCGCCTGGCGCATACGTTGTAGAGTTTGTAGCTTATCCTGGTAAAGTTGCTCTGCCCGTTGTTTTTCTGCATCCAATTTGGTTTCATATATGGTCTGTGCTTCCTGATATCCTTCCTGGTATCCTTCTTGATAGCCATCTTCTTGGGCTGTGTCCAAGGAGTTTTTCAAATCGTTGTAATATTTCAAGCTGTCTTCGTATTTGGCCTTTTCTTCCTTACTCAGGGCTGTGTAGGAGGCTACTTTGAACAATTTCTGAAATACTCGCTCTTGAATCCTTTCGGGGATATGATCCAGCCTGTGCAAATTTTTAATTACATAAAGCCATTTATCAAAATTGTTCTCCAGTTCGTGTTCTTCTTTCGTAAAATTGGGCATCTGCAAGGTCACAAAGGTCAATTTGTCATAAAAAACCTTGTAGCGCTCTATGTCCATCATCTTGTTTTTGCTGACGACTATCTTGTCG
>JAIYAV010000361.1 GCA_027488855.1 Saprospiraceae bacterium
AAGGAATGGAAATAAAATAAAGTAAACACCTGACTGACTCTTTTTTGATTTTGCTGCGTTACTCGTCAGTTGCGTAGGCCTGCTATGCGCCTTCCTCGTGCCTTGCCAAATCAAAAAATAGCTCAGTCAACTTGTTTACTTTATTTCATTTCCATTCTTAACCAAATCATATTGACCAATGAAGCATTTCTTTTTCTGTTTCTTGATGCTGCTTGGCATCGGTAATTTAAGTGCCCAAAGCAACAGTCCATTTGGCGTTTGGAAAAGCGTTGATGACAAGACGGGCGAAGCCAAATCACACGTGGAGGTGTACCAAAAAAATGGTAAAATGTACGGCAAGATCGTCAAAATCCTGACCGACAAACCCAATGCCAAGTGTGATGAATGTAAAGGGGATAAAAAAGGCCAACCAGTGAATGGTATGGTCATCATCGAAGGTATGCAGGAAGTGGAGGGCAGTTGGAAAAACGGCACCATCCTCGATCCCCAAAACGGAAATGTATACGGCTGTGTGGTTTGGGTAGAAGCGGATAAACCGAATGAGCTCAAGGTACGCGGAAAGCATTGGACGGGGATTTACCGGACGCAGACTTGGTTTCGGGTGAAGTGATGGTGGAAAGCTGCGTTATCCCGAGGATTTTAGAAAATTGCTAAAGCGGCGTTTTTTTAGCACAAAGGACACCAAGGCAGCACAAAGGACACAAGGTTAGACGTTGCGCTTCGTGATCTTTGTGCTGCCTTGGGGTCCTTTGTGCTTAATAAAGTCGCTTTGATCGTGTTCTTGTGCCTAAAGCAAGCAGAGCATGGATACTTTTGAGTTAGAGGATTTGAACACGCTCAAAATGCTAACACCAACTGACAATCAAACACACAACATAGCCAAACAAACAGTTGGCACCAATGCAGGCACAGCACATAGAATTCTTTTTACTTTATGCATTATTATTTAATCTCAAATGCGGTATCAAAGTTTCAGCAATAGTTTGTCCAAGTCTTACAGGTACAGCATTCCCTAGTTGTCTCATGGCTTCTGTCCATGAACCGAGTATTGGGTAATTGTCAGGAAATGTTTGAATGCGTTTTGCTTCAAGAATAGTAAAGTATCTAATCGATCCATCGGTAAATCTAATCATATTCTCACCACCGGGAACGCCGTGATCACCAGCTTTTAATGCTTTTGAAGGTTGATCTATTTCACTTCCTGTATGTCCAACATAAGAGCGTGCTCCTCCTCGATAATAATGTTCTGGATGATAATCTTTTATTTTCTGCGGGTTTGGTAGGTCCATAATTGCATCTCTTACAGTTATCCAAGGTTTCAAAGTAGGTGGAAAAAATCCGTGCTTGTCAAATAGCCGTTTTTTCTCAAAATCGATACTCAACAAATCGCCTTCTAATGGCTTAATGTCGTGTTTTTTCCAGTAATCTTGAGTAACATATTTAGCCCAAAGTAATGCGTCTTCAGAATGTGTTTCATTTGGAAAACACCAAGAGATGTTTAAATCATCCCTAATTCCTACAATAATTACTCGTTCCCTCTTTTGGGGAACACCATAATTTGCTGCATTTACAAGTCGAAACACTACATTATATTTAAGTCCTTGGTAACTACCTTTTGTATGCACTTTTTCAAGCTCACATAAATGTTCTTTCCAATTTTCAGTTTTCTTTGGAACTTCTGGATAAGTTAACTGAAGAATAATATAATTGAAATACGCTGCAAACGATTTTCTCAAAAGGCCTTTTACGTTCTCAAAAATGAATGCTTTTGGTGAAAGTTGTCGTATTGCGGAGATAGCATAAGGGAACATGTCTCTTTCATCATCGAATCCCTTAGCTTTGCCACCAACCGAAAAAGGCTGGCAGGGCGGCCCTCCTGCAATGAGGTCAACTCCTGAAAATCGTTGAAAGTCAAAATGCCTAACGTCAGTTTCATGTACTATTTCTGGGCTATAGTTGCATCTTAGTGTTTTACATGCATCAGAATTCCATTCTACGAAGGCTGTATGATTAGCACCTGCAATCTCAATTCCTTTCGCTAAGCCACCTGCTCCTGAAAAGATTTCAAGACTATTCAGCATCTTTTCCGTTTTTGAGCGTAAAATATTTTGCTGCTTTTTCCTCGACCCGATCAATAGAGGAAGATTGACCAAGACACTTATCTGCCCAAGGCCTACCTGGATGAATAGTATCCCACTCTGATCTTGCTTGATTGTACCTACCTGAGCCAGGGTCATGATTACCGAATCCATCAATTGATGTATTCCAAACGGGTCTATAGTGCCTTATAAGTGCTGCCTCCACAGTGCCTATAAGGTGATTAGCACCATCTTCTAGAATCATAAACCTACAATAGAAATCCTCTTGCTCAAGGTTTTTTGCTTGCTTTATACTCTTTGCATGTTCATTTAATCGTCTAAAGAGCTCAAAAGTAACCACTCCAACCTTTCCATCTTTAGCCTGCCGCCACCCACCTGGAACAGCTTTCCCAACATAAATAGGTTGGTGAAATTCGAGCCTATTCTGCTCGTAAAGAGCTTTATAATATTCACTTTTTCCGGTATAATATATTGCATATACGCCTGTTCCGTTAAATCTTACTGGCGGAGGAAGAGTATGAACTGGGGTTCCATTAAAAAAGCGAATTGTGTCTTTGATTATTTCTTCAAAGGCATCTGATCTGTAAATATGCTTTTCACGCTCAAATTTTGTCTCCATGCCTCAAAAATAATGTTTTTACATTTTTCGGGGTTTATATTTTCCGCTGAACATCGACTAATCACAACCACCAATAAAGGAATGAGTATTATGTCTTTTCTTTCACAGCAGTTGGTTGCAATAACTCCCCCCTACCTCGGCACCTCAATCTTCCCCAAAATATCCTTAATCACATCCTTCGTTGCAAAACCCTCCATTTCCCGCTCCGGCTGCAAAATAATCCGGTGATTCAAGACCGGATACGCCACGTACTGAATGTCCTCCGGCGTCACAAAATCGCGGCCATTGATGGCGGCAATCGCTTTGGAGCTGCGCAAAATGGCCAGTGAGGCCCGTGGCGAAGCACCCAGGTACAAGTCGCCGTGGGTACGCGTTTGGGTAACGATGTGCGCGATGTAGTCCAGCAGGTGGTCTTCGATGAACACGGATTCCACCAGGTCGCGGCACTCTTTGACCAGTTGGGGCGACATCACTTTTTTTACCTCTTTTTGCAAGTCCGTTTTAGATCCCGTGCGGAAGCGGCGCAGGATGCTTTTTTCCTCCTCCAGATTGGGGTAATCGATGTTGATTTTCATCAAAAAGCGATCCAATTGGGCTTCGGGCAATTTATAGGTACCTTCCTGTTCAATGGGGTTTTGGGTCGCCATCACAAAAAAGGGATAATCCAGTAAAAAGGTGGTGCCATCCACGGTAATCTGGGCTTCTTCCATCACTTCAAACAGGGCCGCCTGCGTTTTGGCCGGGGCGCGGTTGATTTCGTCGATCAGTACCACGTTGGCAAAGATCGGGCCAGCCTTGAAGGAAAAATCCACCGTTTTTTGGTTGAACACTGATGTGCCAATCACGTCGCTGGGCATCAGGTCAGGTGTGAACTGGATGCGCGAGAATTCCACGTCCAGGGTCTGCGCCAGTAGTTTAGCCGTGAGGGTTTTGGCGATGCCAGGTACACCTTCCAGCAGCACGTGTCCATCCGCCAGCAGGGCAGTGATCAGTAGGTCGATCAGTTCCTGTTGGCCAACAATGACCTTGCTCAATTCAGCACGTACCTCATCGATGGCGGCATTGACTTTACTCAAATCCAGGCGGTTGCGGCCCCAATGGCCAGGAGTACTTTCGGGTACAAGTGGGGATTCAGTCTGTGTCGTTTCTTCAGGGGCATCAAAGGACTGCTCAGCAGCGTTTGGGTTCATTTCTTCTGGCACTAGCATTTATTTACAGTTTTTGTAAAAGCTTTCAATTTGTTGATGGAAATCCGCCAGGGTTCGCTCCTGGATTTCTGGCGAAAAGTCGATGGCCCGGTACATATCCAGGATTTTTTGGATCCTTTCTGCTTTGATTTCGGACTTTAGACTCAGCTGATCCACAAAATCTTCTTGCAATTCTCGGGTTTGGATTTTATAGCGATCGCGTACAAATTGCAAAAAGAGTTTCATTTTTTGGAGTACCAATTGGCGGTGGCTGTTTTGCAAAAAATACAAACGCCCAATGGTACGGATAAACGCCAGGGAGTTGTTTTTGTTGGCAGGCAAAACCGGAATGATGCGCTGGCGGCGTTTGATCCTGAACAAAAAATACACCAGAGTAGTCCCCAAAAGGGTATACCAGGCCCAAGCTAGGGGTGGCTGGCTCAGGATGTAACTCAAGGGACTGGGGCGGTTAAAATCGCGGCGTGGCCGGCCCTGACCATCGGCATTCATGTTTTCGGCTACGGCTCGGTTGACCTTGCTGGTACAATCCCAATACACCGGGCCTGCGGACAAATGGCCTAGTGCGGCTTCAGCGTATTGTTTGCCCCGCTGACTGACCATAAAGAGGTTGGTGAAAAACAAAGGGTTGCTGTGCAGGTAAAGATGCCCTCGTCCGTGGCGAACCCTTACAAAGTTGGTCTTGCTCCCATTGATCTGCCCCAGCGCCACAAAACCATCCGGGTCATCACAAAAATAACCCCGATCAAAGAAGTGCCAATCGTAGAGGCTGTCGGGGTAGGTGGTGCGGTAGGTAAAATCAAAGGGTTGCTTCTGGCGTAAATCGGGGTGCAAAAAATTGGCTTCCACTCCCCGATCCTGGTAATAATTCAAAATCGCCCATTCGTCCTCCTTACAAGTTCCTCGGTACAATTTGGCCATCAATCTGAAAGGCAAAACCTGGGTAGCAATGAAGGCATCGTTGCCATTGTACACAAATTTTAACAGTGTTTGGACATCGGCGGAATCCAGAAACTGCCCGGCGCCGACAAATACATAGTTCGATTTTTCAGCGGGTTTGGTCGGCAAGGCTATATTGAGGCGTTTTTTGAGCAGGGTGAATTTTCCCACTTTTGCCTGTGCTTTGAGGAGTTTAAAAACCACCGCCAGGCCATAAGGTTCTTTGCTCAGTTCCTTGTAATGCTCGTTCCAATTGTGGGTACGACCACCGTTGGCGCTCATCAAATAAATCAACAAGCCGAGCAGAATGAGTACAAGCGCCATGAAGAAGAAATTTTTTGATCTCATACGGCAACATCAACTGAGGGTGGCGAAGGAATGATGGAGGGTGTCGTTTTTAAAAAAGATAAAAAACCTGGTTCAATCTGCTCGAATTGCGCTTGGTTCAACTGTTGCCCCCCGTAGCGCACCCGCTCAAAAATCAGGGTCAGCACGCGAAATTCTCCATACTGCTTCGAGTTGTGCATTTCTTGCAAATATTGGCGATTGGTTTTGTTTTTCCGCCAGGTGATTGCCCTTTGGGTCGACAATTGTTTGAGTACTTCCAGGTAATACAAGCGCACGGCCAAAGCGTAGTCGTTTTGCCCAATCGCCTTGTCGATGTAAGGGTACAATTCAGTTTCCTCCAGGTTTTCCTCAATTTCCTCAATGCTTAGGTTCTCGATGATGGCCTTTTTAACCGCTCGGTTTTTAGGCGTGTTCAGGTAATGCCGCAGGAGCAGAGCCAAAATGACGATCAGCATCAAACCCACCAAAGCTTTGAGCAACAGTAACAGTCCCGGCCCCAGTTCAGGCCAGTTAAAATTGGTATTTTTTTTAGGCTTCCGTAGTTTCCCCGGCTTCTTTTTTTTGATGCTGTAATCCAGGCCTTCGATGGATTTTTGCCATGCACCTTCATCGAAACGTTGGGGTTGGATGGGCTCGGAAAGGTATTTTTCTTGTTGGGGATTGACATAGCCTTCCTGTGCAAAAACCGCATCCGCTGCGAGATTTGCCCATAAAAAAACCAGGATTGACCAGATTCGGTAGTGCATATAGGTTTTTAGTTCCGTTCAAAAATAAGCAATTCTTTTAAGTAGAATGACAAATTTGCGGGTCAGGGGCTGTAAAATCTTTAAATTTATTGCACGATTTTTTATCTTCCTGTACTTAAATCCTTTAGCATTGATTACCTTTGCGGGCAATTTGGAAACGAGTAAGCCATGCCTAAGGACAATTCCATCAAATCAGTGCTGATCATCGGGAGTGGGCCCATCATTATTGGTCAAGCCTGTGAATTCGATTATTCCGGTTCTCAAGCTTCTCGCTCCCTGCGCGAAGAAGGAATCGAAGTCACCCTCATCAACTCCAACCCTGCAACCATCATGACCGACCCGGTTACGGCAGATAATGTTTATCTGTGGCCGCTGACCGTGGAAAGCATTGTGCAGATATTGGAAGAACGCAAGATTGACGCTGTATTGCCTACCATGGGTGGACAAACTGCGCTGAACCTTGCGATCGAAGCCGACAAGCTGGGGGTTTGGGAAAAATACGGGGTGCGCATGATCGGCGTCGACATCGCCGCCATCGAGTTGACCGAAAACCGCGAAGCTTTCCGTCAGCACATGATCGACATCGGGTTGGATGTGGCACCTTCCTTTATTGCCAACTCCTTTTTGGAAGGCAAAGAAGCTGCGCAAAAAATCGGCTTCCCCTTGGTGATTCGCCCTTCGTATACCCTGGGCGGAACGGGTGGTGGCTTTGTTCACAAAGATGAGGAATTCGACGCAGCCCTGCGCCGAGGTTTGAATGCCTCCCCTACCCACGAGGTATTGGTGGAAAAAGCGGTATTGGGTTGGAAAGAATTTGAGTTGGAGTTGTTGCGCGACAAAAATGACAGCGTAGTCATCATTTGTACCGTAGAGAACTTCGACCCCATGGGCATCCACACGGGCGACAGCATCACGGTGGCACCCGCCATGACCCTTTCAGATACGGCTTACCAGGATATGCGCGACCAAGCCATCCTGGCGATGCGCTCACTGGGCAATTTTTCCGGGGGCTGCAACATCCAGTTTGCCCAAGATCCGGTTACCGAAAAGTTGATCGTGATTGAGATCAACCCACGGGTGTCACGTTCTTCAGCATTGGCGAGTAAAGCGACGGGTTATCCCATCGCCAAAATCGCCGCCAAACTGGCCATCGGCTACAACCTGGACGAACTCAAAAATCAAATTACCAAAACCACCTCGGCATTTTTTGAGCCTACGCTCGATTACGTGATCGTAAAAATGCCGCGTTGGAACTTCGATAAATTCCCCGGTGCTGACAATTCCCTGGGCCTACAAATGAAATCGGTAGGTGAGGTGATGGCCATCGGGCGCAATTTCCTGGAGGCGCTCCAGAAAGCCTGCCAGTCTTTGGAAAATGGCCGCAAGGGCCTGGGTGGTGACATCAAGGAATGGGTAAGAGTGGAGGATGTACTGGGTCGCTTGGAAGTGGCCAGCGATGACCGGATTTTCCGCATCAAAGACGCCATTCGCCTGGGGGTTCCGCTACAGACAATCCAAAAACTGACCCGCATCGACCCTTGGTTCCTAAAACAAATCAAACGCCTGGTCAAGTACGAAAAGCAGTTGATCAAGTACAATGTACCGGATGATATCCCCACAGATTTTTTCCGCGAACTGAAGGAAGTTGGTTACTCCGACGCACAAATTGCCTGGACCATGCGGGTCAAGGAAGAGGACGTGACCAAGATGCGCAAAAAACTCAACATCCGCCGGACTTACAAAATGGTGGATACTTGTGCCGCTGAATTTGAGGCCAAAACGCCCTACTTCTACTCCACTTTTGACGGTGAAAACGAAAGTATCCCCACTACGGGCAAGAAAAAGGTGATCGTACTGGGCTCCGGGCCGAACCGGATTGGCCAGGGCATCGAGTTTGACTACTGCTGTGTACACGGGTTATTGGCCATCAAAGAGGCTGGTTACGAGGCCATCATGGTCAATTGTAACCCCGAAACGGTTTCGACCGACTTCGACATGGCGGATAAGCTGTACTTCGAACCTGTATTTTGGGAACACCTCGAAGAAATCATCGAGTTGGAAAAACCAGAAGGGGTCATCGTGCAGTTGGGCGGCCAAACGGCCCTAAAACTGGCCGAAACCCTGCACAAAAAAGGCATCAAAATCATCGGTACCAGTTTCCCCAACATGGACTTGGCCGAAGATCGGGGTGCTTTCTCCGACCTGCTCAAAGAACTGGACATTCCTTACCCCGACTACGGCGTAGCCGATGACGTAGACGAGGCCATTCGCATTGCCAATCAAGTTGGGTATCCTGTACTGGTGCGTCCAAGTTATGTGTTGGGCGGCCAAAGCATGCGCATCGTGATCAACGACCAGGAGGTGGAACGGCAAGTGTTGTCCATCTTCAAACACATGCCTGAAAACAAGGTCTTGATCGACCACTTCCTGGATCGCGCCAAAGAGGCCGAAATCGACGCCATTTTTGACGGTGAGGACATCCACATCATGGGCATCATGGAGCACATCGAGCCAGCAGGGATTCACTCTGGCGACAGCTCGGCGGTGCTGCCAACCTATAGCCTTTCGGTAGATGCGGTAGCCACCATGGTGGAACACGCCGAAAAATTGGCGCGTGCCCTCGACATCCGTGGCCTGATCAACATCCAGTTTGCCATCAAAGACAACAAAGTGTACGTAATTGAAGCCAATCCACGGGCTTCACGGACTACGCCCTTTATTGCCAAAGCCTATAAAGTACCTTACTTGAAATACGCCACCCTGGTGATGCTGGGTACGCACAAACTGAAAGACTTCGACATCAAACCACAGCCAAGTGGTTATGCAATCAAAGTCCCCGTGTTCAGCTTCGACAAATTCCCGAATGTGGACAAGCAGCTGGGACCAGAGATGAAATCAACGGGCGAGGAGATACGGTACATCAAGGATTTGAGTGATCCGTTCTTTAGGGAGTTGGATCGGAATCGGTCGGTGTACTTGACGCGGTAAGCAACAAAGTACCGCAAAGAACAAAGGGCGACATTTTTGTATCACAAAGGAAAAAAATAAGGACACAGAGGACACAAAGTTAGACGTTGACAACGCTTCGCTTTGTGTCCTTTGTGTCCTCTTTTTTTATTCTTTGTGCTAAAAAAATGTCGATTTGGTTTTATCAAAACATGGTGCTCCTATTTAATCAACTTCATCACCTTTTTGATCTTATCATTGGGCACCATCAGCGCCAGATTGTACTGTTTGATTTTCCATTCCTTGCCACTGCGCTCCAGCACTCCCGAGCCTCGGCATACCCCCATCCAGGTATCCAGCAACTCATCCCACCAGGCATAACGTCCATCGGCAGATACCGCAATGTTGCGGTTTTTGGCCTTAAAATCCCAGGCACTTTCTTTTTCAAAAGCCTTTTGCATGTCTTTGCGCATGGCTTCCCGTAACCAACGTTCGCTAGCATCGGTACCCAGGAAAACTCCATCGGCACTCATGGCACCAAAAAATTTGTCCTCATCAGCTTTTGCGGCTGCCTGATGCCATGCGTCGATCGCCGCAGCAATCTCCTTTTCACTATCTGGTACGCTAGTGATACAATTGTCCTTGCGCCGGGTATCGGTGATGCCAATGATTTTCCAACCTTCGGTGGTTTTCATCAACTGGAAGGCATTGACGCCACAGTGGCTCATTTGATCACCCACGTAAAAAGTGTACTCCGTCCAGACTGCCGCGAGGTTTTGATCAATCCTTACGTCATAGCTCCAGATGCGTTCGTCCAGCATTTTGGGCGAGGGTTTGCCTACGTTGGAGATGAAGCGGCTGAAAGATTCGCTGACCATGCGCGGTTTACCTTCCCGATCAACCGTGGTGGTGCGCAATTGAGCCTCGGGGTGGGAAATGGCTTTGATGCGTACGCTGTCGTTGGCCCGCATGCCGTCAAAAAGTTGTTTGATCACGTTGATCACCGCAGTGGACTCATCCGTTTGGGCACTACCAACAGTACAGCACGCGCTGAAAAGCAATACAAAAGGCAAAAATTTCATGTTGTATGGTTTTATTACATCAGTCCTTCATCGGCAAAGCTGTAATAGCCCGTTTCACCGACAATCAAATGGTCTTGCACCAATATGTCCAGTTGCAGGCCAGCCTTGCTCAGGCGTTGGGTCAAATCCAGATCGGGCTGGCTGGGGCGCAAACTTCCCGAAGGGTGATTGTGACACAAGATCAGACTGGCGGCATTGTATTCCAGGGCTTTTTTAAAAATCACCCTGGCATCCACTACCGTACTGGACAAACCGCCCGCGCTGACTTTTTCCCGCCCAACCATCCGATTGGCTTGATTGAGCAACAAAATCCAGAATTCTTCGGTGCTCAAATCGAGCAAGAGCGGCCCCAGCGCCAGATACGCATCCTTACTGCTGCTGATCTGGGGGCGTTTTTGCAAGGGCAACAATTGTCGGCGTTGCCCCAACTCCAGGGCGGCAATGATGGAAATGGCTTTGGCTTCTCCGACGCCATTGAAGCGGTCGGTGAGTTCTTTGATGCTGCAACGCCCCAATTCATTCAAATCGGCGTTGTAAGCCTGCAAAATCCTTTGCGCCAAACCCAGGGCCGATTCATCTCGGTTGCCTGAACCCAGAATGATGGCCAACAATTCCGCGTCGGTCAGTTGTTTTTTTCCTTTGAAGAGCAATTTCTCGCGTGGACGGTCCTCTTCCGCCCAGCTTTTGATGCTGATTTTTTCCTTTGGATCGGCATACATACAAAACAATTTTACAAAAATGAACAAATCAAAACAATCCAAAGGCTATGTAAATGTGCAAGGCAAATGTCCGGAAGGTCAATAATCTCCGTTCCGTTTCTTATGTTTGAGCTAAAATAAAAGATATTTTTGAAAAGTGGAAAAAGATTTGCGGTTTAGGCGGGAAGAAAAACTCAAGAGCTGGTCGGCAATTGGGCGGATGTTCAAGGAGGGGCAGTCTTTTGGCCAATATCCCTTGCGCTTTGTGTGGTTGCCTATGGAGGCTGGGAGCACTGATTTTCCTGTACAATTCACGGTAAGTGTGCCCAAAAAGAAGTTCAAAAAAGCCGTAGACCGCAATCGCTTGCGCCGCCAAATTCGCGAAACCTACCGGCTCCACAAACATATCCTCTATCGGAATCTTGACTCTGCCCAGCAAGTTTATGCACTGATGGTGATTTATGTTGCCAAAGACATGCTGGAATATCCTGAAATTGAAAACAACATGAACCGGGGTGTGCGGCGCTTGTCAAAAATTTTGCGCGAGCTTCCACCTCAACCAACGCCAAAGGAGGATTAAAGCTCTTTACGAGGCAACAAAAAATAAGTGTTCATTTTGCCAAACGATTAGATCAATAAACGGTTTATTTCAAGTGTCTTAGGGGCGATAAAAAAATGAATACTTTTTTTGACTCACTACTAAGGGCGTCATTTTTCACCTGATTATCCACTACCAATGAATAAATTTTTACGCTATATCCTTTTGAGCCTCGTTTTAACTGCAGGAATGCTCGCTCCTGCTTTTAGCCAAAAATTCCTGGCGCTGGAACGCTATGGCAAAGCCAAAAACATTCGCATCCCCATTGGCACGGTGATCACTTACAAATTGCGCGACGGGCAAGGCTGGTACACTTCGGAAATTGTAGATTTGAATTTTAAAGACTCGCTGGTGATTTTCCCCAAAATTGCCATGCCGCTGAAAGACATCGTGGCGCTTCGCTACGACCAAAACTGGGCAAAAGGAATTGGTAACTCCCTGCGCTTGTTTGGCCTGAGCTGGTCAGCTATTGCCTTGGTGGGGACTTTGACCGATAAAAATCCGACCACCAATTACGAATGGGGCGATGCCATTTTAACGGGCAGCACTTATGCTACGGGCTTTCTCTTGCCCCGCATTTTTAAGTATAGAATTGTGGAATTTGGTAAACGCAAACGCTTGCGCATTATGGATACTCGGCCTTCCGAGCGGTAAACCGGGTGCCTTATTGTGAATAAAAAAAGTGCGTAAAAAAATAGTTGGCAATCCCAATTATTTGTACCTTGCTGCCACATTCTTTAACCATTTAAAAATATTCATCAATGGAATCTTCAATCAAAGGGTATGATTATGGTGGAGCGCATTTGAGTCCGTCGCCACTTGAGCTTCAAGACCTAGAGCTGCTAAAACAAACCTTATTATGGACAGAGACCGATGAAGAGGCGCTCAAACTGGCTGGTCAAGTACTGACAGACCAAACCGATGAGGTGCTTGACCTTTGGTACGGCTATGTAGGTAGCCATCCTCATTTGCTCAAATACTTTTCCCATCAAGGAGCACCTAACCTGGATTACCTTACTGCGGTTCGCCAGCGTTTTGGCCAATGGATTCTCGACTTGTGTAATCGTCCCTATGACCAAACTTGGCTCAATTACCAACACGAAATTGCCCTTCGCCACCATTCCTCCAAAAAAAACCGCACCGATGGGGTAGAAGCCGAACCTTTGATTCACTTCCGCTACCTGGTGGCCTTTATTTTCCCAATTACCTATACCATCAAGGGCTTTTTATCCAATAAGGGGCATGATGCTGTTCAAGTAGAAGCCATGTACAACGCCTGGTTTAAGGCGGTAACCCTGACCACCTTGTTGTGGTGTTATCCTTATGTCAAGGACGGGGAGTTTTAAAATTTTTTTCATTGAAATAGTTGGCATTGCCAATTAAAAATTCCAATCATTATGCAAGCTGCAGTTTTTGATACTTATGTGCCAACCCGACAAGGAGGCACCATGCATTTTGACATTGTGGTGCCACAGGGAACTTCTTTTGAACTCGTTTCTGCTTATGGCAAAACCTATCTTATGGGTAAAGGGCAATCAGGGCAGCCATTGAGCAGCAATGAATGTCGCTTTTGCCATATCGAAAATGCGAACACTGAGATGGAGTTGGCTTTTGAAGCTCAAGGCTATTTCATCATTGAGATGGAGGGGTGTGAACTCCCAATGGTGTAGCAATTTTTAAATTATCTGTACAAAATGTCTGGCGGTTGTGTAATTTAACCGCCAGACAAACCGTCAATTTATGGCCAATCCTTTCGACTTAAATTACCAGAACCAGCATCTTGAAAGCAAAATTGTGGTGGCTTTGGAGCGTGTTTCAGAGGCTTTCCGGGTGTTGCTTTGGCAACGCGGACAAGCTTTAAAACTCAGTCCTATCCAAATCCAGATTCTGATTTTTTGTAAGTTTCATGCTGCTGAAAAATGTAAAGTAGGGTATTTGGCCCAGGAGTTTAACGTAGATAAGTCTACCATTAGCGACTCGGTAAAGGCTTTAGAGCAAAAGCAACTCATTGAAAAAGTCACCACCCCTGAAGATGGGCGCAGTTACACTATTTATTTGACCAAGGAAGGTGCCGCAGTTGCTTTACAAGTTGCATCCTTTGCCTTGCCTTTCGAAAAACCGATTGAACAGTTAAGTGAAATTCAAAAAGAGGTCTTGCTATCGAGTCTCTTAGAGTTGATCCATAAGTTACAACAAGTAGGAATCATCAGCCTGCAAAGGATGTGTTTGGTGTGTCAACACCATCAAAAGGACGAACAAGGGCATTTTTGTACACTACTTGGAATGAGGCTCAATACCGCTGATTTGCGGGTAGACTGCCCAGATTTTTTAGGAACCTAGCTCTCTTTTTTTAGCAAAAAGTATTCGATTCCTAAACGATACCCATTCAATCCCAGTCCCACTATGCTCCCCACACAACGTGAGGCCAGGTAGGAATGATGGCGAAAGGCTTCCCGCGCATGGATGTTGGAAATGTGCACCTCTACCACGGGCGTTTTGACTGCACTGATGGCATCGGCAATCGCCACAGATGTATGGGTGTAGGCTCCGGCATTGATGATGATGCCGTCGAAGGAAAAACCTACCTCGTGAATTTTATCAATGAGGTCACCTTCGTGGTTGCTTTGGAAATAATGCAGGTCCAGGTCAGGAAAGGTGGATACCAATGTCTCAAAATAATCCTGAAAAGTCTGCCTTCCGTACACTTCTGGCTCGCGTACGCCGAGGAGGTTGAGGTTGGGTCCGTTGAGGATGAGGAGCTTCATTAGATATGAGAGATGAAAGATGAGAGATGAAAGAGGCTACCGCAGCGTTTTTGACAATGACCTCGTCCATGTCCCTGCGGTAGCCTCTTTCATCTCTCATCTCTCATCTTTATTTTAATTTGCGAGTTCCGACAAAAATTTCACCCGCACCATCAAGATTTCGTCCATAGTAATGTCGTCGTCTTTGAGGGCTTTGTAGGCTACTTTGGCGTCGTCGGTATCGGTACTCATGAAATAATCGTAGATATCGTCACGAATGGCTTCGTCCATGGTATCATCCAGGTAGTAGTCGATGTTGACTTTGGTACCCGAGAGCACGATGGCGTAGAGTTCCTCCAGGATTTCATCCATCGTGATGTCGTTGGACTCGGCGATGTCTTCCAGGGGCACTTTGCGGTCGATGCTTTGGATGATGTTGACCTTAATTTTGGATTTGTTGGCCACTTGTTTGACCACAAAATCGGTAGGCCGATCAATTTCGTTTTCTTCAACGTACTTTTTGATCAGTTCGATGAAGGCTTTGCCGTAACGCACCGCTTTCCCCCGGCTAACGCCCGAAATGTGGACCATGTCGTCCATCGAGATGGGGTACTGCGTGGCCATATCTTCCAGGGAAGGATCCTGGAAAATGACGTAAGGTGGTACGTTGTGGCGCTTGGCTTCCTTGCGCCGCAGGTCTTTCAGCAATCCGACCAATGCTTCATCCAATACCGAAGTACGGTTCGTTTCTTCATTGTTGATGTCGATTTGCTCTTTTTCGTAGTCGTGGTTGAGCGGAATTTGGATGGGGTAAGTCTTTTTCAGGAAATCCCGCCCCTTATCGGTCAGCTTGAGCAGACCGTAACTTTCAATGTCTTTGTACAAAAGATCCTGCAACAGTGCGTGACGGTACACCGATTCCCAGAAATTCACATCTTTACCTTTACCTACCCCAAAGGACGGTTTTTTGGTAAAGAGGTAGTCTTTGATTTCTTTGGTTTCCGTGCCATTTACAAAATCGAGCAAGGTTTTGATGGTGAAGTTTTCATCCAGTTCATCTACCACCTTGAGGGCATCCTGCATCTCTTTGGTGACCTCGATCTTCTCTTTGGGATAGCGACAATTGTCACAGAGGCCACAATTGCTGTGACCATAATCTTCACCAAAATAATGCAGCAGAAACTGCCGACGGCAAGCGGTAGTTTCCGCGTAGGCCATTACCTCTTGCATCAGTTGGGAGCCCATTTCGCGTTCAGCCACTGGCTTGTCGCGCAGGAATTTCTCCAACTTGAGCATATCTTTATAAGCGTAAAAGGCGATGCAACGCCCTTCCAAGCCATCCCGTCCGGCGCGTCCGGTCTCCTGATAGTAGTTCTCGATGCTTTTGGGCATGTCGAAGTGGATCACAAAACGTACATCGGGTTTGTCGATGCCCATCCCAAAAGCGATAGTCGCCACGATAACGTCCACTTCTTCCATCAGGAAATCGTCCTGGGTCTTGGTACGCGTTTTGGCATCCAAGCCAGCGTGATAAGGGGCTGCTTTGATGTCGTTGACCTGGAGTACCTTGGCAATTTCTTCCGCGGCCTTGCGGCTTTGCACGTAAATGATCCCGGATTGGCCAGACAAACTTTTGATCACCTGGATGATCTGGCGCATGGCTTGCTCAGTTTTTCCTTTGGGGCGTACCTCGTAATAAAGGTTTTCGCGGTTGAAGGAAGACATGAAGGCATGCTCGTTGCGCAGGCCCAGGTTTTTCAGCACATCCGACTGTACCTTGGGCGTGGCCGTAGCCGTCAGGGCAATGATCGGTACTTCCTGGCCTATCCCGTCCAACATCGAGCGAATCCGGCGGTATTCCGGGCGGAAATCGTGCCCCCATTCCGAGATACAATGCGCTTCATCCACCGCTACGAAAGAAACGTTGACGGTGCGGAAGAATTCAATGTTCTCGTCTTTGGTAAGTGTCTCGGGTGCAATGTAAAGCAACTTGGTATTGCCGTCGTTGATGGCCTGCTTTACCAGCTTCATTTGCGCTTTGGTCAGCGATGAGTTCAAAAAATGGGCTACATCGTCGCTTTGGCTATAACCGCGAATGGAATCCACCTGGTTCTTCATCAGGGCGATGAGGGGTGAAATGACGATGGCGGTTCCCTCGGCCATGAGGGCGGGCAATTGATAGCACAATGATTTACCTCCTCCGGTGGGCATGATCACAAAAGTATCTTCGCCGCTGAGTAAGTTATTGATGATTGCTTCCTGGTTGCCTTTGAACCCGTCAAAGCCGAAATATTTCTGCAAAGCCTCTTGCAATGTTTCTTGCGTCACTGTCATGGCTCTCGTGCTTTGATCTTTTGTTTTAGCGTACTTTTGCGCAGCGCCACCGTTCAGTAATACCGTGGTGGATGCGCTTCGGTAGTTTTTGTGAATTTCTAAAAACTAAATATAACCAGAAATTAGGATAAAACATATACCTAACAGGTTTTTTTAGTGCAATTGTCTGGTTTTTTTCAGCCGCCTTAGAGGGGTAGGAAAAAAGCACGCGAAGATAATCAATTATTTCACAAAAACAATTGAATTTTAACCAATTACCTAAAAGCTTTGAAAAAAGCAACAAGTAGAGGAACATCAGGATGAAGGCTGCCGAAAACATTATTTTGAGTACTGCCCGTGAAACCATAGATATTGAGGTCGCAACCTTGCAAGACCTAAAAAATAGCTTGGACGAGGGCTTTATAGCAACCGTGGAAGCCATCTACCATTCTCCAGGTCGGGTGATCCTGACGGGGATTGGCAAAAGTGCCATTGTGGCCCAGAAGATTGTCGCCACGCTGAATTCGACCGGCACACCTGCTATATTTTTGCACGCTGCGGATGCCATCCACGGGGATTTGGGCATGGTGCAAGCGCATGATGTGGTGATTTGTTTGTCCAAAAGTGGCGAAACGCCGGAAATCAAAGTGCTGGTGCCCCTGGTCAAAAACATGGGCAGCATGCTCATTGGTATGGTGAGCAATAAAGCCTCCTACCTGGCCAAACAGGCCCGCTACATTTTACACACACCCATCGACAAAGAAGCAGACCCCAATAACCTGGCACCGACAGCCAGCACAACCGCCCAAATGGCGATGGGTGATGCGCTGGCTACCTCCTTGTGCGCGCTGCGGGGTTTTTCACCCCGTGATTTTGCGCAATTTCATCCGGGAGGGGCTTTGGGGAAACAGCTTTACCTCAGAGTCAGTGACCTCTACCCACACAATGCTTGCCCTAAGGTGAGCCCTGACACCAACCTCAAACGAACCATTTTGGAAATCACCTCAAAGAGACTCGGTGCCACGGCTGTGGTGGATGAGCAGGAAAAAGTATTGGGCATCGTGACGGATGGTGACTTGCGGCGCATGTTGGAACGGATGGACAATTGGACGGATGTACAAGCCAAAGACATCATGACAGCGCAGCCCAAAAGTGTACCCGAACATACCATGGCGGTTCATGCGCTGGAGATCATGCGCAATCACAGCATTTCACAGTTGTTGGTGGTGGATGAAGATGAACGATATGTGGGGGTGGTGCATTTACACGATTTGATCCGCGAAGGGATCATGTAGGGGCACCCCTCGCGGGTGCCCAACCAAAAATGGTGGGTGATCGTAAAAGGACAACCGCGAGGGTTGCCCCTACAATTGCCCATCCCAAAATGGTATATGGTCGGAACAGGGCAACCGCAAGGGTTGCCCGCACGATGATCGCCCGTCACCGCAATTTTTCATTGTCGGCATGCCGCTGCGCATCCCGTTTGGTCTTTTTTTCCAAATTCTTCCGCATCGCCTCCGTCAAATCCACCCCGGTTTGATTGGCCAAACAAATGAGCACAAACAACACATCCGCCATTTCATCGGCCAAATCCTCCTTGGCAGTCAAGGCATCCGCAGGGTTTTTGAAGGACTGCTCGCCATACATCCGCGACATGAGGCGAGCGACTTCACCCACCTCTTCCATTAGAATGGCGGTATTGGTCAATTCCTGGTAATAGCGGATGCCAATGGTGTTGATCCACTCATCCACGGTTTTTTGGGCTTCGCTTAAGTGCATTATTCTTTGTTTTTGCTGTCGATGAGGATGGTGACGGGGCCGTCATTGAGCAGGCGGACTTTCATATCGGCCCCAAATTCGCCGGTGCCTACAGGAATGCCGGACAATGCTTCGAGTTTTTGTACAAAAGCCTCGTACATGGGGATGGCAAAATCGGGTTTGGAGGCTCGGATGTAGGAGGGGCGGTTGCCTTTTTTGGTGCTGGCATGCAAGGTAAATTGGCTGACCACCAAAAGGCCCCCTTGGGCTTCCAATACCGAGCGGTTCATCACGCCGTTTTCATCGGGGAAAATCCGCAGGTTGATCACTTTGTTGCACAACCAGTCGATGTCTTCGGTGGTATCGGCATCTTCGATCCCAACTAGGATCAAGAGCCCCGTTTCAATGGCTGATTTGATTTTCCCCTCAATGGTGACCGAGGCTTCGCTGACTCTTTGGATAACGAGGCGCATTATTTCTTTTTGCGTTTCAGGATGGCTTTTTGGTAGCTGCGTACGGCGTAGCTGTCGACCTGGGGCGATTCCGGGGTGCCGTTCCCACTTTGCCGCACTGCTTTGGTAAGTAGGCTGTAAAATTCTACGATCAGACGGTCTTTCTCCAGCTTATAGTTGTTGACGATGGTGCTTCCTTGTATGCTGAATGCACCGCTGAAAACAGGCCCGGCCCAAAATTGATCCAATGCGATGCCATTGCGTTCATCAATCACCCAATGCCCTTTGGCGGCATCCACAGGTTTGAGGATGTAGGGGCGATTGTCTTCAGATTGTTCGCCGTAGATCAGTTGCCAGGTATAGTGCCCGAGGGTGTCGGCGGGCTGAATCTTGAGCTGCATTTTCACTTTTTTAGGTGAAATGCTGTTCCCAGCATACCAGCTCAATTCCCCTTCCCAATGGCCAAGCCAGTTTTGGGGAAAATCAAGGCTAGCCTGGGCCTGGCTCATTATACTGAAGCTCAAACCCAGGAGTAGGAGGAATATATTTTTCATACCGAATTCGGTTGCTATACCCTACTTGGCACTTTTGATCAACTCGGCATCTTTCAGCCCGTACATGAGGCGGTTGATGTCGTTGGCATTCAAGTCCAGTTTACCTTTGATGGTGATGGCCTCGGTAGTGTATTTGATGGGTTCTTTGGAGATGACTTCCATGACCGTTTCTGGCCCGGCACCCCCACAAAAGAAGCACATGTTGTAAGGGAAAGCGGAAAAGACGAATTCTTTTTGCCCCCGGTAACCTTCCACTGGAATGATGTAGCCTTTGATTTCGACGGATTTTCCTTCGAGAGACTTGATCTCTGGACTAAAAATAGGCACATCCACTTTGAAGCCCAACATTTCGTCGTATTGCTTCTTAAAGGTCACTTTGGCCAGGGTTGTCCAGAGGCTTTTGGCATCCTGGGCTTGTACACTTGAACCAATCATACTCACAAAACCAAGCACGAGACTGGCTATCAACAAAGATTTTTTCATTTTGTATGCCATTTTATTTGTTAGGGCAAAAATATAAAAATTAACCATGCTCTGAAAAAACGATGGATCAGAGAATTAAGTTTACTCACAGACTAATTTTCGCCACCCGCAGTTGACCCCGTCTTTCACTGGGCACCACCATTTTATCAGCAGCGATTTGGATGGCATCCCGAAAACGCAGGCGTAGTTTGAGCAATTCGGTGCTCAATAAGCTGTGCCGTTCGTTGTCGCCGGTTCCTTTTACCACGTATTCGCTGACCGTATTTTCAAACTTGATTTCATCATTAAAAATCAGCCGCACATTGGAAGGGGTTTTAAACAAGAAAAAAGAAGAGTACGCTGCATCATCATCCTGCGAATATTGCTTTTTGTACAATACCTTCTTCCAATGCTCCTCCCCATCGGGATGTATAGAAATGGCAAAAATATCATTGTAGTAATAATCGATGGTGCTGCGGCTTACGTTGTCGAAGCCCATGCGGGGCACGTTGGTAGCGAAACGGGTAGAGTTGCGGTTTTCTTCCCCGAGGATGAGCATGCCACCGTCTTTGCGCAAGATGATTTCATTGATCCCCACTTCAACCAGCCCTCGATTCTGACGAATTTCCTTTCCTTCCAAGTCTGAAACAAAGTTGTCGTCGAAAGGATGAAAGCGCAAGCGGTGGGTCAATAAATCGTTGCGCGGTATGCTGAGGTGGAAATACCCTTCGGCTCGTTCAATGTTGCGCTCAAAGTAAAGGCCACCGGCACAGAAGCGTTTGTTGAGGTTGTCGATGATGAACTTGACGTCGTAAGTCACCTTGTCTTGCATAAACAGGGCGATCTGGTTCAGAATTGGGGTACTGTCGTCTGCTACAAACAGGTCAAAGCGGTGTTTCTCCCGGCGGCTGAGCACATTGTCTTTTTCGAGCACCATGTACATTTCGCCCTCATTGCTTACCAACATGTGTAGGACGTCAACTCCCTCCGTAAAATCATCGACCTGAAAACTTTTTTCCCACAATACCTTGAAGGAAGCATTGTCAAAAACCAGCACATTGAAAGTGCTGCGGTCGATGTGGTAGACCAAAATCTTGCTGCGGTCTTCGCTGCGCTCCCAGTGGAAACTGGGGGTAAAAAAGGTGAAGCCGTAGTCTTTCAGCAACAAAGTCTGTTTTTTATTGGCCGAAGCATCGAAATGGTCCGCCCGAAGAATGGTGTTGCCCTTGTCGCGGTGGTGGTAAATGACGGTGAAGCTGTCGCGCAAGTTGTTGACCCCGATGACCGAAGGTTGGCGTTTTTCCAACTCAATTTCCTTGTTCCAACTGCTGCGCATGTTTTCGTCAAAAGCCTGGATTTCAAATTTGTCCATGCGGTTGCGAAACAACAGCACCCGGCCCTTGAGCTCCCCGATCACATCATACGACACATCATTGCGCAAGGGCAATTCTTCTGATACCACAACCTGTTGTGCCGATATTTTTAGCGTTGCCAGCAAGGCGCAAATGAGCAGCAAATACTTCATACCTGATGGTTTTACTAAAAATAACAATTGTAGTTGGATTTCGGCTACAATTTCCGTGGAAATTGTCTGCCTCTGTGCAGGAATTTTACAATTCGGCCAGCAAAATCTTCCGATAGCTGATCGACATTTCGTTGCCGGGGTGCAATTGGATGCCAATGGGGCCGGAAGCGGCCATCCCTTCCGAGGTGTAGGTCATTACTTGTTTGCCGTTGAGGTAGGCGGTGTAAGTATTGCCAATTACCTTGATTTGAAGTGAATTCCAATCTTTGGGCTTGAGCAATTCTTTGACCCCGGTGGCCTCGACCGGGTAGCGCAGTTTGGGGATGTAAGGCGAGCCCGTCATGTCTCTTTTGAGGGAACCAGAAATCCCAATCTGAATCTGATCATTTTCGGAACGCAGGAAAAAACCGGAATCAACGGTGCCTTCACCCATTAAAAATTCGGCCTGCAGGACAAAATTTTGATAGGACTTTTCCGTCCACAGGATCGCTCCTTTTTTGGTAGGTTCACTTTTGACCAACAAAACTCCTTTGGATACTGTCCAGCAAGATTCTGGTGCTGGCACCACCCACCCTTTGAGGTTTTTGCCGTTAAAAATCTTTTCCATCTTGGATTTCTGGGCATTCAATTGCCCAAAACCGAGGATCAGGAGGAGAAAAAAAAGGGTATGTGAAATTTTCATGCGCTAATGTTTTAGTTTTGCACCCCAAAATAGGACAATACCCGTTATGAGCAAGCGGAATAAGCTACAGAAATTTGCAGAATTGTTGTCATTCCCGAATGTTTATGAAAACTTCGATTCGGGAAACCCCCAATTGGCAGGTGAACATGGGCAAATTGTGGACTTGAAAGGCCAATGGAAAACTGGTCATTTCAAGAACGATGCCCCTCTTACCCTTGAACTGGCTTGTGGCCGGGGGGAATATTCAGTGGCTTTGGGCGAAATGTATCCCGAACGGAGTTTCATCGGGGTAGACATCAAAGGGGCGCGCATTTGGAAAGGGGCGCTGGCAGCCTTGCAAAAAGAACTGCACAATGTGGCCTTCCTGCGTACGCGCATCGAACAAATCATGTATTTCTTTGCCGAAGGAGAGGTGGATGAGATTTGGATCACGTTTCCCGATCCTTTTTTGCGCAACAGCAAGACCAATCGGCGTCTGACTTCGCCGGCCTTTCTGGATCGTTACCGCAAAATGATGCCCGCCGGTGGTATTGTGCACCTCAAAACGGATGATCCTACCTTATATGAGTTTACCTTGATGGTGATCCGGGATTACCCGCATGCGACCTTGTTGTACACCGATGATGACATTTATGCGAAGGAGCTACCGCTGCCAGAGTTGGAAATCAAAACGTATTATGAGCGGATGCATTTGGCGGAGAGGAAGACGATAAAATATGTACAATTCAGGTTATTGTAGGGGCAACCCTTGCGGTTGCCCTGATTGGCGGTAAATATCAAAATATACAAGGGCAACCGCAAGGGTTGCCCCTACTGTTTTTTTTGCCCGTACGTCAAATTCAAATCATCCAACACGATATCCAGCATCGGATCTTTGCCCCGCTCGTAGCCCTCTTTGAGGTGGTGCCCATAAAAACCGCCCAGGACATTCCAATACGTTGCCGTCCAGCCGCCGCGCAGGCCTTTCACGAGGTCATACATCGGCGTATCTAGCTCACGTTCGATCATTTTAATCAGCAGCATCCCTTGGGTACGGGTGAGTTTTTTGAGGGGTTGTTCAAATTTTTCCTCCAGGTCTTCCTGTAGGGTTTTGATGTATTTGCGCTTTTGGCCTTTTTTGATGTCATTGGTCACTGCATCCACTTCGCGAAAAATGCGCACGGCTTCTACGGCATAAGGGTAGACCGAGTACGCGTAACGGCGGTATTTGCGGTATTTTTTGTAATCCTCTTCGGATTCGAAGGAGCGCAGCGAAGTAATGGATACTTCTCCCAAACCTGCCATAATTAAGGTGTCTCCGCCATCGTCAATAATATAGTCATAAGTCTGGCCTTTGATGGTCACTTTTCCTTTGTTGCTTTCCTGGGCAAAGCTCCAGGCAAAGGCAAACAAACACAGCAGCAGGGTGAAGAAATATTTCATGGTTAGCATTCTATATTAAAACAGGAATCTCCTTTGCATGTTCAATGCAAAGGAGATGGTAATTATTGTTCAAAACGGAAGATACTTTATTGGTAGCTAAGCACTAAAAAATCACTTCTTTAGCTGCTTTCATCGGAATGCCAATGCACTTTTTCTCCATGTATTCCAGCATACGCTCCAGCAAATCACGGGTGTTGGTATCCAACTGCGCGACTTCTTTGTGGAATACTTCGTTCAGGGCACGGTCTTTCACGGCTTTGATTTCAACGGGAACCTGGCGCATGGCGATTTCCAAACGACGTTGTTGGAATACCTTGGGCAATTCTTCGATGAATTCTTCCAGCATCGCTTTGGCTTTTTGCACCTCGAATTCGCGGAAGGCAAGGTTTTCTTTGGCCAAGGCACGCAGGCCTTCAATTTCGATGTAGTGGTTGTCGTAGTTGCTCACTACTTCAGGAGCAATATTGTGAGGAATGGATAAGTCGATTAACACTTTGGCCCCTGCTTCGCCATTCAACAATTGTGGGTAAAGCTCGGGAGTGATCACGGGTTCGGTGGCCGAAGTACATACGATGAGCGCATCAAAACCTTCGGTGTAGTTGTGCAGTGCAGCAAGGTCAAAAGCGCGACCGTGTGGAAAAATAGCAGCGATTTCTTCCGCCTTGGCTACTGTACGGTTGAACACCGTTATTTCGCTGAAATGATGTTTGTCCAAAAATTTGGCGATCAAGGTATTGGTTTGGCCAGCACCCACAATCAGGATACGCGCCTCCTTGGGCAGGTGGTAACGCATCATTTTTTGGATGGCCAGTGATGCGATCGAAACAGGTTTGTCGCCGATGCGGGTATTGGAGTAGATTGATTTCGCCACTGCTACAGCCTGATCCATGGCCATACGCAGGTTGTCGCCGATAAGACCCCATTCTTTACATTGGTCGTAGGCATCGCGCAATTGACCCAAAATCTGGCGCTCGCCAATCACCATCGAATCCATCGAAGCAGAAACAGTGAAGTAATGCTCCAGGGCATCCATACCTTCTAGGATCTGTACACTCTCTTCTAAGGTGCCTAAAACTTCGTCTTCGAGTTGTGGATTGACTTGTTTGAAAAACTCTACGGCAAAAACCAGATCCAATTTGCGCTCGGTATGAAAGAAGTACATCACCCGATTGCATGTAGACAAATACAAAAGCTCATCTAAACCAAACTGTCCCTTAAGGTCCTGCAAGCGCATCTTCAACGCCGAGGGGTCGGAGGTTTTAACCACAAACTCGCTGATGCTGTGTAAATTTACACGTTTGTGGGTGACCGTAAGGATTTTGTAATTGTCTAACATAACCTTGTTTGCTTAAAAAAATGACACTGTTGAATTACTAAGCGGTTAATTCTCGCAAGGGTTTGGGATGAATGACTTTTTATCCGGTACTTACGGTGTCTACTGAATGAACGATGCAAAAATAGATTGCCGCTTGGGAAATAATGTCACGGTTCTGTAACAACATTGGGCGATTCGATTATTTGGACGAAATCTAAATTGCATTTCGGAGACCTTGAATTTCTTGACATTTTCTCTGCAAAAAAACGGCGCTGGTTTTTCGCTCGCACTGATAAAAGTCATCTCTTTCCGCTGACATAAACACAATAAAATTAAAGTCGGATTCAGTTTTGTGTCAAAACAATTTCAAATTTGCCATTTCCAAAAGTATTTTGACCTTCTTATGACCTAAAGCCTTACTTTTACGCCACGCTTTCAGGGAACCTGGCACTCAGGAACTTTGTTGAGTTGGAACCTTCAAACCTTTGTTTTTATGTACCGTACGCATACCTGCGGCGACCTGCGTATCGCCGATGTCAGTAAGACTGTGAAATTGAGTGGATGGGTGCAAACCACCCGTGATTTTGGTGCCATGACCTTCTTGGACCTGCGAGACCGTTATGGCATTACCCAGTTGGTGTTCAGCATGGAAGAAAACGCAGAGTTGTGCGAACAAGCCCGCAAGTTGGGCCGGGAATTCGTCATCGAGATTGAAGGTACCGTGCGCGAGCGCAGCAATAAAAACCCCAATCGAGCTACCGGAGACATTGAAATTGTAGCTCAGACCTTCCGGGTGCTCAACGCCTCTAAAGTGCCTCCCTTTACCATTGAAGATGAAACCGACGGCGGTGACGATATCCGCATGAAATACCGCTACCTGGATTTGCGGCGTAGCCCAGTGCAAAATAACCTGATCTTCCGCTCCAAATTGGCGCTGGAAGTACGCAAGTTTTTGTCTGATCAAAACTTCATTGAGGTCGAAACACCTTTTTTGATCAAAAGTACCCCAGAGGGTGCCCGCGACTTTGTGGTGCCTAGCCGCATGAACCCAGGGCAGTTCTACGCTTTGCCCCAATCTCCTCAAACCTTCAAGCAGATTTTGATGGTTGCTGGTTTCGACCGCTACTTCCAGATCGTGAAGTGTTTCCGAGATGAAGATTTGCGTGCCGACCGTCAACCGGAGTTCACTCAAATCGACTGCGAGATGGCTTTTGTCACCCGCGAAGACATTTTGAACACCTTCGAGGCCCTGACCCGTCACTTGTTTTTGCATACCCTGGGGCTGGAATTGGGCGATTTCCCACGGATGTCCTACGACGATGCCATGCGCCTATACGGTTCCGACAAACCCGACCTGCGCTTCGGCATGCCTTTCGCCGATTTGACCGATCTGGCCAAAGACAAAGGCTTTGTGGTGTTTGATAGCGCTGAGTTGATTGTTGGCATCAATGCCTCCGGCCAGGCTGATTACACCCGCAAGCAGGTAGATGAACTGACCGAGTGGGTGAAACGCCCGCAGATCGGCGCCAAAGGTTTGGTGTACGTCCGCTACAATGCCGACGGAACGCTAAAATCTTCCGTAGATAAGTTTTTCACGGAAGATCAACTCCGCGATTGGGCCAACCACCTGGATGCTCAACCTGGGGACTTGATGCTCATCCTATCTGGCGAAGAAGAAAAAACCCGCAAACAATTGGGTGAATTGCGCCTGGAAATGGGCCGCCGTATGGGCTTGATGAAAGCTGGCAACTTCAAACCACTCTGGGTATTGGACTTCCCCCTCTTGGAATGGGACGAAGACACCGAGCGTTTTTACGCCATGCACCACCCCTTCACCTCACCCAAACCCGACGACGTGGCCAAAATGGCTTCTGACGACCGCAATGTCCTGAAAGGTTTGCGTGCTGATGCCTACGATTTGGTCTTGAATGGGGTAGAAATTGGCGGTGGTTCGATTCGGATTTTCGATCGCGACCTACAAATGAAAAACTTCAGCCTTTTGGGCTTTAGCGACGAAGAGGCAGAAGCACAATTTGGCTTCTTGTTGGGCGCATTTGAGTTTGGCGCGCCACCACACGGGGGCATTGCCTTTGGTTTTGACCGCCTTTGCTCGGTGATGAACGGCCAAAATTCGATCCGCGACTTTATCGCCTTCCCGAAGAACAACCAGGGAAGAGACATGATGATTGATGCGCCTTCGGGGATTGCGGATGCACAGTTGAAGGAGTTGAATTTGGCGACGACTGTGAAGCCTTCGTAGTGGGGCAAAAACAAGGCTAATTGAATCTGAATTTTTTGATAAGTCCTTGAGCAGTGCTTTTGCATTGCTCAAGGACTTTCTGTTTACACCCGCACTACAAAAATCCTCTTCCCCTCTATTTCAACCCACTCACTGACCCAGTTTTTTTGCTTCAACTGCTCAAAAACCAACAAATATCCTGTCGAAAGTGCCTGCCGATCGAGATAATTGACCAATTGTAGCAAGCCATCTGCATGTGCTTCTGGGCCGCGCCAGATTTTTAGTTCTACGATGTATTTGTGTTGTAGGTAAGTGATAACTACATCCAAGCGCCGTTCTTCCGAAATCTGTGGTTCTTTGAAGTCGTAACCAGAACCATTGATGATGGGTTTGATGAAGGCTAAAAAAACCAGTCGGGCATTGCGCTCAAGAAAGTTTTGGTCTTTCAGACTGTCTTGCTCGCGCATAAAGGCTTGAAAACGCAGCAAAACAGCCTCCATGTTCAGGCGTTGATCAGGCAGAATAAAATTTTTACTCAAGTTGTATTCAGACAGATTTACCTGGGAGCGGGTCTTCGAAGTCATGTAATCATAAATCACTTCCTCGTAAATCCGATTGTGGATGCTGATACCCTGACCGTTTTTGAGGATGCCATACATTAGCCCGAGGCCCACCAGTGGTTCATGAATCGAATAACTTTGATATTCTACCTCAACCAGGTTTTTAAACACAAACTCGTACAAATCAGGATTATTCTCCAAGCTTTTGATCAGGCTTTCAAAATTGGTATTGGTTTCCTTGACCACTTTGGCAACGGCGAGCTCAACATCTATTGCTTCCCAGGAGCGAGTGGCTTTTTGGGGGAGCAACTGTTCGGCAATGACTTTGCACAGTTTACTCACCAAAAAGGGGTACCCTGATGTGTAGTAAAACAAACGTTCGGCGATTAAAACTGCCTCTAAACTCACCTGATTGTCCCTCGCGTATTCTTCCAACATTGGCTGGATTTCATTCGGCTGAAGGTTCATATCCACCGTAAAATCAGTAGCTATATTCCAAGGGGAATTGAATTTTTGCTCCTCATCAGGTCGCAGTTTGAGCTTAAGTGATTTTACATCGTGGAGGCCTGCCAGGATTACACAGTCAAAAGTACGTTCAGTTTTGAGGTGCCGTCTTAGATACTTGTTGCGCAGCACACTGAGAAAATCTAAAAACAATTGATTGTTGCTGCTTTTATCCACTTCATCAATCAGGAGGGCCAATTTTCGCTCGGCTTTTACAACAAAAGTGCTGATGGTTTGTGATAAGTCAGGTAAAGTGTGGGTGTTTTTTTGAGCGATGTTGAAAAAATCGGCAAAAGTATCCTCATTGGATTCGGTCATTTGTAACTTCATCAGTCCTAAAAAGGCTCGACAAAAGGCGGCTTCATCTTGAAAAGACGCACTACCTAAACCTTCAAAACTAAGGTTAAAAACCAACCATTCCTGGGTTTCTCTCAAAGAGCGGGCAATGGCCTCTAGCATCGTAGTTTTACCATACTGACGGGGACGATTGATGACAAAATACTTTCCCTGCTGCACCATGGTCATGGTTTGCGCGAACTTTTGGGAGATATCTGCCATGTAATGCAATTCAGGAAAACAAGTCCCGGTAATATTGAATTCCTTGTGTATCATTTCCTTAACGCTACGATGTCTGCTAAATTTAGCTGTCCGATTCCGTCTACAAACTTACTTCATTTTTATCAACTTATTATTTCCTATTATTGCAGCAGAAAGGTCTTTAGAACAACCACCACATGTCCGACCATGCCCTCTTGCTCGCCCAAGCCCGCGAATACGATGCCCGCGGCGATGTGTACAACGCTGTAAAGTTGTACAAACGCTGCATTAAGCTGGCTCCCGAGGTGGTGGAAGCTTACGTGCAGTTGGCAGAGATTTATAAAAAACGGGCGGAGTTGAAACCAGCACTGCATTCTGCCAAAAAAGCTCTTTCCCTTGATGCAAGTTTAGCGAATACCTGGTGGACATTGGGCATTACCGCAGTAGCCTTGGGCAAAGAGCGATTGGCCAAGTCGGTATGGTCAAAATTCGGCCCCAGCCATCCTCGCGGCGCACTTATTTCTCTACAGCTCAATCACAGCGGCATCTTTGAACTGATCTGGGCCAAACCACTTGACCCAGCCCGGGCGCAAATCACGAGCATCCCCCACCCCGATTCCGACCGCCATTTTTTGGACATTGTGGTTTTTGACCGACAAGTCATTGGTTACAATGTGGCCAAACGCCGCCGCTATCCGGTACATGCCGAATTGGGCATTCAGCAGCGCTCCCTTTATTTCACCTTCTCCTGTTGGTTGGAAAGCCCAACGAAAAAGGACATCCAAACCCTGGAACGCCTCTGTGTTGAAGCACATTTGGGTTTTGAAATCTGGTCCAAAGCAGCCCGAGTGCAAAAGCAGGTGTACAACGACAAATTACAAGAGTTTTACAGCGGAGACCTATTCCAAAAAGAGGAAGAAAACCTCCTGGTCGCCATTGCGGCCAAACAGGAAGCACATGCCGAACAGGTGCTACAGGCCTGGACAATCATTACCTTGAGGCAATATTATGCCTTGGAGCGGCATTAAAACGATTAAAAAGTTTGATTTACACAAAAAATGTTTATTTTTGCCGGATAATTGGATGAATAAAAGGCGCTAAAGCCACAACATTGTCTATAAGTTCTAAATTAAGCTGTTCTAAAATAATTCTGCTGAGGGTTATTTCAAAAATTGTCTCCACAAAACTTGCTGCATGAAGAGTTTGAGTCACCAAGGCTCAAATAGGCTGTTATTTTTTTACCTAAAATACATCTATTATGTGCAAACATGCAATCACCCTTCTTTTTTTGACTGTTACGAGTGTTACCCTTTTAACGGCCCAAATCACACTTCCACCCAGCGGGGACAACCAGAAATGTGAAGTCGTACAACACATCGGTCTGGTCAGAGCTACCGTGATGTGGGGCAGCCCCGATGTGCACGGTGCGAACGGCGAAGACCGCACTGGCAAAATCTGGGGCGAATTGGTGCCTTATGGCCTCAGCAATCTCGATTTTGGACTGAGTGACGAAAAAAACCTGATGCCCTGGCGTGCTGGCGCCAATGAGAACACTGTTTTTGCGGTCTCTCACGATGTTATGATCGAAGGCAAAGCATTGCCCGCAGGCAAGTATGGCCTACACATGATCCCCGGTAAAGACGAGTGGGTCATCATTTTTTCCAAAAACCACACAGCCTGGGGCAGCTACTTCTACCAGCAAAGTGAAGATGCGCTGCGGGTAAGCGTAAAGCCACAAGCCCACGCCTACACCGAATGGTTGACTTACGAGTTCGATGATCGGATGCCAAATGCTTGTACGGTAAGGATGCGTTGGGAAAAGCTGGCCGTACCCTTCAAAGTGACTGTGCCCAAGATCAACGAGTACTACCTGGCTAAAATCCGTCAGGAACTGCAAAATGAAGCTGGTTTTGATTACCGTAGCCTCCTTGCCGCCTCACAGTTTTGTGCCCAAAACAAAGTAGCGCTGGAAGAAGGTCTGGCCTGGGCCGAGGCTGCCATTAGCAGAAAATACATCGGGGAACGCAATTTCCAAACTTTGTCCAACAAGGCACAAATCTTGACGCTAATGGGGCGCAATGATGAAGCCGCCACCATCATGAAGGAGGCAGTTAAAGAACCTACGGCAGGTATGCAGGACATTCACATGTACGCCCGAGGCTTACAAGCGAGCAAGAAAAATCAGGAGGCCCTGGAAATTTTCAAACTCAACAACCAGCGTTTTCCAGAGGAGCACATGACCCTTTTTGGGCTGGCACGCGGTTATTCCGCAGTGGGCGACTATAAAAACGCCTTGAAATACGCCAATCTGGCCTTGCCAAAAGCGGCCAATGCGCAGCAGAAGACCCAAATGGAAGGGGCGATCGCGAAATTGAAGGAAAACAAGGATTTTAATTAAATTCCCATCGTAGGGGCAACCCTTGCGGTTGCCCCTTTGTGGTTACCCAAAAATATTGGTATGCATTTGAAAGGGCAACCGCAAGGGTTGCCCCTACGATTCGGGAACCATTTCCCCCCATTTGCCGTTCCTCCCCACAACAAACGGCATCCCATGGAAACACCATCCGAAAAATACCCGCGCACCTACCACTTCCCCTTTTCCGAAGGTGCCGTCAACGACGACCGCATTCAGGATGAATGGCAGGCCATCTTAGCCAACGAGATCGTCATCACCGAAAAGCTGGATGGAGAAAATACCTGCATCAAAGCCAACGGCATCTACGCGCGCTCCCACGGTGCCGTGAACCAAAATCCCTGGGCCAAACCCATTTGGGAAATTTGGGAGCGAGTGGGGCAATCCCTGGGTGACTTGCACATTTTTGGCGAAAACCTCTACGCCATCCACAGCATTACTTACGAACGACTGGACAGCTATTTCTACATCTTCGCTGTCCGCGACAATGGCCAATGGCTGTCCTGGGACGAAGTGGAATGGTACGCCCAATTGCTCGATCTACCTACAGTGCCCGTTTTGGAACGGGGCAGTTTTACCAAGACACAATTGGCAAACATCATTGCCGAACAACAGGCGCGAGGTAGTTTTTTTGGCGGAGAAAGTGAAGGTGTCGTTTGCCGCAATGCCGCTGCTTTTCCCGAATCCGATTTTTCCACCAACGTGCTGAAGTACGTTCGCAAAAACCATGTACAAACCGATGAACACTGGACGCGCAACTGGCAAAGGGCCCAACTTTGGTTTGAACGGCCAGATTTTTCAGCAACAGCAGGTGAATTGGCCGCTGATTGAGTCTTTCGACTGGGTCGAACCCCTACGCACTTGCCCCCAAGAACCTGAGCACCACGCTGAAGGCGACGTGTGGACGCATACCCGCATGGTGATCGACGCCCTGCTGGCCATGCCCGCTTTCCAGGAATTAGCGGAGCGTGAGCAAAGCCTGTTGTTCCACGCGGCTTTGTTGCACGATGTGGCTAAGCCCCAGTGTACCGTGATTGAAAATGGCAAAATCAGTTCGCCCCGGCACGCCAAGATTGGAGAAAAAGTGGCTCGGGAAATCCTTTGGGATTGTGAGATTGGGTTCCGGGAAGAGGTGTGTGCCCTGGTACGCCAACACGGCCTCCCGCTCTGGATCATGGACAAACCCGACCCCATCCGGGCAGCAATCCTGGCCAGTTGGCGGGTGCGCAACGAACTGACCTACCTGCTGGCCAAAGCCGATGTATTGGGGCGCATCAGTGCTACTTGTGATGAACTGTTGTACCGCGCTGATCTGTTTCGGGAGTTGTGTCTCGACAACCACTGTTTTGAACAAGAAGCCACCTGGTTCAACGCCCATAGCCGCTACCGCTACTTTTGGTCGGAAGGAACTTACCCGGTGGAGATTTTTGACGATACAGCTTTTGAAGCGATCATCTTGTCGGGGATAGCAGGCAGCGGCAAGGATACTTTTTACGCCAAAAACTACGCCCATCTCCCCGTTGTAAGCCTGGATGAAATCCGCCGCGAGCTCAAAATCCGCCCCGACGACCGAGAAGGGCAGGGCAAAGTGGCCCAATTGGCGTACGAACGCGCCAAGGAGTTTTGCCGCCGCAAAAAATCCTTCGTATGGAACAGCACCAACCTGACTTCGGAACTACGCGCCCGCTTGCACAATGCACTGCGGGTGTACAACCCCCGTTTTACCATCGTTTACCTGGAAACGAGCCGGGAGAATATTTTTAGTCGGCGGAAGGAGGACATTAAAAGCAGCATTTTGGCAAGGATGATTGGGCAATTGGATATGCCGCTGGTGGGGGAAGGGCATGAGGTGAGGTGGGTAAAAAATTAACATAATAAATTGGTTTTTAGCATTTTAAAATTTTCATCAAAATAATTTCCCAACTAAAAACAAAAAATATTATCTTTAAAAAGGAATTATGGCACAGTTAAACAAAAGAAAATTATTTCGCATGTTGCATATTGAGAACATTCCACATGTTCTTCAATATGGTGTTACACATACATTGTCTCCTAATGCCAATAAGAATTACGTTCCAATAGGAGACAGTAGTTTAATCAGCAATCGAAATCAGTTCGCATTACCTAACGGAAAGAAACTAGGCGATTACATTCCTTTTTATTTTGGCGTTAGAATGCCTATGCTCTACGTAATTCAGAATGGATTCAACATGGTCAAAGCTGTATCTCCAGAGCAAATTGTCTACTGTGTGACTTCCGTTCAAACCATAATTGATCAAGGGCTATCGTTCATTTTTACCAATGGTCATGCTGTTGATGGCCTCACTGAGTTTTTTGACCAAAAAGATATCGGCAATCTTGATCATATTATTGACCAAAAAGCAATCATGGCAAAATACTGGAAAGATGACCAAGACCTTGACCTGAAACGACGAAAAGAGGCTGAGTTCCTGGTTGAACCTGACCTCCCTCCCAACACCATCAATGGATGGGTTGTGTACGATAACCATGCTAAATCAAAATTGAATACCTTTGGGATTGATGAACACCTTATTGTAGTCAAACCTGAGTTTTATTTTTAGATCATGCTGCAATACATCGAAGGAAATTTGTTGGAAAGTAATGCAGAAGCCCTTGTGAATACGGTCAATACTGTAGGGGTTATGGGCAAAGGTATTGCCTTACAATTCAAAAAATTGTTTCCTGAAAACTTTCGGGTTTATGCAAAAGCTTGTAAAAATAAATCTATTGATATAGGTAAGCTATTGGTAACCGAGGAACAAAGTTTGATGACAGGTGAAAAGATCATCATCAATTTTCCAACCAAAACCGATTGGCGTAAACCGTCAGAGTACTTATACATCGATCAAGGTTTACATGCACTTGTTGAGGTTATTAAGGAGCGAAAAATAAAATCTATAGCCGTACCTCCTTTAGGGGCAGGTAACGGTGGCCTTGAATGGAACCAAGTAAAAACCCTTATCGAAAAACATTTGGCTGATCTTGATTGCTTAGTTATGGTTTATGAACCTAATTATGTGGTCAAAGAAATTCTTCGAAAGGAGCGTATTCAATTGACACCGGCCAGAGCAATGCTCCTCGCTGTTTTGTATGATTTAGTACGCAATGGTGAATTTGTATCTGAGTTCGCTGCTGAAAAAGTAGCCTATTTTTTACAGCGCTTTGGTGCACAAGAAGTTTTCAAGCTAAACTTCCAGCCTAATTTTTATGGACCTTATTCTGGTAAAGTAAAACATGTACTTTATTATCTCAATGGAAGTTACATTTCTGGTTATAGCTCCAAAGACAAAAAACCTTTCGATGAATTGGGTTTAGTCATGGATGCAGAAAAAGACGTGTTAAACTACCTGACCGAGAGTCAATCAACAGAATATTTAAAAATTGTAGATACAACAAAACTATTTTTACAAGGGTTTTATTCCTCATTTGGCTTAGAGCTCTTGTCTACCATCGATTTTATTGCTCAAGAACTAGCTTCCAATGACCCTATTTTAATCACTGAGCGTCTCAAGACCTGGAGTAATCGCAAAAAAACACTCTTTTCTAACCCAAATTTTATTACTGTTGCCTTAAACAGGTTGAAAAAAAGTACATTGCTACCGCAAAAGTCAATAAATAACTTATAGATTTTCAGTTCTATATATCACTTTTTTCATCCACCTTTCCAGTTTAGAAAACTAACTAAAAACACAAAGGTTCCTACCACTCCTCTCCGAGCGATAGGAACCTCCATCTTTTATCTTCATCACTCTTACCGATCCAACAACTCCTTCAACTTCGCCTCCAAAGTCGGCCCGCGCAAATCCGTCGCGATGATTTTCCCTTGTGGGTCAATCAGGAAGGTTTTTGGGATGCCTTGTACTTCGTACATCTGCGCCACTTCATTGCTCCAACCTTTGAGGTCGCTGACGTGCTTCCAGGTCAACTTGTCGGCTTCAATGGCTTGCAACCAGCGGTCGCGGGCACTGTCGAGGCTGACGCTGAGGATGTCAAAGCCTTTGTCTTTGTATTGCTGGTACATGCGTACTACATTGGGGTTTTCCTGACGGCAGGGGCCACACCAACTTGCCCAAAAGTCGATCAGGACATATTTGCCACGCATGTCACTTAGTTTGAGGTCTTTGCCCTCGGGGGTAGCCTGGGCGAAATCGGGTGCCACCGCGCCCGCCATCAAGCGCATGGCGCGATTCAACTCCTCTTGTACCGCAGCTACCGCTTTAGGTGATTTTTCAGCATAAGTTTTGATAAAGCGCTGCGCATATTCCATGTAACCTGCGCTTTTTTGTTTTTGTAAACCTGCCATTACACCCGCCATGGCCATTTGTTGGGCGCCACTTCCTTCCGGGAATTTGGCCAACATCTGATCCAAGTATTTTTTGATTTCGGTGGGCGGCAAACCTACTCCACCTAGGGTTTGAGCGTAAGCGCTGAAGTTTTCATACACCCAGGGCATGCCGTTGTAACCGGCATCTTTGAAGTCTACAAAGTGGAAAAACTCGTTGGCAAAATAAGCCAGCTCGTCGTTGTACCCCGTCGAGTTGTTGGGGTACGACACATAAGTATTGATGGCTACTACCCGAGCCAAAAGCGGATTGGCTTTTTTCAGAGAATCCAGCAGCGCGATTTTTTTATCGTCTATCGCTTTTAATCCTGCTACCCCGGCTTTTTTGGCGGCGTCATCTTTGGCCATAGCCCATTCGCGCAGACTCATGCCGTGTTGGGTGTTGTGACTGGTGATGCGGGCCTTTACCTTTTCGTAATCCATGTTGGTAGTCGAACCAATCACCGAAGCCTGGCGGATATTCCCGCAATCCCCTTTGATGACTACACCAGTCTCGCTACCCAACAAAATCGGGCGTGCATTATTGGCAAAGGAGCCGACATAATAAAATTTAGGTTCCGATTTATTGAGACTGAACTCGTAGACATTTCCGTTAGTAGGGGTAGCCATCACGCGTTGTGCTTCCTGGAAAGTAACCCCGTCGAAGGTAAACAAAGCCAGGGAACCCTGACAGCCGTTGAGTTCACAACGAATTTTTACTTTCTCTTGTGCTTGTGCTACAAAACTTGCCCCCAGCAAGCTGAGCATCAAAAAGATGTATTGAAAAGACTTCATCGCTTAAATTTGATGCAAAATTAACTATTAACACTAAATCAAGGTCTTAAAGAATGTTTAAAGTTTTGGGTTCACTGCGTTTGATTTTGCTTTTATGTTGCCTTTGCAACCTAAGTCAAATGCTATGGGCGCAAAAAAAACTAAATCTACAAAGTGACGCCCCCTTACCTGCCGACTTCAATCTGAGTCCTTACACCTACACCGATAGTCTTTCCTTGCAAAGCAGCCTCCAACGCCTCGTGCTCGATCTGCAGCAACGCGCATACCTGGAAGCCTCGGTCGATAGTGTCACTTTTCGAGACTCCAGCGCCCTGGCCTGGCTGCATTTGGGGCTGCCTTATCGTTGGGGGCAACTGATCCCTAAGGGAATTCCAGCAGATTGGTGGCGCAGTGCAACGAATGATTTGCTGAAAAAAAAGGGTGGATTTGATCTCACTAAATTACACCAAACCCAAAAAGCACTGCTGCGCCAAGCCACTAGCCAAGGCTATCCCTTTGCCCAAATCCAGCTCGACAGTGTGCAAGTACGCCCTGGCTGGTTCGACGCTCAAATGCGGTTGGACAAAGGGAATTTGATTTACTTTGACACCCTGCTCCTGCGGGGTGATGCCACTATTGCCCCCACCTATTTGCAATCTTACCTGGGGTTTCAGCGCAAACAAGTTTACGATCAATCGCGGGTGGAGCGCATCCGGGAGCGCATTCAGGAACTGCCTTTTTTGCAATTAAAATCCGATCCAGAAGTGGAGTTCATTGGTTCACGCGCCCTGGTGGTGCTGGATTTGACCAGGCAAAAAGCCAGTCGTTTTGACTTCATCATCGGGGTATTGCCCAATAGCCAGCAGGTCAAAAGGTTGTTGGTCACAGGGAGTTTTGAGGGAGAGTTGCAAAATCAGTTTGGGCGCGGGGAGCGGCTTTATGCGCGTTTTGAACAATTGCGCCCCACCAGTCCCCGGCTGGATGTACAGTTCAACTATCCATTTTTGGCCAATCTGCCCATCGGCACCGATTTCAAATTGCATTTGTACCGCCGCGATACGGCCTTTTTAGACCTGGATTTGGATTTTGGGGTGCAGTACTTGTTTGAGGGAGGGAATTATTTCAAGGTGTTTTGGAATCAGCGCAGCTCCCGTTTGTTGCAGCTGAATGAAGTGCAGTTGCTCGATTCCCGAATGCTCCCCCCCACCCTGGATGTGAGTCAGTCTTCCTTTGGACTGGAGTTTCAGCAACAAGCCTTGGATTATCGCTTCAACCCTCGGCGTGGTTGGGCGGTTTTGGGCCGTGGCGGTGCCGGAACTAAAAAAATCTTACCCAATAGCCGCATCAATGAGCTCGGCTTGGGCTTCCTTTACGACACCCTACAACTGCGCAGTTTTCAGTACCGCCTGCTCAGCGAGACCGAAACCTACCTGCCTGTCGGCAAAAACACCACCCTCAAGCTGAAAGCCAGCACGGGTTGGACGATTGCGAACCAGGCCATTTACCAAAATGAGCAATTCCGTATCGGGGGCAATCGCCTGTTGCGGGGTTTTGATGAAGAATTCATTTTTGCGACCCATTACGCAGTGGGTTCAGCGGAATACCGCCTGCTGTTGAGTCGCAATTCTTTTTTGTACAGCTTTGGGGATTACGCCTGGGTGGCGAATCGGACTACGATTGTGCAGGAGGATTACCGCGCTTTTGGTTTTGGGGCTGGAATCACTTTTGAAACCCGGGCGGGTTTGTTTGGGCTGAGTCTGGCTTTTGGTGCTAGGACGGGAACTGCGGTTGACTTTGCTGGGCCAAAGGTGCATTTCGGTTATGTGAGTTTGTTTTAGCCTATCTCCCTAAGGTGCCTAAGGTGGTTCTATTGTTACCCTGCTCCGCAGGGATTTTTTCTTTTTCACCACCTTAGGCACCTTAGTTCACCTTAGGGGGGCACCTTAGAAAATTAGGCTTTCCTCAAATTGTTTCCTGCTCGCAGGGAAAAGCTTATTTTTGGGAAACATACTAAATGAGTCAGTGTGCTTGTTTTCAACAACACCAAATACCTTATTCCATGAGAAAACCATTTACCAGCCTGTTTTTTGGACTATTCGTTCTACCCATTTGCCTGTGGGCACAACCCGTAAGCCCGGAACCCAGTGCAGATTTTAGTGTCCAACAGCAAGGGGGAGCCTTCTTATTTGCCCCCATTTTACCCAACCAGCAGGCCATTCCAGGCGCACCGCTGCCCTATTACGACTACTATTGGGAATTTGGCGATGGCGCTTATAGTTTTGACAAATCGCCCAGCCATAACTATACCCGCAATGGTGCCTTCGAAGCGCAACTTTGGGCTACGGGGAAATACGACAAAGGCAAATCACCCAAAACCCGCCCCAAGCGCAATGAAGTCAACAACCAGGCCAGCTATCTGGCCAGCAATGCACCTGGGTTCCCGGTGACGCCGAAAGAAAAAACGCTGAACCTACGCGCCATCCGCAATCCCCGACCCGATGAAGAACTGGTATTCATTCTAACTTATGCCAATCTGGATGAGGCCAATACCTCCGGGGAATTGCATCTTTTTTTCAATCAAAGAGAATACCGTCAACCGCACTTTTCCTTTTTGCAAAGCCGAACCCACTACGGCGAAACCGACGGCAGCGGCCCCGACATTAGTTTTTCACCCGCCCGCTACCAAAGCCAAAACCTCTGGGCCAGTGTGGACGAGCGCGCCTGGGCCAATTGGATGCTTCCAGCGCTGCCCAACCAACTGGTGCAAGAAAGTCTGGGCACCTACAGCCAGCAAAAAACCTGGCGTTTTAGCAACCTGAAGCGTGGTGAAAAACGCAACCTCTTCATTTCCTTGCAAGCTACCCCGGCGATGTTAGCCGATACCAATGCCATCATCACGGTAGATGCGCTGTATTTGGGCGACAACGGCAGTAGCTCCAAAGTCACCCTGGAAATGGAAATCCTGGCTTCCCACGACCCCAACAACATCGCCGTATCACGCAAAAAAATGAGCTTCCGCGGCGTGAAAGGCAAGGGTTTGACCTACAAAGTGAATTTCCAAAACAATGGTGAAGGCCCGGCCAGTACCATTCAAATCACCACCGGAGTACCTCGTGGCATGGAAGCAACTGGGCTCAGGGTGCTAGATATGTATCCCTCTTGTCCAGTTTGTCCGGATGCTGCCGCTGCTGCGCTGAGTTGTTTGGATACAACGATCAAGGAGGACAAACTGGTTTTTACTTTCCGCAACATCTACTTGCCCGGCACCAAACAAGATGGCGTAGGCGATCGAGATTCTACCAAGGGTTTTGTCAAATACCGCATCGAGGCTGGACGAAAAATGAAAAAATATCCCTTCGATAGCCAAGCCAGTATTGTTTTTGACAAAAATCCGCCAATCGTGACCAACCATGCCCGCACCCATTTTAAACCGGGTTGGTCATTGGGGGCCATGTTGGGGCAAAATGTTTTTTTGGACAAGCCGGGCCTGAATAGCACCTTCGCGGGGCTGACTCTTTCACCGTTCAAACCCTACAAACCCTACTTGCAGGTGGAAATTTTTCCCGCCACCACCGGGCGGATAGATTTCCCAGCGGATGGGTTTATTTTGCACCAATCTACCCGTCAAACAACCACGCAGTTGGGTGGGCGAGTCATTGATGTGGTGGTCGATTCACTGGTGCGGGCCAATGGGCCAGGGCACCAGGAATTTCAGACCTTGTCGGCAGTGCCCTTGCAGTTGCGCAAAAACCTGAGCGACTGGATGGGTATAGGTGTTGGGGTGGTGGCTTCGGTGCAAACCGAGCAGTTTACGGCGAGCTCGTACACCATTGGGCGGCGTACTTCCTTTTGTAAAATTGACGCCGCAGGCAATTGCCAGCCGGGAGATGTGCTGCGCGAATTGAGTTTCAGCCGGGAGCAGAAAACGTTTGACCGGGGAAATATGACTCGTTGGGATTTCAGTGTATTCGCGGACATTCAATTGGGTTTGGTACGCCGGGGGCCAGCGTTGGGTTTGCGCAATGTGTTGCGCCTAACGCAGGAGCCGAGGTATTATTTGGCGGGGTATTTGAGTTTTAAGATTTAGATTTTTGCGCCAGTGGCGCTTTTCAACACCGACTTACTTATGAAGAGAACTACGTGGTTTTATTCCCTGATATTGCTATTGTTGGGTGGTTTTGGGGGAAATTTGGTGCAATTGGTGAAAAATGGTGCTGGGGCCTCAAAACCCCCGACCCCTGGAAGGGGCGTACATTTTCGGTTGGCAACCAATACTTCTTCTACTACAAAAAAGCAGAATTTTGCGCCTACCAAAGCTGTACTCCCCTTCCAGGGGTCGGGGGTTCTGAGGCTACAGCACGATACCGAAGGCAGCCACCGCTGGTACAAGTCCCACCGCTGGTACAAGTCTCTGACTTGTACCCAATATCCCCGCGTCTCTGACGCACAAGCAACGCGAAAATTTCACAAAAGTACACGCCAAAGACTTGAACCAGCGCCAGTATTCCTGCCCTCAAGATACCCACATCACGTCCCTACGGAACTCAGGAAAACCTCGGGGCCGTTGTTTTCTACCCAAATCACGCCCCTAGTGGGGCTCCCGTTGCACAAAAAAACTGAGCCAATCGCCCCTTCCTTTCTCCCCCCC
>JAIYAV010000354.1 GCA_027488855.1 Saprospiraceae bacterium
ATATGGGTAGTATCGGGATATCCAGGATTTTCCGAGTCCCGTAGGGACGAAATGTGGGTATTTTGTCTCGAAGGATACCCACATCGCGTCCCTACGGGACTTTGAGAAACATCTGAACCGTTATTAACTACCCGTATCACGCCCCTAGCGGGGCTCCCGTTGCGGGAAAAACCAGAACCAATCGACCCTGCCTCACAGGGGTCGGGGGTTGGTAAACTCATGCACAATCTTGCACATTATGCAAAATTGTGTCCTAATCGGAGCTCAAAGGGGGGAGTAAAATCCTATAGCTTTTCAATCAGTTCATTGAGCTGTAAGGCACGAGCTTGCCAGGTTTGTTGGGCAGCAAATGCGCGCCGCTGGAGCTGTTTATCTGGATGGTCATTGGATAGTTCTGTACGCAGGGCATGGACAAATGCATCGGCCTGATCGGCTACCGTAGCCCAGGGCTGAAGTTGATGCATGTCCCCAAATCCGGTGCTCACCACGGGCAAGCCCAAGGCCAGGTACTCATTCACTTTCATGGGGTAAATCCCGGCAGTGAGTTCATTGCGCAAAAAAGGGATAATCCCCGCTGAAAAATCCTTCATCCGTTGTGGCAATTCCTGATAAGCCACCGGAGGGTGAAATTGAACATTTGTATATGCAGCAAGCCGCTGCTGGATGTGTGCCTGCTGGAGGCGACCAGTAAAAGAAAAGACGTACTCGGGCAAAGCCTGGATTACTTTTTCCAACAAATCCAGATCAATCCGTTCGTCAAGACTGCCTACATAACCAATGATTGGTCTGCTTTGGGGAGGATTGTCTCTTTGTGTTTGCAAAAACAGAGGGTCAACCCCATTGGGAATTTGCAGGGCAGGTTGGCCATTTTTCCGTTTTTGCGCCAGCAATTTGCTTCCAGAACAAACCAAGGCATCCGACGCTCCGATGGCTTCCTTTTCGAAGCGGGCAGCATGGCGATCGGTCCAATGGGCGGCGGCGATTTCATCGTAGCAGTAGTAAATATTTTTGCTGGCGGGCAATTTTTGCAGTGCGCGGTCATACAGGGCCTGGCAGGCATTGATCGTCACAAAATCAGCACCACCCCAGCTGCGTATCGCTTTTTTAAGACTGGATTGCACCAAAAAGGTATTGATGCCATGAACCACCCGGAATACAAACCCGGGAGGCAATCCATTGATGGGCAACAATGGAGGCAAACTCCAAACTTGCAGTTGAGGGGAGATACGACGGATTCGGGATTTCAATCCGAGTACGCTTAAGATGGGCAGCCCGGGTTTTTTGCCCAAGAAAGCCATCATTACATCTTTCCAGGTATAGGTATAGTCGATGTACAGCACCGAACGATGTTCGCTCATGGCCTTCATCAACTCTACGGTCGATTTGGTGTAGTTGCCAGCCCAGGCGGGCAGGGCCAAACAGAGCAGCGGTTTTGAGTTTGTAGTTTCGTTCATAGCTTGGCTTAGTAGTTGGGCAAAATGAGCGCTTATTTTTTTTATGAATATTGCAAGGTTACCATTCTTTTCAACCAACGGCGGGGCATGTTTCTGCGTTTGGGCACCTCGCCGATCACGTCTTCCATGTGATCCAAATCCAGCGCATTCAAAAACAAATGTGCGGGTTTGTCTGCACAATCCTTGATGCGATCCAAGGCACGTTCATCCGCTTTGGACCAAACTTTCCGGGCATAGGCAACATACACTGCGCTGTGCATTTCATTCAAATAAGGCAGTTGTTCCGACTGCTCCAACAAGGCTGGGAACTCTACCAAAACCCAGGCGGGGTTTTCCTGGAGGCGTTGCTGAATCTGTTCCCCTTGGGTTACCCAATCACTGGCTTTGATCTGGTGAACTTGCTGCCCTTTTTGTTCCAGGTAAGCGGCCAAGCGGGTGATGAGCCAACTTTTTCCTTCCCCGCTGCGATTGGATAAAAAGGCAATAACGGGGCTTTCCACACTTTGATTGCTCATTTTTAGCGTGTGGATCAGTTGCTGCATGGACTTGTGGTTGATGGCCTGAAAGTCGATTCTTGCTTTGGGGCCAATTTTAAATTTGTCGACAAAAGGCAGCGCCGACGCCAGTTTCAAACCGGTTTTTTCTTCAGCTCTTGCTACCGAATTTAGGGATTGATCCAGCAGATGCATCGCAATGAATACCCCCAATGGGAGAAACAAACCCGCCAAAAAGGCCATGACCACAAACATCATTTTTTTGCTGGGTTCTGGTTTTTTGGGAAACACAGGTTCGTCGATCACCTTCAGGTTGGAGCTCATCATCATGTTGATCTGATGCAAACGAGCTTGGTTGAAGCTATGTAAATTTTCGAGGTAGGCGCGTTCATTGACATCAATTTGCCGCTCCATGCGCCGAATGGTAGACCCCCACGGGGCATACTGATCGTAAATTTGGACAAACTCGGCCTGACGCTGACGAATGACCTGCATCCGTGCCGTGGACTCTTCTTGCTTGAGCACACTGCTCAGCCATTGGTTCAGTACATCTCTGACGGGCAAACCCTCGGGCATGTTGGTATTCGTCCAGGTTTCATCCACGGTGTTGCGGATGTTTTCTCTTACCTTTTCAGCTTGCCGTTTGAGTTTGCGCAGATCAGTGGTGGAAAAATCTTCCAAGCTATCGGGCATGATCTCCATGGCACTGATCTTGGTGCTCAATTCGGTCAAGGTTTTGCGCTGATCCATGATGGATTGATTCAAACGGGGCAAGTTCACCCTTTGGCGCAGTTGGCCTTCCAATTTTTGGATGGTCGAATCCGCTGAGGCGAGGTTCATCATTTCTTTGTAATACATCTCGTCAAAGTCTTCTTTTTTGCCAGAGATGAAGCGGGTTTGCTCGTAATAATTGATGACTTTATTGCGGACCTTGAATCCTAATAATTCATCTTCTGCTGCGCGAAGTTCTGCTGCGGATTTTCGAGTAGCTTCGTCAAAGAAAGCCAGTACATCTCCAGACTGCCCTTTTTTCAGGGAGAGCTGGGTTTCCATGATGATTTCTGCCAGCAATTTTAGCGTGAGCTGACAAATCCCAGGGTCTGATGTTCGGTAGCTGATTTTCAACATGTCGCTATTGCCATACCGTTCCACTGTGATGGTCTGAAGTTGCTCAATCCCAAACAAAGGATGGTCAGAATAAAGCAGTTGATATACGTGACCGTGACGGCTGCGGTCGCGCATGTGCATCAGACTAAGTTGGAGCAGTTCGGGATCCTTGCTACGAAGTTTTGCCAACACTTTTGCTCCCAGCTTTTCCTCCAGGTTTTGGCGATTTTCGGGCAGCAACATCCCTTTTCCCGTGCGTTTATCCAAAACTTTGGCCAACAAACGCAGGCCCAATTCTTCCATCGTTTGATACGAAGTTGCGACGTTGATGATGTTTTGCAACTCGTTATTGGTAAATGCGTAGTCGATGCTAGCCCCTTCATTGCTTTCAATGGTATAGTTGGATACCAAGCCTGTATTGATGATGCTATGGGAGGAGTATTGAGGCGCTTGTTTTTTGAGGCTTGACCAGGTCAAAACGGCCAGGGTCAAAGCAGAAAACAACAACCAGTACCAATTACGCAAGACGATCCGTAAAAAATCTAATAAGCTCATAGTGTGTTATATATGGAGGTTCCGACAATGTTTTCCAACAACAATAGCGTATTTTCAACCGTTGACTTCTTTCTTTCCAGTTCCATTTTGTTTTGAAAATGCTGTTCCATCGCTTGGCTGAAATCTTCTACACTCAATTGGGCTTCCTTGAAGTATTTTTCAGCTGCGGTAAGTTTGATCGAGCTGGCTTCATTGACGCCTGCTTGCAAATCGAGCAATTGGACGGCTTCTTTGAACCGGGTATACCTGTTGATGACTTCTTCCCGAATCGTTTGGCCCAGACTAGCTTTCAGCAGCAATTCCTTCTCCATCATCAGGCTGTGTTTTTGTATCTCTGCTTTTCGGTTGCTCAAAGAACTCAGCGGCAATTGAACATTCACACCCACTGCAAACTGAACGGCCTTGCGGTTTAAAGAACTATTGATGGCGGTAAATGCTTCGGTATTGGTACTAACGTAGTTGCCATTGCCAGCGTCTACCCCTGCCACTACCGAAACGTGCTGCATCCACTGGCGCTTAGTGATGTCGCGATCCAAAGCCAGGATTTCGACCTCGCGATCATTGGCTTTTAATGCATGGGAATTTTGTTGGGCTCTATCGATCAAAACTGAAAGAGGAGCAAGCGCCTTCCCCTTCCACCGAATGGTATCGGTTTGTGCGCTTGCTTGATTCCCCCAAAAAAAAGTTCCCCCTATAAATAACACTGTAATACTTGTCTTAATCATCAATTTTCGCGATTGTTGCAGCCAATTTTTCAGCTGTGCTGGCCATTCGCGGCTCATAAATGGCTTCTCAAGCAGCAAATAGGCCAACACACTGAACAAAAAAATGGGAAACAACCACAACACTCCATGTACTAGCATGGACAATCCATAACCATCTATCAATAACCAACCTTTACTCCAATTGCTTAAACCTTCCAAGGCTGCCAAGTGAATCAGATAAATGCTGTAACACATGCCGCCAATGCCTGCGATCCAGGGACTGCGCAATACGCGCTGAAAGAATGAAGGCTGAAACGCCAGGGCAAAAAAGGCGCTTAAGGCCACTAAAAAAATCAGCGTAAGACCCACGTTTTCAGACCAGGTATACATCATGATCAGCCAGCCTAAAACCGCCCAAAGTAGCGTGCTTTTGCCAACTTCAAGTTTGAGTTTTCCTTGCTGGTAAAGATCCGCCATCCAAATCCCTACCATAAAATAAGGCAACTGCCCCAGTAAGGTGAATTTGAGTAAGCCCTGATGCCAGCCCATCACCTGCATCAGCAAGGTGTACAATCCAATGAACAAGGGCAAGAGCAAGGGGCGGAACTTGGCGGGTAAGTATTTTTTCAAGAACAAAACCATCCAGGGTGCCAGCAAGTAGAATTGAATTTCGATCTCCAAAGACCAGGCAACCGGATTGATGACTGAAAATTCGCCGTAACTCAGCGTATGTATATAGGCGATACTGGCCAGCCAATGTTGCCCCAGGTCATCGGTAATCCGGCCACTCAGCCAGAGCAACACGGCAAACAAGCTCATCCAGATCAAATACGGTGGCTCGATGCGCAACAAACGATTTTTGAGATATGCGGTATAGCGGATTGATTTGCCACTCCAAAAAGGCAGACTTAAAATAAAACCACTGATCGCAAAAAACAGCAGCACTCCGATACTCCCTCGTGAAGCCGCATAATGCAGACTGGAATCAAGCCACTGTGCTTGAACGTCGCTGCTCTGAATGCGGGTGAGCCTTTCACTCAAATGCTGCACAACTACAGCTAGTATGGCAATGAACCGCAAACCGTCTAGTTCTGCGATATAGGCTCCCGTGCTTAGTGGCCTCCTCAACATGGGGAGGATATTCAGACTGAATGCGGCAGTGTATTTACCCTGAGGGCGGAGAAACAATTTCATAATGTAATGATTTACGATGCAAAGGTAGGTGCGGGGTACATTCCAGTGCGGAGCTCTTCGGTTAAGCTATTTTTTTGATCGGTCAATGGCTTTTTTTGACGGTTTTTGGTAAAGCATCCTAAGCTTGGACTATTCATTCAGGTAAATTCCATTCATCGAACATTTTTACCAAAAACCGTCAAAACCGTCCACTTGCCCTATTTTCAACACCGTTTCCTGTCGACTCACCCTACTTTTGTTGCATCAAAATTTTATTTATGGAATCGAACGTACTATTGGTAGAAGACAATGAAATGATGCGCACGTTTTTGGGACGCATCTTAAGCACGGAATTTCGGGTATTTACTGCCGAAACGGCGGAGGAGGCCCAAATCCGCATGGAAGCGGGCCTCCAACCTGATGTGATCGTTATGGACTTAAAACTTCCGGGGCAAAGTGGCTTAGAATGGTTGGGCCATTTAAAATCAAATCCGGAGTTTGAGCCAATTCCCTGCATCGTACTTTCCGCCTCCGAATCCGTTGAGGATCGCATCAAATGCCTGGAAGCAGGTGCTGCGGATTTTGTACTTAAGCCCTTTCACCCAAGGGAATTAAGCCTGCGCATTGCGCGTCAATTATCCATTCAAGCTTAATCAACACTCATTTTCCAGCTATGCAAGTTTTACTCAATTACCTAATTGGACACCCCACCTACACCATTCCTCTTTGGAAACGTTGTATCGATGTGATGGCGTCCAGCATCCTGATTCTCCTTTTGTCCCCCTTGTTTTTGATCATCGCAATCTTGATCAAACTAGAATCGCCAGGCCCCATTATCTACCGCGCCAAAAGGGTAGGCCAGGGCTACCGCGCCTTTGATTTTTACAAATTTCGCTCCATGCGCCCCAATGCTGATCAACTGCTGAAAGGATTAAAACACTTGAATCAGTACGAGCAGCAACAAGCAGCCGAGAAAGCAGATGAAGTGTTCTACGACGACCACATTATCCTACTCCAGGATGATGGATTCATTGGTGAAGAAGCGTTTTTGCACCAAAAGGCACGAAAAGAAGGCAATACTTTTGTCAAAATCGAAAATGATCCGCGCATTACCCGCATTGGGCATTTCATCCGCAATACCAGTATTGACGAATTGCCTCAATTGTTCAATGTCTTATTGGGCGACATGTCTTTGGTGGGCAATCGACCTTTGCCCTTGTACGAAGCAGAAAAATTGACCCAGGATGATTGGGTGGCGCGTTTTGCTGCGCCTGCCGGAATTACCGGTTTGTGGCAAGTAACCGAACGCGGCAAAGCCAACGTCAGTGAAGATGGCCGCAAAAAGCTGGATATCGAATACGCGAACCGCTACAGTCTTTGGCTGGATTTATGGATCCTCTGGCGCACTTTACCTGCAGCCATTCAAAAAGTACAGGTCTGATCCAAGCATTCCATCTATCTAATCATCAATTTTCAACACAATGTCAACTCCATATACCCGTTTTTTGCGCCAAAGTTGGTGCCTTGCCCTTTTTCTTTTGGCCCAATTGGCCTTTGCACAAGAATCGGTCGCATTCTACATCGTAGCACATCAGGATGATTGGCAGTTGTTTATGGTGAAAAATGCCTTTGCTGATGTCACGAATGCCAAGCAGAAAACGGTGTTTATCACCCTTACGGCAGGTGATGCGGGACTAGGCAAAGGAGGAAGTGGGACTATTCCATATTACCAAGCCCGAGACAATGGCTCCCGGCTTTCGGTAAAATTTCTGGCCGACATCGCCTCGGCGCCAGATCGTAGTGAATCCGCCAAATATGTGTACGCCAATGCGCACCAGATTTTTCAGGTGCAGTACAAGCATACCAAAAGTTATTACCTGCGTTTACCCGAAGGCAATGGCGATGGCAAGGGGTATACGGGCACTGGAAATCAATCCCTCAAACGTTTGCGCGATGGAGAAATCTCCAAAATTACTGCGGTGGACAGTTCTGCTACGTATGAAGGTTGGACTGATTTGGTGAAGACCATTCAACGCATCATCATTGCTGAAACATCGGGGTACAGCTACGCCACCCTGAATATTCCAGAAACCAATAGTTTGTACAATCCGGGAGACCATAGTGATCACCTTTTGGTAGGTGATCTGGCCGAGCAGGCCAGTAAAGATTTGACCTGCTTGAAGCAATATTCCTGGTTGGGCTATTTCAGCGTTTCCAAGGCAATGAATTTGAGTAATGATGATTTATTCAATTACAGTTCTGTTTATGTATGCAATGTAGCGGGCAATATTCAGGGTGGCTATAAAGGCAATTGGGACACAGCACACAAACAATGGATTGGCAAAGGTGTAGCCAGGACGACTTCTATCCAGCTGGATGCCTGTGCCGGGGTGTCTACCAATTTATTTCAAATTCCAGATAAGGCCTGCTACATCCGCAACAAAGCGACCGGGAGGGTTTTGGAGATCACTGGCGGAGCCTTGGGTGCTGGTGTTTTTTTGCAACAAAACGCCAATAAGGAAGCCCCGCACCAGGCCTTTTTCTTCAAAAAAACGCCCGAAAAATTATGGAACATTCTGGCCAAACACAGCAATTTGGCCCTTGACGCCTTTGGTGGAGGTACTGCTCCGGGTACAAAAATTTGGCAATTTAGGGTGAATGGCACCTCAGCTCAAAATTGGGTGATCGAACAGGCCGGAGACAGCACGTTTTATTTCAAAAACCACAAAAGTAATTTATACCTGGAGGGCAATCTGAATGGAACGGATGTCAGTTTGCAGACCTATATCGGCAACGATGCGCAACGCTGGTACATCATTCCAAGTAGTGACCCCCTGAGCCCTCCTCAGGATACGAGTAGCACCTTGGTTGCAGTAAAGGAAACCAACGAACAACAAAACATTTGGAAAGTATTCCCCAACCCACTGCAGTACGCCAATGTAGTAAATTTCAGCTTGACTGAAGGGCATTCAGGCCCCGTTCATGCAACGCTGTATACGCTCGGTGGGCAATTGTTGAGCCAGGAAAAATACAACCAGGTAAATGCTCAAAGTACAGTCCAATTCAGTATTCCGCCGCTTTCACACGGGGTATACTTATTGGAACTTCAATGTTTTGATGAAGAGCAGATTTATCGAAAGGTCATTCAACTGGTTCGGTAGGTATTCGGGTATTGATTCGGAATGAAAGGAAGGGTAGCAAACTCTTTTGATCAAGGCGGGGTTAATTAAGATGGGTTGTATGGTAGTGTCCATACAACCCATCTGCTACATAAGGTAGCCCTTATTTTCAACCAGCCATACAACCTATTCTATGTGCGATACCTTCATCAAAATTACTGCAGACCGACTCATTTTTGGCAAAAACTCCGACCGTGAACCGAATGAGGCCCAGGCCATTGTTCGGTATCCACGCCAGGAACCCTCTGAAAAAAAACTCCAATGCACTTATATCGAAATCCCTCAGGTCGCACTCACCCATGAGGTCATTTTGTCCAAACCCTTCCAGATGTGGGGTGCCGAAATGGGGGCCAACGAACACGGCCTGGTCATCGGCAATGAAGCAGTATTCACCAAAATCAGTTTTCAAAAGAAAAACCAGGGCTTGACGGGGATGGACATGCTGCGTTTGGCGCTCGAACGTTGTACTTCCGCTGATGCAGCCCTGGAATTGATGATCCAACTCCTGGCCGACTATGGCCAAGATGCCTGCGGGGGCTACCGCAATCGCCGCTTTTTTTACCACAACAGTTTTTTGATCGCCGATCGCCATACGGCCTGGGTATTTGAAACAGCGGGACCTCATTGGGCGGCCAAAAAAATTCAGGGCCATTATGCCATTTCCAACGGGCTTACCCTGGATGCAGGCTATGATCGCATCAGCCCACAGGCGAAAGACTACGCGATAATGCGGGGTTGGAGCAAAAAAGGAGCACCTTTTTCATTTGCCAAGGCTTATTCCGATTGGTTTTATACCCGCATGAGCAAATGTAAGGTACGGCGGAATTATTCTACCCAAGCCATCCAAGCCCAACCCAACCTGGCCGCCCTCAGCGCCATGCAAATTTTGAGTCAACACGGCGACGAGCCCGAAAATCACTACGACCCATCCCACGGAGGTACCGGCAACGTCTGTATGCATTCCACCGGGCCGACCAATCCCAGCCAAACCACGGGGTCGATGGTCTTTGAATTGCCCCTGGATGGCAGTACGCCAACCATGTGGCTGACGGGTACCTCCATGCCCTGTCTTTCAGTGTATTTGCCCTTCTTTTTTGGCGGGAAAACCCTGCTCACGCCTGAATGGCCCCAACCGGGTGCCAAACCCGATGCATCCTTGTGGTGGCAAGCCGAACGGCTGCACCGAAAAATTGCCCTCAATTATGCTAGAGGCCGTCAGTTGATCGTTACTGATTTACAAGGAATGCAGGCGGAGTGGATGGAAAATGTGGCTGAAAAGATCAGCCGTGAGGCGACGACTCAAGACCTGGATGATTATTCAGCACAGGCCTTGCAGCAGTACCAAAATTGGCTGAATGACACTTTGCAAAAAACCGAAATACAACAGCTTCCCGTCCGTTCTCGGGCTTCCTTGTACGCCTTGTTTCAATACATCAATGATCGTAAGGTGGATTTACGGGGCAGTAAAAAATAAATTTTTTATTTTGCGGGGTAGATACACCTAGTGTCTGATCAAATCAGGCACACAACCCAGGCTATGAGAGTTATTCAAATTACCGATCTGCACATCGGACAGGAAGGAGAGGACACTTACTTTGTAGATGTAAGGGAAAATTTTCGCCGCATCATCGCTGCAGTGCAAGAGCGACGACCAGACTACCTGGTGCTATCTGGCGACCTCTGTTACAGCCAGGGCGACCTGGAAATTTATGCCTGGGTCAAAGAATGGGTGGATCAGTTGCGGATTCCTTATGAAGTCATTGCAGGCAATCACGATGATTCAAAATTGTTAACCGAAGCCTTTCAACGACAAGCGGATTACCATCCAGATGGTTTGTATTTTGGCCGCAATTGGGGTGGGCGACCAGTCTTGTTTATGGATACTTCAACCTACCAGGTGGAAGCGCCCCAGTTGGAGTGGTTGCAGCAACAACTTCAACAATTGCAGGGGGACGTCATCTTGTTTATCCATCACCCGCCACTGTTGGTGGGCACTCCTTTTATGGACAACAACCATGCGCTCAAAGACCGCGACCCGCTGCAAGAAATCCTTTGTGCTTATCCGGGCAAGATTGACATCTTTTGCGGGCATTACCATGTGGAACGTACCGTACGCTGGAAAAACCTTTTGGTAAACCTCACGCCCTCCTGTTTTTTCCAGATTGACTCTAACGCCGAGGATTTTAAAGTGGATCATTACCGCATCGCTTTTCGGGAAATTTCCATTTTGCCCGATTCGACCATTAGTTCAGTACATTACCTTTAAAGACAGCCATGGATGATTTACGATTTTTGGATAAGCTGGCCGATTTTTTGGACAACCGCTTTCGGATTCCTTTCACCCGCATTCGTTTTGGAATGGATGCTGTGATTGGCCTGGTTCCTTATGTTGGAGATGTGTTTACTTTTTTGGTTTCAGGTATTCTGGTGGTCGTTTTGGTGCGCAAAGGAGCCAGCGGGATGCTGGGCGTAAAAATGGTGGGCAACATTCTGCTTGATGGGGTAGTAGGTTCAGTGCCCTTGCTGGGTGATCTTTTGGACATTCGCTACAAAGCGAACTACCGCAATGTACAATTGATGAAGGAGCACTACGCGCAGGGCAAACACGGTGGCAGCGCCTGGTGGGTCATCTTTTTGATCCTGGGAGCTTTGCTGCTGATGCTTTTTTTGTCCATTTATGTAGTTGGAAAGCTGCTATGGTGGATTTTTTCATAAAAGGAAAAAAATGTACCAAACACCCACTCAAGAAAGGACAATCATCAAATATCGGCATAACTATTTTGAGCCCAAAACGGATTATTTGGCCAGTGAAGAGCCTCTTGAGATACAATTGGCTTATGGACCAATCTCCCAGCGCCTGCAAATGAATTTAGCCGTTACGATGCGCACGCCAGGAGCAGATTTCGATTTGGTATACGGTTTTTTATTCACCGAGGGCTTGATTCAAGGTCGGAAAGATGTCCTACAAATCCGCTACCCAGGGGCACAACTTAGCCCAGAGGCGCAAGAAAACAGCATTTTGGTAGAGTTACACCCGGCAGCACAGTTCGATGCTGCTCGACTGCAACGCCATTTTTACACCAGCTCCAGTTGTGGCGTATGTGGCAAAGCCAGTTTAGAGATGGTGCAAAACCAGTCTGCTTTTTTGTTGCCCGCCCAGCAACCGATCATTTCCCCCCAAGTACTGCTGCGATTACCCGAAGCCCTGCTTCAGCAACAATCCCTGTTCAATCATACCGGGGGAATTCACGCCGCTGGATTGTTTTCAAGCACTGGGGATTTGTTGTACCTGTGTGAAGATGTGGGCCGACACAATGCAGTGGATAAGGTGATTGGGGCGGCGCTGCAAAAACAAAACTTGCCACTCAGTGATACCATCCTCCTAGTCAGTGGGCGAGCTGGTTTTGAACTGGTGCAAAAAACAATCATGGCCGGTATTCCAATCATGGCGGCAGTAGGTGCTCCCTCCAGTATAGCCGTTGAATTGGCCGAAGCGCACAACCTGACTTTGGTCGGTTTTTTGCGCGAGGGCGGCTTCAACATTTACACTGGAGGGGAGCGTATCCAACTTAAAAATTGAGCAAATAATTCTGTTGTTTGGCCTGCTCCTGAGTATAGGCCACCCCATCAACTTTTATTGTTTTTTCATCCACAAATTGAGCACTCGACCATTCGAAACCCGCAAGCCCTTGATCACCCCATTGGCATCCCGTTCAAAACGCAGCGAACTCATAAAGGATGGCCCACTAAATCGATCCTCATCCACATGCTGAATGGGAAACTTGCCATTGTAACGATGCACACCAACCAGGCCATCTCCTTCAATTTGAAAAGTATACGTAGTCGCTAGCTCAGGACAATCATACTGTCCTGCATAATCCTGCAAGGGGCCAGGAGGGCTGGGTGAGCCTTTGGACGCCGAACGATTCAGCACAGCCAAACTGGGTACGGGTTCGGTAAAACTATTGGCCAGAAGAATATCGGCAATACGCTCACAAGTAGCCTGGCTATTGAAATTGGCAAAATTACCTTTGACCAGAATGGATAGATTTTGTTGTGGAAAATACAGCAAAGCCGCCCGGTAACCCGCACTTGCACCTGTATGCTGAATGCGGCGTAGACCGCGATAGGGTAGGGTTTCCAGCCCGAAAGCATAGTTTAAACTATCTCCATTGCTGAGCACCCCGCGTTGGAACATTTGTTGAATCGCTTGTTTGCCACCCACTTTGCCATCGCGGTAATTGTTGCACCAGCGCGCCAGATCGGGTAGGGTAGTGTAGATGCCCCCTGCACCAATGACGGTACTGTTGTCGTACAATTTGATCCAGACGTTTTGGTCGCTCATCATGTAAGAATCGGCGGTATGGAGAAACAACTCTCCCTGCACGTCCATCACATAGGTATCGTTCATCCCCAAAGGGCGAAAAATTTCTTCGCGCATCCAGTCTTCAAATTTTTTTCCACTGGCTTTTTGGATGATTTCCGCCAGCAGCATGTAGGCCGTGTTGCAATAACTGTAACGGCTGCCGGGGGGGGAATTGAGCTCCTGGCTGTGTTGCACCAAATTGAGTGCCTCTTCCTGGCGCACCGCGTCGCCTTGTTTCCAACCGACCAATTCCAACATGCCATAAATTTCGCGCAAACCGCTGGTGTGGTGTACCAAATGGCGAATGGTGATGGGCTGGCCAAAATTGGGCACTTCGGGTAAGTATTTTTGGATGTTGTCGTCCAAGTTCAACTGTTGGCGTTGTGCCAAAAGCACGATGGCAAAACAAGTGATTTGTTTGGCCAGGGAGCCGATATCGGATACGGTGTTGGGGGTAAAAGGTAAGCCATGCTCCAGATTGGCCAAACCATAACCTTTGGAAAACATCAACTGCCCGCCTTTCAAGACGCCGACGGCCAGACCGGGGTTGCTCCCTTTTTGATAAGTGGAAAACAGGGAATCGATTTGAGGAACGTAGGGGGCGATCCAGCGGTGGTGCTGG
>JAIYAV010000289.1 GCA_027488855.1 Saprospiraceae bacterium
TATTAAGCGCTTCGTAACGGGAGGCCGCTAGGGCCAGAAATTCTTCCTTGCTCATCTTGATTGGATTTGTTCTAAAGATAAGCCTTTTCAAATTGTCTGCGACAATTTGAATTACACCCCATCGAACTCATCATAACAATATTTTTTTAAGCCCTCATCTAAAAGCAATTGACTCGGATTAATACTTTTTTGATTAACAAAAGAATAAGCATCTACACAATTTCTATTTTTATCGTATTCGAAAACATGGTTAATGTTGCCGTCTGTGTCCATTAGGTAAACATTAGAATTCAGTCTTACATCTTTGTCGTTATAAAAAACCTCCTTTATATATTTTTTTTCGTTGTTTGTAATCGATTTAGTCTTTCTCTCTAAACCACCGTTTTCATCATATATAAAAAATAGCTGAACTTCGACTTCCTCTATCCTGACAGCAGGAAGAGCTATGTCAAATTGCAATTTAGAATACCGAGACTTATGAAACTCAACTACACTATTGAATTGGCTCAGGTCATCAATGTAATAATCGATACCAATGAGGTCACCATTTAAATAACTTTCTTTGTAATTTAAGCCAACTTCAGCATTTGAAAAAAAGGCACAATACCTACTTTCCATCAATGCCTGGGTTTGAGAAATTTCATCCTCTGAATCTGTTTCCCATCCTTTAAAGTATTTTACCATGGATTCTTTAAATTTTAATTTAGTTTCATATCGAAACTTGATCGTCCACAGTACTGATCAGTTCTAAGGTTCAGCGCTTCGCTGGTACAAGTCTCCAGACTTGTACCAATATCAACACGTCTTCAGACGTGTGTTTATTCAATGTTTTCGCGTTGCTCGTGCGTCAGAGACGCGAAAATAATGGCACAAGTCTGGAGACTTGTACCAGCGAAGCTACCGCAGCAATTTTGACAAGGGCATTGTCTAAGTGGCTCGCGGTAGCCTAAACTTCTCAACTCCTCAACTTTTATAGAAGTGTCTTAAACTCCTTACTCACCTGTTCCCCCGGAAAATAAACCCGTTCCAAAAACAAGCCAGCTGGAGGCGCGGTGTATTTTGCAGGCTCCGGGCTAGGCGCTTCGAGCCATTCTTTAAATTTGGCGGGATCCATCCGGCCGGTGCCTACTTCAACCAGGCAGCCCACGACCCGACGCACCATTTTCCACAAAAAATGCGAAGCCACGATGTGTACAATGATCATGTCCCCTTTTTCTACCACCTTGAGCTGTTGCAACTCTACTTTGGAGCTTTTTTCGGTCCCTTTTTCATTGGAGAAGGACTTGAAATCGTGAAAACCCACCAGGTGTGCAGCGGCCTGGTTCATCTTTTCTACGTCCAAGGGGTCTTTGACCCACCACATGAAGTGTTTGCCAAAGGCGTTGCGGCGGCGCGAGATTTGGTAGATGTAGCTGCGCGCAATGGCGTCGTGGCGGGCATGGAATTTTGGTGACACCGAATCCACGCTGATGACATTGACATCGTGGGGCAGCAGGTCATTCAGTTTTTGCCGGATCAAACGCACGGGCATTTTGGAGTTTACGTCCAGGTGCGCCACTTGCCCGAGGGCATGTACACCAGCGTCGGTGCGGCCAGAGCCATATACTTCAACCTTTTCGGTTTCAAATACTGTTTGTGCAGCTTTGATCAATAAGCCCTGAATGGAGCGGGCATCTTCCTGGACTTGCCAACCTTTGAAGCGGCCACCATCGTATTCTAAAGTCAGTTTAAACTTTCCCATACTGCAAAAATGCGGCGGGATTTAGAGGTTTTACAGCATTTAGCGTTTTTTTTTACAAACAGCTTTTAAAAATGCGCATACCACGTTCCATTTCCTCCTCATTTGCCGATGCAAAACCCAGGCGAGTAACATTCAGATCGGGGGTATAATTGGACGCATCGGGGATGTACAAGCCTTTTTGCAGCAGTTTTTCGCGGATTTTGCGCAATGGGAATTCAGGGTCAAACTGCGCCCAGACCGCCATACCGCCCATCGGTTTTTTAAACTCAACAATGGAGCCTAGTTCTTGGGACAGCATGTCACAAAACAAATTGCGCCGCTGCTGGTAGGTTTTTTGCGCTTTTTTCAGGTGCCGTTTCATTTCCCCATCCCGAAAGAGTGTGGCTGTAGCTGCCTCCAGTAAATTGTCACCTTGCCGATCCAGGATGCGGCGCAAGCGGGCCAGGTTTTCGATCACTTCGCTGGGCGCGGCCACGTAGCCAATGCGCAAGGAGGGGGAAAAGGCTTTGCACAAGGAGCCTACGTACACCACATGCCCGCCCGTATCGGCACCCGCCAGGGGGAGAATTGGGTTGCTGTTGTAATGAAAATCATAGTCGTAATCATCCTCCAGAATACAAAAGTGGTATTGCTGGGCCAGTTGTAGGAGGCGCAGGCGGCGCTCGGCGGGCATGGTCACCGTAGTTGGATAGTGATGGTGCGGAGTGACGTAGACGAGGCGTACGGGCTGCTCCTGACACAATTGTTCGATGGCCTGCACATCAATGCCGTGCTCATCGACTGGCACATGCAACAATTTAGCCCCTTGGCGCTGAAAAATCAGGTTGGCCGAGCCATAGGATATTTTCCCAACCACAACTACGTCCTGCGCCTGAACGAGCAACTGAGCAGTGAGGTAAATGGCCATCGTACTGCCACGGGTGATCAGCACATTGTCCAATTCGATGGGCAGGCCACGGGTTTCGCGCAAGTATTTGGTCATCTGTGTCCGCAGCGACAACTCGCCCAGGGTATCACCATAAAAGAACAAATTTTTGCGGTAGCCCTGTTGCAGTGCCGTGCGGTAAGCGCGGTTGAGGGCATCCCAAGGGGCGAGGCGCACGTCGGGGAATCCATCGTCAAAAGCCAGGCTATTGCTGCCGCGCAAAACGGGTTTGCTCAGGCTTGGGTCGGCGTAAATAGAGAAGCCTGCCTTGACCCGGGGATTGGCGGCAGGATTGGTATTTGGATTGAAGCCCTGCACTTTGATTTCGGGCAGTTTTTGACTCACAAAAGTCCCCTTAGCCGCCTGGGTTTCGATCCAACCCTGGGCCAATAGTTCATCGTAAGCGGCTACAACCGTTTGCCGATGCACCCCCAATACTTCCGCCAAAGCACGAGTCCCCGGCAATTGTGCACCTGCGGGGATGGTGCCTTTGCGGATGTGCTCCGCCAGGCTATTGGAGATTTGGATAAAAACGGAGGCTTTAACTCCTTTGTCGATGTGGATGAGGGTAGCAAAGGGCAACATGTTGGTAATGGTCTGTTCGCGCCAAAAATACAAATCTGGACTATTGATTTTTTGCAATCTGGCCATTTATAGTAGTCCTTTTTGTACTATTTTTGTTCAAAATGAAATGATCATGGCCTCCAATACCGAAAATCAGCAACCTGCATTAGCCGATACGCCCAAACCGCCGTATTACGCGGTCATTTTCAGCACCACCCGCACCGAAGGCGACAATGGCTATGGGGAAATGGCAGAAAAAATGGCCCAACTCGCCGCCACCATGCCGGGATACCTGGGGGCAGAAAGCGCCCGGAATGAAATTGGCATCACCGTGTCCTACTGGAAAGACCTGGAAAGCATCAAAAATTGGAAATACCAGATGGAGCATGTGGAGGCCCGGGATTTGGGGCGGGAGGTCTGGTACCAGTCGTATCGCTTAAGGATCGCGAAGGTGGAGCGGGATTATGGGTTTGAGAAGCGGTGATGGTCCATGCACGGTCGAGCAAAGCACTGTTTCGCTGCTTTACCCCCCGAAGGTCTGAAACCTTCGGGGAGGGGTTCTAGATTTGTGCATAAATCCTTGATATTTTCTGCTCTACCCCCACACTTTCTCCCCAAAATTTCCTATTCTTGCCTAAGAATCTCAAGCATTTATGGCCAATACAGCCCAGCGGGCCACTATTTTTGACACGGTTATGGAATTGTTGCTCCTACTGGCTGCGGCAGTCATCCTTGCTTTTGCCTGCCTGATGGGCACCAAAATTGTGCCCTATTTTAGTTTTAACCCCCTTCAGGATTTTTTGGGTACCAAAACCGATCATGTTTTGGCCAAGCCCCTTTTCCAGGTTTCTTTTTACATCCACATTGCCAGCAGTTGGGTGGTGATGACTACGGGTGCACTGCAACTCATCCCCGCTTTGTACCGCAATTGGCCCAAATTTCACCGTTGGACGGGGCGGATATATGCTGCGGTTATTCTGGTACTGGCCTGCCCTTCGGGTTTGGGGCTGGCGATTTATGCCAATGGCGGTTTGGCCGCCAAAGTAGGATTTACGCTGCAATGTATAGTCTGGTGGTTTTTGACCTTACAAGCCTGGCGTTATGCCCGCCTGGGGCAATGGGAAAAACATGCCAACACAGTACTGCGCAGTCTTGCCGTGACCATTGCCGCCATGAGTCTGCGCACCGAAAGTTACTTTATGTTTTACTACCTAGGCACCAAACCCATCGAAACTTACCTGACGGTGACCTGGCTTTCCTGGGTAGGCAATCTCTTTATCGCCGAAATCTTGATTTTTTTGGGCTGGGGCCCTTATATGATCAAAAGAATGTTCCCCCCATCATCGTTATACCATAAAACTAATGTAAAATGAAAAAACACCTTTCTCAATTGACCTTCTTTGCAGTAGCCTTTGCGCTCTGCTCATTCGGGTTGATGCAGTGCACCCAAAAGGCTGCCCAACAAACCGAAAAAGAAACCGAACCTACTCCACTGGTAACACACGCTGAAGGGGCTGATACCTTGCGGGATGAGAGCATTACTGAGAGCGAAGTGAAGCCCATCAAGCTGAAATGGCTCAATTCGGCAGGCATGCACGGATTGTTGGATACGCTGGATTTGTCGAACATCGTGGTGAGCCACAATTGGGCGGAACTGGGCTTTTATGGTGAAGACCGCTACAAAATCGAGTTCTATTTCTCAGAAGTGACCAAAGACGAAAAAGATCCTTTCCTGTACCACATCGTAGGCAAAAACCTCCACAAGAAGGTGGTTTCAGCATTCAAAGGCACTTTCCGCATTGATAGTTTGGCACAAGTTTCCGACCCCAACCTCGATACCGAGGAAGTTGGGGACATGGGTGTACAACGCATTTATTCTGCCAATGGGAAATTCACCCTGGCCGAAGACAGCCTGAAAAAATACTCTGGTCGTTTTACTGGCAAGATGCAAATGGATTTTGCTTCCTACGACAAGGCACCGACCGAAATCTGGTTTTTCTCCGAAACGCCCAACCAGGGCAGTGGCATCCGTTATGATGGCCTATGGACGAGCTACAAAACGGGCAAATCCAAACCCGTGATCTGGTCAAAAGATATCTTCCGCTTTGCCAACGACATTCTCGAAGAATTCTCCATCGGCGAGCGCGACGTAGAAATCAACGAAAAATACCGCAAGCTGGGGTGGGATAACTTTTGGGAAAATGAAGAATGGTGGGCTGAGTCGAAGAAGGTGACGATGTAAGTAGCTATCAGCAGTCAGCAATCAGCTATCAGCAGTCAGCCCGAGGCAGCCTCCTTTGGCTGACAGCTGACAGCTGATAGCTCATCGCTGATTGCTGAATGCTCATAGCTAAAAAAACCTAAAATATAAGGAAGACACTCAGTTTCAAATTCGTAGTTTGCAGCCCAAACTGGCTTCAAAATGAAAAAGAATTGGGTGCTTTATGGAATAGTTATCGCTTTGTTGGTGTTGCTGGGCTGGTGGGTACTGCATCAAGGGCCGGCACTGGAAGCGCCAAACAATTTCAGTACCCGTGTACAGGATGGGCCCGTGCATTTTTGGGATTCAATCTTGGAAGGGATAACCCATCCACTGAGTATTTTTTTGCTACAAATTTTGACCATTTTAAGCATCGCCCGCCTTTTAGGCTGGTTGATTGGCAAAATGGGGCAACCCAGCGTAGTGGGGGAAATTGTGGCGGGAATTTTGCTTGGCCCTTCTTTATTGGGCTGGCTTGCGCCCGATTTTTCTAGTTTTTTGTTTGCGCCCAACTCTCTGGGCAATCTCCAACTGATCAGCCAATTAGGCCTTGTGCTTTTTATGTTTACGGTGGGCATGGAACTGGACTTGCGGGTACTGCGCAAATCGGCATTGGATGTCATTTTTATCAGCCAATCCAGCATCATTGTACCCTATGTAGGCGGGATTGTACTGGCCTGGATCTTGTACCAAACCTATGCTCCGGAAGGGATAGGCTTTTTGGCTTTTGCCCTGTTTATTGGTATTGCCATGAGCATTACGGCTTTTCCGGTGTTGGCGCGCATTACCCAGGAGCGCGGGTTGAACAAAACACCTTTGGGCAGTTTGGCTTTGGCAGCAGCAGCAATCAACGATGTTTTGGCATGGTGTATCCTGGCGGCGATCATTGCCATGGTGCGTACCGGTCCAGCGAATAGTGCCTTTTTGACGATTGGGCTTTCGGTATTGTATGTGTTGTTTATGCTATACGTGGTTCGGCCCTTATTGGCCAGGGTGGCCAACCGATTTTTTAGTTATGAAACGATGAACCGCTCGGTGATCGCAGTTATTTTCGCAGTGTTGGTGCTTTCAGCCTTGATCACCGAAATCATTGGCATTCATGCGCTTTTTGGTGCTTTTTTGGCCGGAGTGATTATTCCCCAAAATGAAGAATTTCGCCACGTGATCATCAATAAAATTGAAGATTTGACGGTGGTGCTTTTGTTGCCGCTCTTTTTTGTGTTTACGGGCTTGCGTACTCAAATTGGTCTGCTCAATACGCCGGAATTGTGGCAAACTTGTGGCCTGATCATCCTTTTTGCAGTGTTAGGCAAATTCATTGGCAGCACCATACCCGCGCGGATCAGCGGACAAACTTGGTATGACTCCCTGGCTTTGGGTGCTTTGATGAACACTCGAGGTTTGATGGAGTTGATTGTGCTTAATATTGGTTTTGACTTGGGTATTTTATCCCCTGAAGTATTTGCTATGATGGTACTGATGGCTTTGGCGACTACGTTTATGACTGGCCCGGCATTGAATGCTTTGCAATGGTTTCAGCGTAAATTCGGGAGCAAACCCGAGGCTATTCCGGCGCTACCCGAGCAAACCCAACGTACTCCTTTTCGGTTGTTGATTTCTTTTGGACAACCCAAAGCAGGTGTTCGCCTTTTGCAATTGGCTCAACAGTTGCACATTTTGGGTGAAACCCACGCCTTACATTTTACTCCCAATGCCGATATTTCCATTCCAGAGGCCGAAATTTTTGAAAAAGAAGGGTTTGAGCCCATTTTAGGCTTGGCCGAAAGGTACCATCTTCCGTTACAAACGCATTACAAAGCCAGCAACAATGTGCCCCAGGAAATCATCCAACATGCCAATCGGGGGGCGTATAACTTGATGTTGATCGGAAGTTCCCGGCCACTGTTTTCGAGTGACGAAACTGGGGGCATGGTGCAAACTTTTTTTGAAAGCATCGATTGTGCCATCGGTGTGTTGATCGACAAAGGGTTCGTTCAAATCAAAAAAGTGCTGATGGTGTATTACGATGAGCAGGATGTTTATTTGTTGAACCTGCTGCACCAATGTTTTGAGCGGGAGAACATGCCACAATTCAAGGTACTGAGCTATGCAGAACCAACCGAAATAGCTGCGCCCTACGTGGCAAAGGGCAACTGGGTAGTGCAAGCCAATTTGGAGATGAACACCTTTCGGGAATACGACCTCTTGATTTTGAGCCGCAATTTTTGGGAAATCATCAAATTGCAGCGCTACGAGCTGATGGCGTATGCCCCCTCCATCCTGATCCTACACCCAGGCAATGAGACGAAGGGTTGAATTTTGATTCATGTCCTTCGCTTCTAGAATACAAAAATGTCCAGTGTTGTGGTTTTGTTCCGAAAATCACATCATTGTTTGACTTCCAAACTGCCATCTACTGCACTAAAGCGGATATTGGAAAAATCCTGATTGGCCGTAAAACCGTGGCTCCGAATGGTATCCTTCGGGGTGCTGACAACCACAAATCGATTGGTGGAAACCTGTTGATCCCGTTCGTTCCAGGTGAGTTCGGGCGATTCGAGTTTTTTGCCATCCACACTTTTCCATACCACACTGTCCCGCACGAGGGTGATGCCTTTGTATTCGTAACGTACAGCGTATTTGGCCGTGAGTGTACCCGCTAATGCGCCGTAAGTGTTGAAAAAATCAACTTTGATGCCTTTGATGAACTCCTGCCGTGGATCGTCGCTGACCAGGTGGCGCAGCATCACTGGCCCACGAATGCGCACGCGAATCAGAGCGGAGTCGCTGTACAGCATGTCTACGTCTTGAATCCGTTCAATGGAGACGTCAGTTTTGGAAAAAACTTCGACTGCCTCGTCATTGCCTGTGCAGTTGTACAAGAGCAAGCTGAGAATGCTTAGGAAAAATATGAGTGTGCGCATGAAACTTGAAATATTAGTAATGGATAGCAATATTTTGTAGAGTCGACAAAATAAACATGTGCGACTTCTTCGAAGTCGTAAAACCTTAACTCAACTGCGATCATTTTCTACAAATGTGTGACTTCTCCGAAGTCGATCCAATGACTTCGGAGAAGTCACACATTTGTAGTAGAATTTGTAGTAAGTGATTTAGTTTTTACGACTTCGGAGAAGTCGCACATGATTTCGGTTTTAATGCTATGATCGATGTTGGAACAGTTTTGCTGCCCCTATTTGTTTATTGTCCACCCAAACCCTTCATTTTTTCCACCACCTCCGGCATACCCGGCTTCAATTTTAGCGCAGCCTGATAATCGGATATTGCTCCAGCACCATCGCCTTGCATTTGTTTGGCTTGCCCGCGGTTGAAAAAATGATAGGGATCCTGCGCATCGAGTGAAATCGCTTTGCTGTAATCGTCTTGAGCAGCAGCGTAATTGCCCGTAAGCAAATAAGCATAGCCTCTCGCCCCATAATTGGCCGCTTTTTCTAGCAGCGAATTTTTGATCACAAAATTCAGGTCGGTGATCGCCGCCTGTGGGTTTTTGCCCAAAAGCGCAATCGAACGATTGTAACGTACGCTGACGTTGTTCGAGTCGAGTTTCAGGGCTTCGTTGAACATGCTTACCGCTTTGTCTACCTGCCCTTGGGTGCCATAGGCATTGCCCAAGCCCTCGTAAATCGATACATTTTGGAAATTATTGCGCAACGCGGCTTCAAAGTCGGCAATGGCCAGATCAATGCGGCCAGTTTTGCCGTAGTAGTGTCCCCGGATTTTGCGGGGCTCACCCGCGTTGGGATACAGCTTGATCACATTGGTCCAGAGGGTATCGTGGTCTTGCCAAATATCGACCTGCTCACGGGTGCGGAGTATAAAAAAAAGATTGAGCCCAGCAATGACCCCCCATACCACGTATTTGCTGGACGGAATTTTGTGGATCAAGGCATCCAAGCCATAACCTAACATGAAAAACAAACCGACATAAGGAAGATAAGTATAGCGATCGGCCATGATCACCGCTCCCACCGAAATAACCTGCAAAACCAGCGCGATGCTGAACAAATAGAAGCCAAAACCGAAGAGGTAAATTTTGTTTTTGCGGGCATTCCAAAGGCTCCAGGCACCTACGGCCAGGGTGAAAACAAAGCCCAAGAGATACACTCCACTTTCGTTGCCTTGTTTGACCACATCCAGATTGGGGTAGGGATAAAACGCAGATAGATTGAAAGGCAAAAACAACTTGACGATGTACATCATGAAGCCATAACCCGCAAACTTGAGCCGTTGGAAAAAACTAAAGACTTCAAAATCAGCCAGTGCATCGTTTTTTTCAACCATGCCAAATGCCCCGTAAAAACTACCCCCATCCTGTACATCCAGGGCAATAAGGCCGAACAATACCGCCAAAGCAATGAAAGGAATTTTTTCCAAAATGCTGCCCAAACTCAACAGTTTACGCCCCTGCCAATAGTCGAGCAAAAAGAGGATCGGCACCAGCGAAACCGCCATCGCCTTCGACAAACAAGACAGCAAAAAAGCAATCAATGCCAGGCCCCACCAGAGGCCAATTTTTCCGTTGCCCAAATGTTTCAAATAGGCCAATGCCGCCAGCAAAAAGAAAAACACGTACAACACATCCTTGCGCTCCGATACCCAGGCTACCGACTCCACGTGCATGGGATGCAGGCCAAAACCCAAGGCTGTCACCAACGCAATCAGCACATTCCGCTTGCTCAATGCAAAAGCAAAGAAAAAGACCAAAGCCGTATTGATCACGTGAAAAACGACATTGAAACTGATGTACGAACGGGCACTTTCAATGCCAGAATTGGCGGCGTTCCACCACAGGGTCGCCATGGTCAGCGGGTGGTAGTTCAGGGACACCACCGAACGCATCAAGGCATTCAGGTTTTCTGAATTGGCTGGATTGAGGTAAGGATTTTCGGTGACGTAGGTGGGATCGTCCCAGTCGACAAACTGGTTGTCCAAAGCGCGGGAATAGGCAATAAAAACCAAAACTGCCAGCAGGGCTATCCAAAGCCAGGTCGGCGACTTGGTGCCCTTTTCGATGTTTGAGGTAGAGGCGCGATTAATTGCGTCTTTACCTCCCACCGTTGGTTTGGCCTTGGGTGGATTGGGGTGATTGGGGACGGGCTTTTTTTTAGGTTTGGACATGGCAGCTGTTTTGCGCGGTGAAATTACAAAGTAAGTGAAAAGTGAAAAATGAAAAATGAAAAATGAAAAACTGGTACACCATCAGGATTCCACCTTTTGGTGTTTTTTTCATTTTTCATTTTTCATTTTTCACTTTTCACTTTTCACTTTTCACTTATTTCGTCCACGCCAAATACCCACCATCCAGATTGTAAATTTTCTTGAAGCCCATTTCTTTCAAAATGTTGGCTGCATTGGCGCTCCGCATGCCTGAGCGACAATACACAGCTACTGGTTTTTTTGGATCCAGTTTGGCTGCCATGTTTTTGAACTCAGCATTTTTAACGTCGATGTTTTGGGCTCCTTCAATTTTGCCTTCTCCAAATTCGGAGGGGGTACGCACATCCACCAATTGTACTTTTTTGGATTGGATGGTTTTTTTGAAGGTAGCCACGTCTTGGGTGATGATGCCGTTGGATTGAGCTTGTAAACAAGAAGTTAAACTGATGAGAAGAAACAGCGAAAGTATTGCTTTCATGGTGTATTGTTTTTGATGTTACAAAAATTCCGGACGGTATTCAAAATGCATGGAATCATAATGGTACCACTTGCCCCCCCAGATGAAACCGTGTTTTTCAAATACATCAACAACCTGCTTGGGGATACTGTTTTTGTAGCCCAATTTGGCGTCTTCGTTGGTGCATTTGCAATCCCATTGCCAGTAGTGGGAGTATTTCACGTTGATGTCGATGGTCATACCAAAACTGTGCATGCTCAGGCGATTGGTACCTTTGATGACCCGCCAGAGGAAGCTGCCGCCGGGGTTTTCGAGGTATTGCTTCAGCCCGGGTAGTTGATCGAGTTCGGCAGAAATAGCCTCTAGTTTTTTGTCTACACCATTCACTTTGGTTACCATGATTTTGGTCCCGATGGTTTTGGGTAGCCACACGATTTCTCGCAAGTTAGCACGTACTTCCTCCTGGGTATTGCCGTACATTTTCATGTAAAAGGGCATAAAACGAATGCGACCGGGGTCGTGATTGACGGGCAGACCATCCTTGCCCGGGAATTTGGAAGGATAATCGTAACGAAACTGGTCTTCCAAGTCGGGATGATCGAGCAACTCCTGGAAGCTTTTGTTTTTCTTGCCATCGACATAGCTGAATACGGTGCCGTCTTTCAGCGTGATGCTGTTGGCGTCGGCTTTGACGATGAAGTCGGGGTAGGCTTTTTGGAGGCGTTGGATGCCTGCGGGGAGCTCGGGTGGGGTGGGTAAGGTCCAGAAAAAGGAGATGAGGAGAAAAAGGATTGGCATGGGTGAATTTTTGGGTAAAAATAGGGGAAAGAGGAATGACTTCGTGTGATTTTGAACACTTTTGATCACAAATAGAGCCAAAGAGCTCGGTTTTTTCAATTTATTAGCCATATTTACATTGCTGAAATATGAAATAACAACGCAGAAATTATGTCCTTTATAAAAACAACAAGTGGCGGTAAGCCTCAAGTATTAAAAAACATTGCTTTTTGCACTTTATTGAATGGTGTTCTTCCTGAAGATGATACAGCCATAAGTGAGCTTTTCAATGCATTTGACGAACAAATTCGAGCACAAGAAAAAAGTATTTCCAGAGAGGCTTTAAGTAACGTTCATGGTGACTGGTACGAATGGTTATTGGCGATCAGTGCTTGGAATTATTCAGCTGGTGATCCGGATGCAAATTTAGCCCTTCTTCTACCAAATGTTACTCAGTTCGATGTATCAACGCTTTATGTAAATCGTTTGAACGAATTGATAGATGACCTAAAGAAAAAGGTTAGAGATGTATCAGGTGTTCAGTTGATTACCTCAAATCCTGACTTTGTAATCATTAACCGAGAATTAGTAAATGAGGTAATTGGAAAAATCGAACCCATTTCTGAAATATCGACAGAGGTGTTGAGCCGATTGGAACATGTTTATTCTCAATTTATCCACAAATGTGATTATGCTCAAATAGAGGGTTACGTTTCTGTAAAAACCTCCTTGAGACCAGATCGGAGATTACAAATCCCTCATGAAGGGAGCTTAATGAAGGCATTGTATGCTCATTTACAAACCAGAGAATGGATCACAAATCCCAAAGGATTGAAATATTATGCTATTGCCAGTAAAATTACGGAACCTGATCGTTCTGCATTAAAGACGGTAGCTACACATTCATTGACCACTGTTTTTACTCTGTCACAAGCAGCAGTAGATGACGTATTTGAGGTAAACTCAATTAAGCAAGCTGAGCATGCTTTTTCTTGGATTCTAGCTTAGCCGCAATTTGCTTACGAATAGCTAGGCCCAGAGCGCGAGCCAAACCCGGAGGCACTGCATTTCCTATTTGTTTTCCCCCGCTAACTAAGGTCACTTTGTCACGGCCAGAAGTTTTATATTCCCAATCCAGAGGAAAATCTTGTAGCACGGCCATTTCAATGGTATCAAGTCCTCTATTTTCAAAAGGATGAATGTACATTCCTTTAGCGGGATTGTATGCTGCAGTCCTAATGGTTACCGATGGCAAATCGGCGATCAGTCGACCAAAAGTATCATTCCCTTGGTGCTTCCCTGTTTTCCAGCAATTAGGCCTTAGCTCCATGGGTAATACTTTAAAGTTTTTCCCCTGATTAATATAGGTCATTCTGTGTTTAACAACATCAGAAATGTTCATCACTGCATAGTCGCTACGCTGTTCGTACCCTAAAGGAAGTTTGGCGAATGCTTCTTTTACACTCACCCAATTTTTGGGAAGGGTAGACGGTATTTGATCTAATTCTTTAACGAAATTCTTCCATGCCACTTGATCTTTCATGTGTGTAGGAAGTGGGAAGGCAGGAGCTTTAACATCCTTAATGCCAATTAAAATAAACCTTTCCCTGCGTTGTGGGACTCCATAATTAGCGGCATTAACCAAAGAATAAGCAAGACCGTAGCCTGAACCTTCAAATTGTTCAAACATGTATTGTAAGACATTGGAATGCTTCGACTGAATGATTCCAGCTACATTTTCAAAGATAAAAGCCTCCGGTTGGATGCCTTTGACCATGCGGACGAACTCTAAGAACAAATCTCCGTTTTTTTCGTCTTGCTCACCTTGTTTTTTTCCAATATTACTGAATGGCTGGCAAGGTGCGCCACCTACTACTAGTGCCACTTTACCTTTTTTCAATCCTGCAAAATCCAATAACTCTTCAACTTCAATTTGGCGGATATCTCCTGGCTCACGGGTGGTAATAGCCCCATCGACCATTTTTGTAGATTTATCAAATAGCAACCACTCTGGCCGGTTGTGCCTCAAGGTCATTCTACAATTTAGATCATTTTCCACGCATACCGCAGTTCTAAAACCAGCTTGTTCAAGTCCAATGTCCAAACCACCTGCACCAGAAAAAAGACTGACAACGGTATAATCCATTCCATTCAGATTGGCATCATTATCTGAAATTTGAATGTAATTCAAGCCTGTTTTAAGATTGAGAAACTTCATCTTTTTGATCTTTTTTTGTCTTGTAAAGAAATCGTGGTTCCTCAACTAAATCGGCAGATACCTCAGGGCAAAAGGATTTACATCCAATTGCGATTAGGCACTGGATTAAAAAAACAGCACTAAAACTACCTCTGGAAATTTTGCTGTCAATACTTGCTTTGGTCTCATCAACACCAATATCCTGCAATAGCACAACAAGATGTTCGTGCGTAATGCCGCGCCTAACCAATTCGGATTTTAATAGACGCTTTACTTTATCGTTCCAATCTGGCATTTCCATATTGCGAAAGTACAAAAAACCGGCATTTATGCAAATTTATCATCAAAAATAAAATATTCACACTGCATCAAATACCTTATCTTGCCCCCACCGTTCCGACAATAGCTTAAAAAACGCAGGCCGATAACTCTGCCCAATCGGAATTTCGTGTTTGCCGATGCTCACCTGATGCCGCTCAACTACATTCAAATGCCGCAGCGAAATGATGTACGACTTATGGATTTTGCAGAAAAAATCGGGCAGAATTTCTTGCACATCCTGCATGTTTTGCCGACTGAGGATTTTGCGATCCTGGGTGTGAAAAACCACATAGTTTTCACTTTTTTCCAAAAACAAAACCTCTTCCCAGTTGAGGCGGTAGAGTTTGGGGCCACTTTTGATGAAAATTTCCTGGGCGGAAGGGTTGTTTTCGATGCTGGCATTGGCACTGACCGGAGCTTCCTTACAACGGCTGCAAGCCTGCAAAAAACGTTCAAAAGTGATCGGTTTGACCAGATAATCCAGGGCTTCCAGCTCGTAACTGGCCACGGCGTATTCGGAGTAGGCCGTTGTAAAAATGACCTTGGGCTTGTCGGGCAAGGCGCGGTAAAACTCCACCCCAGAGATCTGAGGCATGTGAATGTCCAGCAGCAGCAAATCAACGGGATGATTTTGCAAAAAAGCCAGTGCTTCCAGTGGATTGCGGTAAGTACCAACACATTTCAGCCAGGGCAAACGGTTGACGTAGTTGCTCAGCAGCTCAATGGCCTTGGGTTCATCGTCGATGATCAGTACTTCTTTCATTCGTCCAGGCTAAGGCTAAGGTGGATGGAGAAATAATCTGCTTCGTCCACAATTCGCAGGGTGTGACGATCCGGGTACAGAAGGGCCAGGCGTTTGCGGACGTTTTCCAATCCAATGCCCTCTTGGTTCATGGAAGTAGACACCTGTTTGGTGTTTTTGGTGTTGAAATACAACATCCGACCTTCCACCGTCACGTCAATTTTGACCATCGACTGCTTGGTTACATCGATGCCGTGTTTGAGGGCATTTTCCACAAAGGGTATCAAAATAGCTGGGGCAATCATTTTGCCGTCCATCTCGCCTTGGGTATTGAGGCTGATGATCACATCGTCTTCGTCACTCAGGCGAAGGTGTTGAATTTCAATGAACCCGCCAATCTGCTCAACCTCACGGCGCAAGGGCACTTTTTCAGCATTGGTTTCATAAGTCAGGTAGCGCATCAAGCCAGCCAGGGAAGCGATGCTTTGCCCCAATTCCTCCTGGTTTTTTTCCACCGCCAGGGCGTACAAACTATTGAGGATATTGAATAAAAAATGCGGATTGACCTGAGCTTTGAGGAAAGCCAATTCTGTCGCCTGTTTCTCTGCGGCCAGTTTGCGCGTGGTCATTTCCGTTTCATACCAGATGCGGGAAAAGCGAATCACCGCCGCGAAGAGCATGACGGAGAGGAACACGAAGAGGTTTTGTAGGTTGGGCAGGTAGTAAAAAAAGTAAAAATTGTACCCCAGATCCGCCATAAACTCTGAGAAAACCCAAAACAACATCCAAGAGCGATCCAACAGCCAATGTACCCCAACCAACAAACTAAACAAGCCCCCATAAGCCAGGTAATTGCGTTGCTTGACCAGGTAACGGGGAATCAAAAAGTAGTTGTTGAAATAAGTGGCGGCCATGAGCAAAGGCATCCGAAACAAACTGGCCCAGGCGATATTCGAGAACTCGCAATCCATGTTCATCCACAAAATGGTTGTCCACAACCAGATGATGGCCCAAAAAAGGATGTGTTTGGCGATTCTCTTAATCATGATTCAAAGGTAAGGATTTGGGGCTATACACCGCAATATCTGCAATCAATGTAGGCTTTTTGAAGCCAAAAACGACAAAAATGTGATTCTTGCCTCAAATCGCTGGAAAAACCAAAATATGGCATTTCAGCCCCCGATCTGAGGGTTTGACCACAAAAAAAATAACGCAAAAAAAATGATTTTAGTTTTGTTTCAAGAAATCACCTGAATGCCATACCAGCAAGTTTTCATATTCATCCAAACTTCGTAGCGCTCCCACTGGGGCGCTTTTTTTTTGCCATAAAACATGAGTCCCAAATTTCTTAGAACACAACTAAAGCGACATTTTTATTATCACAGAGGAAAAAAATAGAGGACACAGAGGACACAAAGTGAAGCGTTGTCAACGTCTAACTTTGTGTCCTCTGTGTCCTCTATTTTTTCCTTTGTGCTACAAAAATGTCGCTTTGGAATTATTCTGAAAATTCGAGATGACTCATGACTGCCCGCTTAAAGACTAGCTTTTATGAAGATCGGTATGCAATCGAGTGGTAGTTTTTGCTGTGTGGCCCCAGGAATACCCGGGCGTAAATCCGCATAATTGCCAAGCCATCAATGATAAAACTCAGCGCCACAAAAGAGGCCAAAACCACCTGATTTTCGTGGATATGGCTAAAAATGAGATCCTCTCCGATAAAAGTAGGGGTGATTGGAAAGCCCGACAAGGCCAAACAACACACAAAAAACAGAAATGCCGCCACTGGATGTTCATAAACATGGCCATAAAAACGATCCATGTTAACAGTTTCCCGTTTTTTGAGCCAGTTCAGAATAATCCAACCTCCCACCCCTGCAAGCACCACGCCGCTGAGGTAAATATAGATTTCTAAAAAATCGAACTGCTCATTGTAAGAAGCAGCCAAAGCTATCCAGAAATGATTCATGATGACCAATACCCAACTTAGTCGGGCATGGAGGCGCTCAGAAAAAGCTTTTAACACCATAATCAATCCAAAAAAGCCGAAAGTTACTGGCAAATAAGCATGAGCAGTGGGTGAAATTAAACCTTCTGCGAAATGCAAAAAGTACAAGCCAATGAGGTAAGTAGGGATGAAAAACCAAAACAGGAGGGTGAGATTGAGAAAGTCCATTTTTTTACCCAATTGTTTCAATGGATTCCACAAATACTGGTACATGAATGCATCCAGATTCCATTCCTTGATGCACAAAATGTACAGGGCGTATTCCGTTTTATTGGACAACAACTTGCCCTCCATCGACTTTTGCCGGGGGATAAATTTGTAAAACTGTTCTTTGATCAAATAACTCACGATGGAGGGTGAAACCAGCAGTTGGTAAGTGCGCAAAAACGCATTTCCGGCAAAGTGAACCAGCGCCAAAATGTGAAAACCTGCCGCCACTTCGATAAAAATCAGACCAATCTGGGCAATCGAAGCATAAGCCAACTGGCTTTTTACTGAAGATTGTACCCTGGCAACTCCAATGGCAATTATGGTGGTGGACAAACCCAAAAGGGCAATCATGATGCGCACTGAAAGCTGATGCTCCCAAAAAGGGAAGGTGCGCAGCAACAGGAATACCCCCAAATGCACCGACAAGGAGCCGTAAAAAATAGCACTGGAGGGCGTCGGCCCTTCCATGGCCCGTGGCAACCAAGAGGAAAAGGGCAACTGCGCCGATTTAGCCGCCGCAGAGATCAAAATCATCAGTGAAATGAATACCCCAATCCAGCTATGGGAGCTCAACTGATCACTAACCAGTTGAAAGTTGTCCAACTTTTCAAAGGTGATGCTTTCATGCCACAGGTGATGACTCATCCACATGGCCAGGATCAAGCCCACGTCGCCAATGCGGTAAATGGAAAAGATTTTCACCGCATTTTTCACTGGCAAATAGCGGTCGCGGTAAAACGCAATCAATAAAAAAGAGGCAATCCCCAGTATTTCCCAACCTATAAACAAGGTTTCGAGATTGCCCGAGAAAATGGCAATGTTGTAACCTATATAGAAAAAAAGAATGGTGTTGAAATAGCGTTTGTAGCCTCTCTCGCGGTGCAGGTAATAACGGCTGTAAACGGTCACCAAAAAGGTTAAAAACGCCCCGGTAAGCAAATACACCGCAGTGATTTTATCGAACATCAGGGTGAAATCAAACTTGTAATGGTCGGTTTGTAGCAGGGTGATTTCTTTGGTTGTTTGCAACTTATGGTCTCCCAACAACCAAAAGATGGTGAATCCAAACGCAAACAACTCGTGTAAACCAATTGTGAGGAAGGCAATCCAGGACATGGTGTCTTCCTTCTTGTCTGGCACCAACAAACTGATGCCATAACCCAACAAGGGCAAGAGAATAAATATTGGCAATAATTGATCCATCATCTTAGTTTTCGGCGATTAGATAAACCGGGAAATTCTCCGCGTGGGTTTCAAAAAGCGGCACCATGTTGTCAACAGTTTCCAGGGTCTTGTTGAGTGGCTCGTAGGGCACATATTTCCCATCTTTAAAGCGGGACATGGCTTTGGTTTCCGGGTGGACCACCACCAAATTCACCCATTCGTTGATGAACCACTCAAAGGTAGCAGCCGATCGTTGAATGCTGGTCAACACCACCTCGGGATAGTGTTCCACAATGATGAGCAGCCGCAAAGGGTCGTGTACTTCCGTCATTTGGGTGGGCAAACCTGGCCGCAAATCCCCGTCGATCCCATTGGCTACACCAAATAGGCCCATTACGTTGTGTGGCAATTTGGAACCTGCCCCCAATTTTTGGTCATCTACCCGCGAGAAATAATACTCCAGGTTGATCCCGCCACATACCGGAGCGGCAGCATTCAGGATATTGGACAAATATTTGCCCTCAGGGTCAATTTGGTAATCGTAAGAATTGAGGAAGGAGCGGCGATCCAGAAACAAGCCGCGCGACAAATGCCTGCGCCCAACAATACAAAGGGCATTGGTGGCGTGGTTGAGTTCCGGGCGGGGCTCGAACAAGGATACCGAGCGCAACAACACCTTATCGTGTACTTTTAATGGTGTCTTGCTGGTATCAATGTAGTCAAAACGCCGGGATCTTTCCTTGGCATTGGAATCCAGAGCATTTTCAAAGATGACCTCGTTTTGGGTATGGCGCTCGAAATTGCTGGGCGAAAGGTCGTATTCGTCGTAAAAAACGATTTCATCCCGAGTAGTGTCGTGCAAACCACCTACAAATTGGGTCTCCCTGGGAATGTGCAAGCCACGCTCGGCCAGTTGAGCCCGTACCTCGAGGTGGTTGGCCATGTAGCTGAACACCCGTGCATTGACCGAACCCGCCCGACCACTACAAGCACCACAATCGTAAGCAGCGTAGTAGGGGTTGTTGAGGCTACTGGCACCGTGCCCGACGATGTAGATCAGCGATGCAAAATCCTTGACCATACCAATGCTTCGCAACACGGCTTCGACCCGGTTCACCATTTCTTCTACCGTGTACCCCACTTGCAAGCCCTGATGTTTTTCGGGATGCTCACCACACTCGATGGTGAGTTTGGAGTACTTGTCCATGTGCTTCAGTGAAGAAGCCGTGGCCGGACTCATGGAGGGCCGGAAAATGTTCCAGAACAACTTTAAGGCTGCCCAAAAGCCCAAGGTTTGGGAAACCAGCCAGCCTCCAAGTGAGGAGTGGCTATGCTTATTGAAATACAGGTCGCGCTCCAAGCGGCTGCTGGATTCTTCCTCCCGAATCAGGTACTTGGGATTGACAGGAGCGGGGCAGGATTTGGTCAAAAACTTCCCGCCTTGTGGCTGAAAATAAAACTCGACCCCAAAAAAACCGGGCGTACCAAAAGTTTCACAATTCGGATCCATCGCTTCCAGGTAGCGGCGCAGTGAACATTCCCGGTCGTCGATGCAAAAGACGGCTTGAAAGCTCTTGTCCTTGATGACTTTGTGGCTGACCTGTTCCAACTGAATCCCCGCCAGAACCTGATCGAAATAACTCCATTCAAAAGCTTCCTGCCAAATGCTGAGCACTTCGTTTTGTTCAGAGTAAGGGATTTTGTCAAAAAGTGGCTGGGGGCGTTCTGTGAGTTTGCTGCCCAAGGGTTGCCAATCTTTTCCCTGCACAAAATCCATGGTATCAATTTCCAGCAACAATTCAAACACAATCAAGTCGTGTAAGCTGATCTTGCGGGTATCTAGCAGGGTTTGTGGTTGGTCTTCTACGGTTGAAATCATGCCCGACCAGCCTTGGTGGGCAAATTGTTGATCAAACAGGTATTGTTCAAACAAGGATTCATCCCCGACCAGGATATGCAACAAATCAGTGATTTCGCACTTGGACCCCAGAAGCAATTCTTTGGCCCGTTTGCGGCGAAAAATGCTCACTTTGCTGTGCCGCTCCATGCGCCGGATGGCTGATAAAAACCCTTTTTCGTTCACCGGAAATGGCCAGATGGAAATGCCTTGATCCATAAAGCTGCACAAGAGGCGGAATAAAAATGGATGCACCAGCGAATCCATGTCCAGATTGTAGACCCGCTTCCAGTGGTCGCGCAACTCCCCAATCCGAGGGTCGAATTCTTTGAGGTAATCGTTTTTGGTCAATTTCTGGAACCACTCAGCGTGTTGCGCTTGCCCTTTGCGCTCCACAATCACCTTGTCCAATACCTGGCGATTGATGCGGCCCTTCTCGAACAAATCGCGAAACTCCTGCAGCGAAAGACTGACTTTATATCCAAAGATTGTGGCTGCTTTTTGGGTGCCTTCTTCAAACTTGAGGTGCTGGAAGGCGTGTAAGGTATTGTGGTGTACAAAGTCTTTCAGCGGAGCTTGAGCTGGAAGATAGTGTTTGAGCTCGTGTACAACTTGATGTGCATCAAACCCCTTCTGCAATTCAATTGGTTGACTCATCGCGGATGATTTTCTTAAAGTAGTTGTGGTGCTATCTGTCGGGTCAAAGGGCAGAAGCACTGCTCTTAGTGTTGATCCGAAACAAAGGTATTGGTCTAAAACCGCAGGAGACAAATTTGAAGTGTGGAAAAAGGGTCGAAGCGGGCAAATTCGGGGGGCGAAGTTGGGGGAGGGGACAATACAAATCTCGCATACCTCACCTTTACTATTGCGTTACCCCAATCTTTTGCCAATACCGTTTAACTAGAGACATGAGTCACAATCAAATGGTCTTCTTCTCGAAGCAACAACACTAATCATCTCAAATTTTCCAGAAAAACATAAAGCGACACGATATTTAAGCACAAAGGACACCAAGGCAGCACAAAGGACACCAAGGCGAGACGTTGACAAAGTGCGATAAACCCGAGTTCTGGTTTCTATTCTCCCACATTATGGGCAGAAAGCCCTGTCAACGTCATATCTTTGTGTCCCTTGTGCTGCCTTGGTGTCCTTTGTGCTAATTTTTTTGTTTGTGATACTTATTTGTAAACTCGGGATGACGAACTGTTTACGAAATCTCCCTGCCAGCCGTAACCCCTAATTCATCGAAAACACCTTCTCCTTCCTTTCCCCAATCTGTTGCCGCCACATCGCATAATACAGCCCCTTTTCGGCCAGCAGTTCCTCATGAGACCCCGTTTCCACGATGTCCCCTTTTTCCAGCACGAAGATGCGATCCGCATGCAGGATTGTGCTGAGCCTATGGGCGATGAGCAAGGTAATCTGGCGGCCTTCAGCGCTGATTTCCCGGATGGTGTCGGTGATTTCCTCCTCGGTCAGGGAGTCGAGGGCTGAGGTGGCTTCGTCGAATAGCAGGAGTTTGGGGATACGCAGCAAGGCCCGGGCAATCGAGATGCGCTGTTTTTCACCGCCAGAGAGTTTGAGACCACCTTCACCGATGGTGGTATCGAGGCCCTTTTCGGCACGAGCCAGCAGGGTATTGCAAGAGGCTTTGGTGAGTGCCGATTGTAGGTCGGCTTCAGTGGCGCTGGGATTCACGAAGAGCAGGTTTTCCCGGATGGTGCCGGAGAAGAGCTGCGTGTCTTGGGTGACGAAACCAATTTGGCGGCGCAGGTCATCGAAGTGGATGGATTTTTCGTCGAGGCCGTTGTAAAGGATGCTACCGTTTTGTGGGCGGTACAAACCGACGAGGAGTTTCATCAGGGTAGTTTTGCCGCTGCCACTTGGGCCGACAAAGGCGATGGTTTCGCCAGTTTTTACCTGAAAACTGATGTCGTTGAGGGCATTTTGCTGCGCCGATTGGTGGCGGAAGCCCACGTGCTGGAATTCCAGCGTTTCGATGTCACCCAGGTGCTTGGGATTGGCGGGCTCGGCCTCGGGCTGTTTTTGCATCAGGTTTTCAAAATTGTTGAGCGAAGCCTCGGCTTCCCGATAACTGAGGATGATGTTGCCAATTTCCTGCAAAGGGCCGAAGATGAAAAAGGAAAAAATCTGCATGGTCACAATTTCCCCCGGTGCCAATTGGCCCTTGTACACCAGCCACATGAGCATGAACAGGATGAGCTGCCGCAGGGTGTTGACAAAGGTGCCCTGCACGAAGCTGATGCTGCGGATGCGCTTCACCTTGGTGAGTTCCAGCTTGAGGATGCTGAAGGTGTTTTTGTTGAGTCGCTCGACCTCTTGTTTGGTCAGACCGAGGCTTTTCATCAGCTCGATGTTGCGCAGCGACTCAGTGGTAGCCCCAGCCAGTGAGGTGGTCTGTTTGACAATGATCTTCTGGATGGCCTTCACTTTTTTGCTCAGCAGGTTGGACACCCAGGTGAGTAAAAAAATGCCACCGAAGTAGATTGCGGGCAAACTCCAGTGCTTGTTGAATGCATACAGCGCCACAAATACGATGCCCACGATGACGGGAAACAACACGTTGATGAAGGTGGAAATGAACTTCTCCGTGTCGGTGCGCACCTTTTGGAGGATGCCCAACGTTTCGCCGCTGCGCTGCTCTTCAAACTCCTGGTAAGGCAGTTTCATGGCATGCTGTAAGCCATCTGTGAAGATGGTGGCCCCGAATTTTTGGGTGATGAGGTTGAGAAAATAATCCTGAAATGCCTTGGCAATGCGGCTGATCATGGCCACCGAAATGGAGCCGATGAGCAACCACATGAGGCCATATACCATCACATTTTTCCCGGCCTGGTCGGTGATGTTCTCGTTGATGAAGAGGAAGCGCTGCCAGTTGAACGCGCCGGGCGGTGTGGACGAGACCTGGTGGTTGGATGCCAGGGTGACCAACTTCCCAAAGATGATGGGTTCAATCAGCGAAAACCCGATGTTGATGGCGGCCAGGAACAGTACCAATAGGACGAGCCAACGATAGGGGGCGAAGTAGCGGAAAAGTAGTTTCATATTGGTGGTGATGCGCCTGAATTTTGGCAAGGCTGCCGGCACTCAGGGAGGTGTTCAAGTTGGTGAAAAGAAGATAAACACTTTATTCGTTGCTCTGGTTTCAAGTGGGAGGGTTAAGGGTTTTATTTATTGCTTTGGTGGCTTCAGCTTTTTAAGGTCATTCTCCAACTCTTGCAGGTTTTGCTCTTTGCTGGCTGATGGCCCAAAGCAACTTGTTTTGAACCACTTTAAAAAATTCGATGGTCTTCTCGTCTTTGGGGTCGTAGTCGATGCTGGTGGTGTAGATGTCTTTGATTTTCTGGTAAAAAAAGCGCTCCGAGAGGCGGATTTCGCGAATGCGTTCTTGCAGTTCGCTGAAGTAATTCATCGAAGTACCTGACTTGAAGCGCTCGTCATTCAAGGTAAAACCTTTGATGATGTACTCTTTGAGCCGCTGGGTAGCCCAAATGCGGAACTGGGTACCTTGAGGGGATTTTACGCGGTAGCCGACGGAGATGATGACATCGAGGTTGTAGTATTTCACCTCTTTTTCTTGGGTTTTACCTTCAATCGCACCGTGCTGAGTGGTGTGTCGGAATTTCCGACATACCACGTCTTCAACCAATTCACCTTCACTGAATACATTGGAAATGTGTTCGGTTATCGTACTGCGTCCTTTGCCAAACAGTGTAGCCATCTGCTCTTGCGTAAGCCATACTGTTTCATTCTCTAGCCGCACATCGATTTTGATGTGGCCGTTTTGGTTTTGATAGATGAGGATTTCGCTGGTGTTCATTTGGTATGCTTGCTTTAAAGCTTTTCGATTTAGATGTCTTTTAATCAAAGATAAGATGTTTTAAGGAATGAGTAGGGATAATTTTTTGTGTTGGAATTAGAGGAGATAGTTCATTACACTTTTCAATTTTGACTTTTGCAGAAATAGGCTTATTTTTGTTTAAAATGTATGACGATGGACAGTATTGTAAGTGATCCCGAAATTTTGGGCGGTACTCCTATTTTTAAGGGTACAAGGGTACCGGTTAAAACGTTATTTGATTACTTGATAAGTGGAGTAAGCAACTTACAAGATTTTTTGGAAGACTATCCCTCGGTCAATCCTGAAGATGCTAAACAGGTGATTGAAGCTTTAGGGGCACAACTGATGGACTTCCAAAGACTTGCTGCATGAAATTGTATTTGGATGAAAACCTTTCTCCCAGGTTTAGACATCAATTTGACGCTCAACTTTTCCAGGTTTTTACCTATCAATTTATGGGATGGCAGGGCAAAAAAAAATGGAGCGTTACTTTCTTTACTGGTCGAAAATAATTTTCGGGGCATCATCACCTCCGATCAATTGATGTACACCGACAGACAATTGCGCCAATACCAACTGCACTTTTTGCTGATTCAATCAGCTTTTGATACACCAACTGCCCGAATCCCACTTTTTGAATTGTTAAACGTATTTCTGATTGAGCAGTATTCCGTTTTTGACAAAGCGCAGTGCTCAAAAACGATCATTACGGATGGTGTTGTGGATAAAGATGTCGCAAGAGGGGTGCATTTGTTGTGGATGGATTGAGTTTTATCTTTTTTAAGCTTCCTTCAAAGCCCTTTCCAAGACATTGAGATTGCCAATATATTCTTCTCGATATTCCCAATTTTCTGCCAATTCAGCCCAATTTTTTTGTCGGTCAATTGCCAATTGGATAAGGGGTTTATTGCTTTTATCAATTTTACCCTCGTCAATCAATTGCCCAAATCCTGTTGCAATTACAGAAATGTCAACGGTGAAAATGTATTGTTGATCATTAAATTCGTCATCTTCAAGTTGTTCTTTGATTAAATTTCTGTCAAGGATTTTCTCATTGTAATCGGAAATATTCATTTCTCCAACACTTTCGATTGTCCATTTTATACATTCATAAGTTGGCAAATTGGGGTTTGCTTTTTTCCAATCTCTAAATTCTGACAAAGCCATGTCTCCTTCGTCAGAACCAAAGGGAGCGAGTTCGTCTATACAATCCCAAAAGAACTCTTCTGGGATTAATTCAATAGCTCTTTTATGAGCGTGGTCTTTGTCAATTCCGTAAATTTCTTCTTCCATTTTTTCTTAATTGGTTATTGCATCAAGCAACAGTGATTTTTATAGGGATAAACTCAATTGTATGATTCCTACAAAAATAAGTGAACTAGCCACGCCCCGCAATTTTTTCTCCCCACAAAAAAAATGCCAGCCGAACTCCCGCTCAACTGGCACCCTCAATTCATATCTAAACTCAAAAATCTTCTATCTCCCCGCTAATTCAAGTCTTACCATCAGCCTTTAAGACGCAACGCTGGTTCAACGTCTTCAGACGCACAATCATGCACGATGTTAAACGGCTACGACAAGTCTTTTGATGGATAGGGCCAGTTTTTAAAGATTAAAGAACTCATTTTCTATTGCTTACACACGTCTGGATACGTGCAGATAATGATATAAGTCTGGAGCGTGTACCAGCGAAAGCGCGGTGTTTTTGGTTGGAGTTGGAAGACTTGGCCTGGCAAAAGGAATCCAATAATAAATTGATTACTTTGGCAGCATTAAAACCAATTATTGAGTAGACTGGAGAGGCGTTCATTCGCAAAGCACGCTTAATTTTTCATGCAAAAAAACGAACTTCATCTTATCCACGGAACCATCTCCTACCACCCTTACGGAAATGGCCCTCACCTCTGGCTCGCCTTCCACGGCTTCGCCCAGGATGGGGGTGTTTTTGCTGCTCTAGTCCCATATTTACCCAAAGATGTCTGTTTGATTGCTCTAGATTTACCTTGGCATGGCGCTTCTGATTGGAAAAAGAACAGTTTTTCCATCACTGACATACAAGAAGCTATTGAGTTGTTATTGGCCGAAAAACAGCAGGTAAAGTACAGCCTTGTTGGTTTTAGTTTCGGGGCTCGGCTTGCATTGGCCCTTTCCAGCACGGAAGCCCAACGTTGGGAAGGTTTGGTTTTGTTGGCACCCGATGGCTTGCCGCGCCTTGGTTGGTATGCTTTTTTTGATCACTTGCCGTTAGTCCTCAAAAAACAAGTGGTTCGTTGGTTCGATCGGTCTGAGCTGTTGCTGGAGTGGGCGAACAAACTGTATGAATGGAAATACTTGGATGCTTTCAGTGTGAAATTTGTGCGTCAGCACCTACAAACGGAAGCTAATCGGAAACGTTTAAAAGGTATTTGGCTTTCCGCCGCCGCGTTTCCCACCTTAAAGTCAAGCTGTTCTTTTTTGTCTAAAACGTCCCATCAAACATTGCAGCTCATTACTGGGGAACGCGACGCTGTCATCCCGCCCGCTTCGTTTGCCTATCTGGCACAACAAATTCCTACCCTGCAATGGACAAAAATTGCCGAAGCAGGGCACGATTTGTTTCATACCGCTGTTTTGCCCCAATGGGTACCAGATTTATTCAAGGATTCGCACGCGGATACCCATCCAGAGTGATAGGGTATTGATGCGGTCGCGACTAGGTCCAAATCCATCCGAAAAATGGCCGAGTGAATGTTGGTAGGTTGGTTGAGCAAACAGGCTCCAGCGGTCGCTCATGAAATGTTCTACGCCCAAGCCAAGGTTGCCAGTGATGTAGCCATTTTCTTTCACCGAGCCACCTTCCAGGATTCCACCCGAAGTGTTGTCGAAGGGAACATCCCGCATCTCTGGCTTTAATGGGCCAGGCTTGGAGGAGGTGGTCGTAATGAAATAGGATGTGGAAGCAGCAACCTGCAAGGAACCTCCAATTACGGCATACAAGCGAGAGCGTTTGTGCAAAAAGAAATTGTATCGAGCGTGGAAAGGAATGTTGAGGATGTCGAGGGCAACCTGATTGAAAGAAGCTGCCGTATAACCTTGGTCTAAGCTTCCCTGGTATTTCACGATTTGGCGGGGGTTGTAAGGCTTTGCCGCATAAATCAAACCTGTACCCAACTCCCAACGGCCTCTTTCTGCCGAAAAAAGAATCCCACCACCATAGCCTAGCGCATAACGGCTGAACTCCTTAGTGCGGGTCTCTTCATTGGCGGGGGTAATGATTTGGTTGTAATCCGAGCCACCAAACATGGCCGCACTCAAGAGGGTCTTTTTGCGGAATGGTTTCAGGGTATTGGCTTCAAAAATATTCAAGCGGCGCTCCAACACAGCATTGGATCGCTGTTGGGCCAAAGGGGTCAATTGATTGCCAAACACGTAGTAATTGGACATGGCCTCGGCCTGCTTTGGATCTTCAAGTTCTAGCTTTTGAGCTTCCAGCTCAGGTGTTTTCCCTGCCAGGGTTGGATTGGCAGACTCCAGCGTGGAGAGCACTTGGTGATTGTGGTGAGATATAATTTCAACCTCTGGTGCGTTGTAGGAAAATACCTGGTCGTGACTTCTGTTGTCCTGATGACGGTTACGGCCTTCGCTCAAGTTATTTTTAGGTGCCGTTGAGGCAGGGTGTTTCGTGGTTGTGGGTGAATTCAAACGGCCCGCAATTGCCTGTTGTTGAGGAGCAGCCTTTTGATCAGGAAAAGAAGGTTTGTTTTCTGGATTGGCTAGTGGCAATTGTACAAAAAGCAATAAGACCAGCGTAAAGACCAAAACTTCGCCAAACTTGGAGCCCAGGATAAGGTTGCGCATGTACAAAGCCTCCTCCATCCGACGACGCAAAAGCGCCCAATGCCGGGGTGCTGCCCCCACATTGAAATGCCGCATTTGTTGAAGTACTTCCCGATCAAAAGCCGTTTCAGCGGCATTCACGGGCTCCAGTTCTTCATCAAAAGACATGGCTTCCTGCATCCGTTGCCAATGGTCGGCACGGAACTCCGGATTCAGGTTCTCCAGTTTTTCACGAATGAGTCGGTCAAATTGCGGCTGCTCCATTTTCATCGTAGTTGCGAGACATCAACATCTCTTTCAATTTGAGGCGCGCCTTCACCAGGTTAGACCGGGAGGTGCTTTCGGTAATGTTCAGAAGGTCGGCAATTTCCTTGTGGGAGTAACCTTCCAGGATGTACAGGTTGAAAACGGTTCGGTATGCAGGGGTGAGTTGTTGGATGGCTTCCAGGATTTCCTGTTGGCTGCACATGCTCACGGCATCGGCGTCTTCTACGCTCAGTTGCACGGCCTGATCGATATCCTCCGTACGGCGACGGATGCTTTTGCGGTAAAAATCAATGGCCGTATTGACCATGATGCGCCGCATCCACGCCGTGATTGAAGTACCTGGCTGAAATTTGTTGACATTTTTAAAGACCTTGATGAAGCCTTCGTGTAAAATGTCGAGGGCATCTTCTTCTCCGTTTGAATAGCGGAGGCAAACGCCCATCATTTTACCGTAGTACTGCTCATACAAAGCTTGTTGTGCCCAACGCTCTCGCCGTACACAGGCTTGTATCAAGTCGTCTTCCCCATAGTTGGCAGGCCATGCTATTTCCATAGACCACGAAAATTTATCCAAGCTACGAAGATTATTTCACACCACCAATAGCCTCCTCAAATTGGTCGGTAAATCGACAATTGGGAAACGTATCGGGATTCCAAAATGCTGCTTGGTTCATCCTGATTTAGTGGTAAAACGACAAACGGCACCCTCTTTGTGCAAAGAGCGTGCCGTTTGTCGAGTACGAAGATGATTACTTAGTCCTCCTCCTCGTGTTGGGGTGATGGCGTAGTCAGTACTTTGTAACAATAGTACGCAGTGAACGCCGTCACCGTAATATTTGCGCCAAGGTACATAATCAATGCTGACGTATTCATGGTGCTTATTTTTTAGAGGATTAATGCGTGAATCTACCTTCACGCATGCGCTTGCGGTAGGCCACGTATACCACCGACGCAACACCGACCCAAATGGCCAAAAGCCCAATGCGTGCGGTATTTTGATACAAAATCGTTTTTTTCAGGTGGTCAATCACCGCAGGGTCAGTAGCCTCAGCAATTTGAGCATGCAAACCCGTGTTCATGATTTTGTCCCAGTTGGCAGGCATACTCGAAAACAATACCCAACCCAGGATGACTGGAGTCACGTATTGAATGATGTACCTGAAAATAATCGGCACTTTAATGTCGGCACCCCGGGTAATTTCTGCCCAGCCTTTTTTCATGCCAAAAATCCAAGCAAAAAGGATGATTTCGACAAAAGCAAAAATAACCAGCGATACCGTACCGGCCCAGTGGTCGTATTCGTCAAATACGCCATAGTTGAAGTAGAGAACGGTTGGTAGACCCAATACGGCAACCGTAGCCCCAAATGCCCAGGCTGCATGCGGTCTTTTCCAGCCAAATTCATCCTGCATAAAGGCCATACAGGGAGTACCCATAGCCAAGGATGAAGTAATCCCGGCAAAGAACAACAAACCAAACCACATCACACTGGCCGCAATGGCCAGGGAGGGACCCCACTGTTGGAACAAAAAAGGCAGGGTACGGAAACCCAGGCCCCAACTGTCACCTTTAGCCACCAAGTCGAGCATACCTTCCACCCCGAAATACCCAACACTGATTGGGATGACGATGCCTGTTCCCAAACAGATTGCTGCAAACAAACTCAGTGAGCCAGCACTCATGGCATTGAGGGCTACATCATCGTTGGATCGGAGGTAAGCGGAGTAACATTGAATGCTACCTATACCTACCGATAGGGTGAAAAAAACCTGAGCAGCTGCAGCTAGCCAGACCTTGGGCGACCAAATGGTGGAAAAATTGAGCGACCAGAGGTGATTTAGCCCATCGGTACCTGCATACAAGACATTGCTTGAACCTGGTTGCAAAGTCAGTCCACGAATGGCCAGGATGATGCCGAACAAAAACAACAATGGTATACTAATTTTGGCAACTTGTTCAATTCCTTTCAATCCACGTGATAAAATCCAGGTGTTGAGCACCAAACAGATGATCCAGAAAATGATCGGCTGGTTGTCACTTAAACTGGTGTAATTGGTAAAGAAATTGGCCACTTCGTCACGGGTTTGCCCATTGAAGGTTCCCGCTACCGAATGCCAGATGTAGCCTAAAGTCCAACTTTCCAGGTAACAATAATAGGCTGCTACAGCCAGGTTGGTAAAAATGCCAAATGCCCCGAGGTATTTCCAAAAACCATATTTCGACATGGAATCAAGGATGAAAGGCGCACTGTGGTGGCCGTATTTGCCGCCAAATCGCCCCATTGCCCATTCCACATAAAGCAGTGGAATACCCATCAACAAAAAACAGACGAGATAGGGAATGATGAAGGAACCTCCTCCATTTTGGATGGCTTGGACTGGGAAGCGCAAAAAACTCCCCAAACCTACCGAGTTGCCGACCATGGCTAGTATCAGGCCAACTCGGGAGCTCCAGCCTTCGGTATTGCTACTACTCATGCCATTGTGAAGGTTAAGAAAAGAATGAACTAAATTTAAAACTTATTCCGCCACATCATACTCTCTACCGGTTTTTCTGTCCGTTGATTGTATTTGGCATCGGTTTTGAGGTTGTAGTAACGTTCAATTTCTCCCTCCACGGCAAAATAAATGAGCTGCCCGATGGGCATTCCAAAGTATACTCGCACGGGTTGGGTACACGAAATTTCGAGGGTCCAGGTATTGCAAAAACCCACATCACCCTTGCCTGCGGTGGCGTGAATGTCGATGCCCAAACGGCCCACGCTGGATTTGCCTTCCAAGAAAGGGACGGCATTGTGGGTTTCGGTGTATTCTTCGGTTACGCCCAGGTACAAAATGCCAGGGTGAAGTACAAAACCCGCCTCAGGTATTTCGAAGTGTTCTATTTCGTTGTGTTTGCGGGCATCCAGGACTTGGTCTTTGTACGTGGCCAGCCATTTGCCCAGGTGCACATCGTAGGAATTGGTGCCCAAACAGTCGCGGCTAAAAGGTTCAATGACGATTTTTTTTGCCTCAATTGACTCCAAAATCTTCTTGTCCGAAAAAATCATGTGTTCGAGTGGTTTTCTTTGAAACAGTTCTTTTCTGAGGGTAAGGTACAAAATTAAATTTTACTACACACTTCGCCACAACATGATGCTGCGGTCGTCACTGGCGGAAACCAGCAGATCGTCATGTGTTGACCAAAATAAGGCATTGACAGAGTTGACGTGGCAATGATCCCGAATCGTGTTCAACACTTTGGTCAACTTAAAACTTTCAGCATCCCAGATTTTGATGGTTCGGTCGCGGCTGGCGGTGGCAAACAAGGTGCCTGATGGGTTAAAAACAATGTCATTGATGGTAAAAAGGTGGGCCGCTTGTGAACTGAGCAAATCCAGGTTCTCCGCATCCCAAACGTTGAGCAGGGCATCCCGACCACCACTGACGAGGTAGCGGCCATCGGGGCTGTATTGCACACAAAAAACCGAATGGTTGTGCGCCTTGGGGATGCTGGCCTTGATTTGAAAGGTATGGACATCCACGAGGTAGATGCTATGGTCGCTGGCCCCTACTGCAATCTCCTGGCGGATGGGGCAGTAGGCCAAGCCACGCAGGCTTTGGTGGCTGAGTTGAATGCTCTCCAGGGTGCGGGCACTGTGGATGTCCCAACGCGTCAGGATGCCATCACCCCCTGCCGTAAACACCTGATCGCCTAGGCGCAGGATGCGGTAAACACCCTTGCGGTGGTGCGCGATGTTTTTGGTTCGCTCAGGTTCACTCAAGTCCACCCAATGCACTCCCCCATTCATGTTGCCGACCACCACTTGATTGAGGTCAGGCAAATGTAGAAGGGAAAAGATTTGGGTCTCCACTTTGGCGATCAGCTTGCCCAATTCGGGTGCTTCCAAGTCCCAACGCACCACCCAACCCTCGCCTGCTCCGGAAAGGAAAAAACGGGAATCATCCGTGGGACTCAGGGCGAATACCGCAGCATTGTGGCCGGTGAGTACAGCGTGGCGTTGAAGCGTTGTGGAAGAACTCATATTTTTCTTGGCTTTGATGCACTTTTTTGACAAAAAATAATGGTAGAAAGTTTAGTTATTTGCAATAATTAGCGCTTACGACCAGCGGCAGCGCCGCAAAACGTCTGTAGATTTAAGGCATGAGACCAGCGTAAAGGTGCAGCGCACCGAAACATTTCGCTGTTATTGTTCCGGTGCGCACCTCCATGCCGGATTTTTGCCATTTCCCTACAGACGTTTTGCGGCGCTGCCGCTGGTCGATGAGCTCAAATATATGCAGATAGACCAGAAATGCCAATCGTCACTCAACATCAAGATCAGAGTACCTATGCCATCTGGCGCATTGAAGAATCCGAAGCATGGTTTTTGGAACAGTTGCAACTCAGTGCCGCTGAGCAGGCGCAGCTGGAAGTGATCAAAGGTTGGCGTAGGATGGAGTGGTTGGCCGTTCGCCAGCTCGTTTCAGCATTGATTCCAGGGAAAGAAAGGTCAATCCTGGTCAAGGATGAATACGGCAAGCCACATTTGCACAACAGCCCGCTAGAGGTCTCCATCAGCCATTCCCATCAGTTGGCAGCGGCGATGGTGGGAGAAAAAGTGCTGGGGATTGACATTCAACAAATTGTCGAAAAAATCGGGCGGCTGGCACCCCGTTTTTTAAGTCCACGCGAAATGGCGTTTATCCATCCCGCCGAACACCGCATTGCCCAGCTGCACGTTTGTTGGTGCGCGAAGGAGGCGCTGTACAAGGCTTATGGAAAACGGGAAATCGATTTTTGCGAGCACCTGCTGCTTGATGCTTTTACGTATCAAATCGAAGGTGGCTCCTTTCAAGGTCGGGTCATCAAGGACGAATTCGAGGCCGCTTTTACCTTACAGTACAGTGTCTTTGAAGATTGTATGTTGGTGACGGCCATTATTCTATAAGTACCATCACACCAATTCCTCTTCCCAATCGCCATCTTCCAATTGTAAATTGGCCAATTCATGCATGACGATGGATACGGTTACTGCGGTGACCAAAGTACCTACAACCGGGCCGATGAAGGGCACTATAAAACAAATCCTCAAGACCATGCCTGCGGCCAGGGCAATACCCGGAAAACGCAGCGAATATTTAAAACTTTCCTTAATTTTTAGGCCAAACATCTCATTGTAGTTGTCCAAAATAAGGACTCCCATAAAGAAACAATGGATAAAAAACAAGATGGGTTCTTTGAACCAGCTTACTACCGGGATACCTTTAATAATAGGTTCAATAATGCCTACTACCACACCTTCGATGGCCATACAAATGCCCCCCAATACGGCGATGCGAATTTGGGCTTTGATGAAATCGTTGAAGCGAGGTTCCCGCATTTTGTCTTTTAATAAAATGTCGACTGCGCGGTGACAAACGTGGAAAATAAAAATTTCGAGCAGGATCAAGATGCCGTAGCGGAATCCTTCGTCGGTGAAAAACTCCCATTGGCTTTTGACCAGATTGTCCACGAAATTATCCATCGAACTCATCAGCGCCATTACATTAGAAGTATCTACCGCGTTCATGGACTCAAAAACATTCCCCAGGGTTTGGAGTCCGGCAATAATGCCCACCAGGATCAAAATTTTGTTCACCCAACCATAGCGCAAGAAGCCTTCCCACAGTCGGTTTTTGCGGAAAAAGCGAATGGCCTCTGGAATGGAGTGCAGGGTGTACAAGAATTGATTGAAATGCTCTTTCAGGTAGGTACGCAAGTTTGACATGGTATGGTACTTGATTAATCGTTCGGGATAAGTGTTCCTCAAGATAGCGAACAAAACACCTTTGATCTCTGCAAATTCCGATCAGTTCGGGTATTTTTTGGATCAAAGTATGTTTCCATTGCAAAAAGACGAGATAAAACGCTGTTTGGTTACGATTGATGCACCTACTCTTGAATCGTAGCGCTTTTTTCAGCGTATCCTTTTTCCACCAGGTTTAAGATTTTTTCTTGCTGACCTAGGTTTTTCATCATTGTTGCTATCTTGTAAGCTGAAACCAAATTACAGAACTGTACGAGATGGAACAAACAAACACCAAAACCGCTTCCCCACAAATGACCCTGAGGGAGCAATTGCCAGTATGGATTGTTGTCGGCGTAGCCTTGTTTATCAATTTTCTGGCCTACGGCTTGCATATTTTACCCGATGTGGTAGCTACCATTGCCCGTTGGGTTGGCCTGGCTGGACTGGCTTATTTATCCTACCGCCGAGGCAGCATCACCACCTGGATATTGTTTGCGTTGATATTCGGTGCTGAAGTTGGCCATACCCTTCCTGGGGGCGCCGAATGGTACAATGTAATGAGCAAAGTGTTCATTAAATTGATCAAAACCATTGTCGCGCCTTTGATCTTTGGTACCCTGCTGGTGGGCATTGCCGGGCATTCCGACATGAAAGCGGTAGGCCGCATGGGGCTAAAAGCCATCATTTATTTTGAAATTGTGACCACCATTGCCCTGATAATCGGGTTGGCAGCGATCAACATCACTAAAGCAGGCGAAAACCTGCCACCCATGCCCACAACCGAAACGCTCCCGGAGGTGCGCAAACCCATGACTGGTCCGGAGATCGTTTTGCATACTTTTCCAGAGAACCTCATCAAATCGGTTGCCGAGGGCGAAATCCTGCAAATCGTTGTCTTTTGTTTGATTTTTGCTTTTGCGATGACGCAAGTTACTCCAGAACGCCGTCGTCCTTTCTTGACCTTTGCGGAGAGTTTGTCGGAGATCATGTTCAAATTCACCAACATCGTCATGTACTTTGCGCCTTTTGGCGTGGGTGGGGCAATTGCCTACACCGTGGCCAAACTAGGCTTGGGCGTTTTTGCCAATTTGGGGCTCTTGTTGCTTACTTTATATGGTGCATTGATCGTATTTGTGCTAGGGGTACTGCTCCCCGCTGCATTGATTTTCCGTATCCCGATTCGGCGATTTTGGAAATATGCCAGCGAACCCGTCACCATCGCTTTTGCTACAACCAGCTCGGAGGCGGCACTGCCCAAAGCCTTGGAAAATATGGAGAAAATGGGGGTTTCCCGTCGGGTTGTTTCCTTCGTTTTGCCTACGGGGCTGAGTTTTAATCTCGATGGTTCTACGTTGTATCTGTCCCTCGCCGCCATTTTTGTGGCACAGGCGGGTAAAATTGAAATGCCCATCGGAGCTCAAATCACGATGTTGCTCACGCTCATGCTGACTACCAAGGGGATTGCTGGGGTGTCGCGTGCATCTTTGGTGATTCTTACCGGAACTGCTGCTTCATTTGGTTTGCCAGATTGGCCCATTGCCGCCATCCTGGGTATCGATGCATTGATGGACATGGGGCGCACTGCTACCAACACACTGGGCAACTGCTTGGCTACGGCCATTGTGGGCCAGTGGGAAGGAGAGACGAATTTTGTAGATGAAGAAATAGTTGCGAAGGTTTAGGGAGGTTGAGTAACATGAGTCATACCGAATTTTTGAAAAGTCAAAATCGGGAATACACCTAATCGCGGAGCGATTGAATTTAGAATAGCCCCGGTCGTCCGGGGTAAATAATTTGGTCAAATTGGCGGCAACCACGGCAGTGGTTGAACTCAATTGAGCAAAAAGTTCAACCGCATCCGCGGTTGCGGAACCTTTTGCTACCAAAATTACCCCGGACGACCGGGGCTATTCTAAATTCAACCGCATCCGCGGTTTGTTATCCCAAAAAAATCGGGATGACTCATGTTACTCAACCTTCCTCAACCTCCATAAACCATATGTACCAATGAAAATCCTGATCGTAGAAGACGAGCCCAAGACCGCCCAGGACTTGAGCGAAACCCTCCAGGAAATCGATTCTTCCATTACCATTCTGGGCATTACCGACTCGATTGAAGGTACGCTCAATTTTTTGGCTTACCCGCCTGCACCAGATCTCATCTTTTTAGACATCCAGTTGGCCGATGGCCTGAGTTTTGATATTTTTAAGGAGACAACTATACTTTGTCCGGTGGTGTTTTGCACTGCTTATGACGAATACGCGCTTCAGGCCTTTCAAACCAATGGGGTAGCCTATGTACTCAAACCTTTCAGTACCGCAGATGTCCGTTTGGCCCTGGACAAAGTAAAATCACTGGCGAGTTTTTATCGTTCGGAGGCTCCGGATTTGCGCGCCTTTGCCGAAGCAATGGATACTTTGCACAGCAGCGGGGGGCTCAAAAGTAATTTTTTGGTATCCTTTAGAGGCAGCTTCATCCCCATTCCCACCAAAGAAATCGCCTTGTTTTACATTTTGGGTGAAGATGTTTGTCTGCAAACCTTCAAAGGCAATACTTACCTGGTACCACATTCACTCGAAGAAATTGAACGTATGGTCGGCCACCAACAATTCTACCGAGCCAATCGCCAGCACCTCATTAATTTTGAACTGATTGAATCTATTGAGCAGGATTTTGCCCGCAAGTTGAAAATCAAACCCAAAGTCAAATGCCACGATCAAATCACAGTGAGCAAGGCAAAGGCCAGTGAGTTTTTGCAATGGATGAATACGAGGTGAAAATGAAAAATGAAAAACTAAAAATGAAAACCACTAACATGTGTTTCATTTTTCATTTTTCATTTTTCATTTTTCATTTTTCATTTAAAATCGGTAGCCACACTTCAAAGTATTTTTCTCCCTTCAAAACTTTCACTTCACGATTTCCAAGGAGTTGGTAGCGTTGTCGGATGTTCTCCAGGCCAAGGCCAGTATGGTGCTCAACCGTACGTTTGGGTTGGAGGTTGTTGCGGATGATGATATTGGCATCGTCATTATAGATTTCAACCAGCAGCGCTTTCCCTACCCCAATCATGTTGTGTTTTATCGCATTTTCAATGAGGAGTTGGAAGGTATTGGGAGGGGTGTAACTCTCATACACTTCTGGCGACAGAGATACTTCCAGTTTAAAATTGTCTTCAAAGCGGGCGTGAATCAAACTGGCGTAGGAGCGGGCAATCGACAGATCTTCACGCAAGGACACTTTTTCCTTCTGGTTGTTTTGCAGCAAATAGCGGTACACATCGGCCAACTGAACAATGAAGTCCTGGGCAGTGGGGTTACTGCCCTTTACCAGCGTTTTTAAGGTATTGAGTGCATTGAATAAAAAATGCGGATTGACTTGTTGGCGCAACAGATCCATTTGCGCCTTGGCACTCATTTCCATCAGTTGCGCATTTTTTACTTGTACTTGCTGGATTTGGTATACTGAGCGCACCGCGTAAAAGAGGATTTGTAAAATGATGTTGATGAGGATGCCCCGGAAAATGAAAAAGACCAGTGGTGCCTTTTCTTCTTTGATCGTCTCATGAACGATTATTTCGACGACTAAAACCAAAGAGACGCCTACAAAAAGGCTAATGGCACTTTGGACAAATAGCCTTAGTGCTTCAGATTTGAAAGAGTTGCGGAATTGCTCTTCGCGTCGATCCAGCGCAAAGTTGAATTGCCAGATCAAAATCGAATAAGTACAAAGCACCAAAAAGTCGATGGATGCTTGCAGTACGTCCTTGTATTCTCCATCAACCGCCCGGTTCAACATGAAGAAAAAGGTAATGGCCAGGGTAGCCCAAATGGCAATTTTTCGAAAGTAGCGTTGAAAAACCAATTCCCGATTTTTTTCTCAAAAGTAATCAAAAATAGCAGATGCAAGTCTTCCCTCTTGGGGTCAGTTGCCGCAAAACGGGCCGAAGCTCCCCCCAAGCGGGCAAAGTCGCCGCTGAAATGCCAGCCACATTCAAGAGATTTGCCTTGCTGATTGAGTAAAAAACCAAGCATGACAAATCAATCCATTTTACTAGGTTCCATGTTGCTGTCTCCACTGCTATTTCTGCTGCGGGGGCAACCGCGTTACTGGGCTGCCATACTGCTGCACCTGACGGTGATCGTAGCAAGTTCCAGCGCGGCCATAAGCGTATTTCAGGGGCAAGCCTGGGGGGTCGATACAGGTATTTACCTGCTGGGTGTACCCATTCGATTGGAATTGGATGCGCTGAGTGCCTTTTTTGTAATGGTCATCAACCTCACCATGTTGACAGGTGCCTGGTATTCCGGGGGCTACCTCAAACCTTACGAATCCAGCAAAAGTGCCATTGAGTTGTCTTTTCACCGCTTTACTTATCTCTGGTTGCACCTGGCGATGATTGTGGTCGTTATGGTGCCGCAGGGAACGCCATTTTTATTTGCCTGGGAACTCATGACTTTGACTGCCTTTATCCTGGTCGCTTTTGAATGGGAAAAACCCGAATCGGTACATGCGGCGCTCAATTACCTGGTACAAATGCACGTTGGCTTTGTCTTTATCCTGATCGGCTTGTTTTTGATCCAATACCAGGGCGGGGGCAGTTTTAGTTTCAGCGGATTGGCAAAGACACAAATGCCAGTGCAGGCTTTTTTACTGCTTTTGGTTGGTTTTGCTTTTAAAGCCGGGTTTATGCCTTTCCACACCTGGTTGCCACACGCCCACCCTGCGGCACCTTCCCATGTATCAGGGGTGATGTCGGGCGTCATCATCAAAATGGGGATTTACGGCATTTTGCGCTGTGTGATCTATTTGCCCAAGGAACATTGGATGACCATGGGTGCAACCATTCTGATTGTATCGATCATCTCTGGCGTGATGGGTGTGATTTATGCGATCATGCAACACGACGTAAAAAAACTTCTGGCCTACCATAGTATTGAAAACATTGGCATCATCGGCATCGGCATTGGGCTGGGCATGATGGGGTATGCACTGGGGCATCCGGTATTGGCAACTTTGGCTTTTGCCGGGGGCATTTTGCACATCCTGAACCATTCCTTGTTCAAATCACTGCTGTTTTACTCCGCAGGTTCGGTGTATCAACAAACCCATACCCGCTATGTGGAAAAACTGGGCGGTTTGATCAAAAAAATGCCGTATACCGCATTCTTATTCTTGCTAGGCGCCCTGGCCATTTGTGGTTTGCCTCCTTTTAATGGTTTTATCTCCGAGTTTTTGATCTACTACGGGGCTTTTAGCCACATTGGTGCAGGCGACATGAACGAGGCCTTGATCCTGCTGACTTGTATCCTGAGTTTGGCCTTGATTGGGGGCTTGGCTATTTTTTGCTTCACCAAGGTATTCAGTATCGTATTTCTGGGCTCAAGTCGCAGCTCTGCAACAACGGGAGCCCAGGAAGTAAGCCTGAGCATGTTGTTGCCACAAGGTTTGATTGGTTTGGTCATTTTGGCGATTGGTTTGGTGCCTGGTTTCTTTGTACACTACATTGAGCAGGTGGCAGGGCTTTATCTTCCAGATGCCAGTTTGCCACATGCTTATTTGGATACGCTGCGCTATGTAGGCATTGCTTCGGGGATTTTCATCCTTCTGCTGGTTGTCCTGATTTTGTTGCGGAGCATCCAACAGCGGCGGGTAGAAGTGGCTTATGGCCCAACCTGGGGTTGTGGTTACACGGGGGCTGATCCTGCATTACACCAATATACGGCTACCTCTTATGCCGATAATTTTGTCCAATTGGCGGAACCTATTTTGGGCGTAGAAACCCACTATACCCCTTTTGCTGAAACGGAAATTTTCCCTCATACCCACCATTTTGAACGGCATCAGCACGATCCAATGGAGGCCAATTTGGTGGAAAAACCGGGCAATGCCCTCTTGTACTACCTGCAAAAATCCGCTGTATTTCAATCCGGCAAATTGCAACACTACCTCTGGTACGGATTGCTCTTTCTGATGGTGGTAGGCGCGATGTCTTACCTCAAGATACTTTAACCCTTTTGATGACCCAAAAGAAAGAAAAATGTCAATTCTACTCTACTTACTTTATACCTGCTGCGCCCTATTGATTCCGGGGGTAATTGCCATCACCAAGGCCAAGCTTAGTGGTCGCAAAGGGCCTGGATTGTGGCAGCCGATCTACGATATTTTGCGCCTTTTGAGCAAGGGTAGCGTATACAGTACAACTACTAGTTATTTGTTTCAATATGCTCCCCTGGTGAATTTTGCAGCGACTTTATTGGCCTTGGCCTTTATCCCGCTGGGAGACATTCCTGGCCTAATGCATTTTCAGGGCGACTTCGTCTTTTTTGCCTACCTACTGGGTTTAGGTAAGTTTTTGTTGATCCTGAATGCCATGGATACAGGCAGTGGTTTTGAAGGCATGGGTGCCAATCGTGAAGCGCTGTATTCTATGTTGGTTGAACCAGCCTTTTTTATCGTCATGGGCTCAATGGCTTTGCTGAGTGGACACAATTCTTTTGTCGACATTTTTAGTCAATTTCAGGATACCAGTCAATACGCCATTTTATTGGGTTTTCTGGGCGCCTACATCCTGGGACAAATTGCCATGGTGGAAAACAGTCGCCTCCCAGTGGACGATCCACGGACGCACCTGGAGTTGACGATGGTTCACGAAGTAATGGTACTCGACAATAGTGGTTTTGATTTTGGAATCATCATGATCACCAATAGCCTCAAGTTTGGCATTTATGCTGGACTACTGGCCAATTTGATGGTGCCAATATGGTTGCCACTGGGTTTTCGGCTGGGTTTTGCCCTTTTGATTTCCTTGTTGTTTGGGGTGATGGTGGGCTTATTGGAGTCCTTTCGGGCACGCAACAAAATGGCGCGTAACCCCCAATTCATCCTCACGCTGTCGGCGGTTTCCTTGCTGTTCTTTTTTACCGTAATGATCATCGCCAACCGGATTTAATCACCCTAAATAAACACAGACCTATGCTTTTGCTACTGGCTTTTGGACTCACTTTGGTTTATATGGGGATTGCCGACCGGGTACGGCGGCTAATCGACATGTTGATTTTGCAGGGTGTATTGTTGTTTGGGATGGCCATTGTGCAGTTGCACCATATTGAAGTACTCAATTTGGTCTTCATTCTGCTGGAAACCCTGGTGGTAAAAGCGGTGGTATTGCCACTTTTTTTGCTGCGGGTAAAAAAGAAAAACGAAATATCCCGGGTCAGCACCACTGCGGTATCGGGCTTTAGTAAAGGGTTGTGGATGGCAGTCATCATTGCTTTCAGCTTTACCGCCGGGCATTTGTTGCACGAGTCTTCGGATGCCATTCAGGCCAAGTATTTTTCGGTAGGCATTGCAGCCATTCTTACAGGCATCATGCTGATTGTCAAACACGACAAGGTGTTGACTCACTTGATGGGTTACCTGGTGCTGGAAAATGGAATATTCTTACTTACGCTGGCGGTGGGCGGCGAAATGCCAATCATTGTCAACGGGGCAATTTTGCTGGATATCGTACTGGCGGTGTTGGTGCTAGGTTTGATCATCAACCGCTTGAGTACCAATTTTGGTGGTACAGCCTTGAGCCATCTTTCTGAATTGAAGGATTGATTGAGTGGAGGGAATTTCATTCTGTCGACTCAATCAAGAGCTTAATTGGGGTTTTCGGGCGTTGGAGAGAAGCGCCCGAACTATGGGTTGGGGGAACTCGATTCCCCCACCTTTTAAAAAGAACAAGCATGTTTATTTTTAAGAACAAGCATATTTAACCACGAGTCAAAAACGGCCATGTTATGATTGCACTGTATTTATTCATCGCTTTGTGCTGTAGTGCCCTGGCTTTTGGGGTAAAACAACGCTGGGCAAGCGTACTGGCTGTATTGGCTTTTTTGAGCACTCAGTTGGGGCTCAATTATTACGCCTGGGAGCATCTCAACCAGAACGATTCTATCTATTTTAGTTTCGATGCATTGGGTTTTATTTTTACTTCGGTATTGAGTATCATTAGTTTGCCCGTTTTTTACAACAGCTATCGCATGCTGGAGCACCAAACGGGGGAATGGCCAGACAAAAGAAAGGCCAGTCTTTACACCGCTGCCCTGATTGTACTCGTTGCCGTATTGACTTCCGTTTATTTTGCCGATAACTATGGCATTTTGTGGGTGCTGATAGAAGTTTCAACCATTGCGCTGGCGGCACTGATCTATTTCTACCGCACCAAACTGGCCTTGGAGGCTACCTGGAAATACATTTTCCTCAGTTCTATAGGGATTTCACTGGTCTTGATCAGCCTTTTGTTTTTAAATGTAGCCATGCACCGCGACTCGGGTGCAAGTTTGCACATCAGCGCAGTGCTGCAAAATGCCAAAAACCTGGATCCCCTTTGGTTGAAAGTAGCTTTTGCCTTGATGGTAACCGGGTTGAGCACCAAGATGGGGGTTTTTCCCTTTCATACGGTGGGTATCGATGCCACGATGGTGGCCCCCCATCCGGTCAATGTACTCATGTCGACTGCCCTCAAAAATGCAGGTTTCGTTGCCGTATTTCGCCTGTATCAGGCAGTCATGCAAACATCGATTGCCGATTGGGCCAGTCATGTATTGTTGCTGGTCGGATTAATTTCTATTGCCCTCGCTGCGACCCAAACTCAACGTACCCAAAACCTCAATCGGATGTTGGGCTACTCGGGCTTGGAGCACGTAGGATTGGCCTTGGTGGCACTCTCTTTAGGGCCTATCGGGTTTTATGCGGCGGTTTTCCACCTCGTGTTGCACTCCTTCGCTAAGGCGGGCCTTTTCCTACAAATGGGGCAAGTCAACCAGATTTACGATCACCACTTTCCTGAAAAAAATGCGGCCTATTTCCATAGCAACCCCATTGGGTCTTTGGTAGTCTTGTTGGGGTATATCGGGATAATGGCACTGCCACCTTCCGGTTTGTTCAGTACAGAGTTGATGATTTTTTCTCAACTCGCTGCGCAAAAACAGTGGTGGGTACTGGTTTTAGTCCTCTTCTTGATGACCATTGTGCTCTTGACGCTGGGGCGACAGGTGATGAACATGCTCTACGGGATCAAAGCCCAAATCAAAACGGATGTGGCAGTGGTCAAGGTAGACGCACTGGAAATAATTGCCCAAGTCACCATACTGGGATTGATGATTTATATCGGATTCAATCCTCCGATTTTTTTGGTTGACCTTTTGAATCAAGCTTGCGTACGCTAAACATCGGATCTATGGTACTGACAACAGACAAAAAAAGCATCAGCATACACAACACGGAAGCCGTTTCGATAGCGGAGATTCCGGTGTTGGCTTACGCCGACTTCAAAGCACAGGTTTTAACATGGTTGCATTTTGAAAAATGTCATTGTGTAGCCTATTTCGCCTATCCATTTGCAGGCGGATTAAAATTCATCGCTGCGATTGCCGATGATTCCAATGCGCAGGTTTATTTGCTTTCACATGAGCAAATGGGGACTCAGGCCATCGAGTTGGACGCCCTTAGTGCTTCGGCAATGCCGATGCACATTTACGAGCGAGAAATTGCCGAAAACTATGGGGTCGTTTTTAACAACCATCCCTGGCCCAAGCCGGTGCGCTTTGCGTTCAACCGCTTCAACCAGGAGATGCAAGTCAACGACTATCCCTTTTATAAAATTGAGAGTGATCAACTCCACGAAGTAGGGGTTGGGCCTATTCACGCCGGCGTAATTGAACCGGGGCATTTCCGGTTTTTGTGCAATGGTGAGACGGTGTTGCACCTCGAAATTCAGTTGGGCTGGCAGCACCGTGGGGTGGAGCAATTGTATTTGGATAAAAAAACGCTATTGCAGCGCGCCATTCTTTCTGAAAACATTGCTGGTGATACGGCAGTAGGACACGCTACTGCATCTGCCTTGCTTACTGAAAGCCTAACGGGTGCCAATACTCAAAATACCATGCTCGATATTGAGCGAACCATTGCCCTGGAATGGGAACGCATCGCCATGGGCATTTTTGATTTGTCGAACCTCAATGTCGGGATTGCTTACCAATTGGCCAATTCAGTGTTTGGGGCACTGCGGACACCAGTCATCAATTTTTTCCAATCCTGGTGTGGCAACCGTTTTGGTAAAAGCCTGATCCGCCCGGGAGGCACCCATTATCCGCTGACCGATGAATTGGTCGCAAAAATGGTGGCCATCATGGATGATTTTGAGACCCGTTTTGATGCCATGGCCGAAAAAACTTTCCATTTGCCCTCTGTACTGAACCGTTTTGACGGCATTGGCAAAGTGACCAAAAAACAAATGACACTGATCGGTGCAGTTGGCCAAGCGGCAAAGGCGGCAGGGCTCATTCGGGATACCCGCTATACCCACCCGGTAATGGCCTACGAAACCCTCAAAGTATTGCCCGAAATGCAAAACAGCGGGGATGTATTGGCGCGTTTCACCCTACGCAGACTGGAGATCAAACAATCCATCAGGATGATTCGCCACTTGTTGGACATGCGGCAATACGTGGATCAGGAGTCTGGTTCGCCATTGAAACAAAGTGAATACAGCATGAAACCCAATGCCTTCAGTTTGGCACTAGTAGAAGGCTGGAGGGGCGAAATCTGCCATTGCGCGATCACTGATGAAAATGGGAATTTGCAACATTACAAGGTCAAGGATCCTTCCTTCCACAATTGGTTGGCACTGGCACTGAGCTTGCGGAATCTGGAAATTTCCGATTTCCCCATCAACAACAAGAGTTATAATTTATCCTACTGTGGATTTGATTTGTAAGCCCAACCCAAAACTGGAAAAACAGGAAAAAACATGATCATTGAAGAAATAAACATCCTGCGCCAACATGGCTGGCAATACATTCCGGATCCACTAAAGGCCGAAGTACCGGCACCTTTTCGAGGCCGTCCGGAGATACAAGTGGGCATGAGTTTGGACATTCAGCAAGAATTGTTCGATTTGTGCCCCGTGGAAGCGATAGGGATGAATCCCCTGTCGATTGATTTGGGTAAATGTTACTTCTGTGGCGAATGTGCGATGGCGCACCCACAAGCCATTCGTTTTACCAGTGACCATCGGCTGGCCAGCAATGTTCGCCAACGGCTCATTGTAGCAGCGGGCGATACCCGTGGAATAGAACTGGATCCTGACAAAATCCGCAAAGAGATTACCGCTATGTTCGGCCGTTCGCTCAAGTTGCGCCAGATTTCTGCCGCCGGAGAGAACAGCCACGAAGCAGAACTAAACGCCTGTGGCAATGTCAACTTTGACATGGGCCGTTATGGCATCGAATTTGTGGCTTCGCCACGCCATGCGGATGGCATCGTAATCACGGGCCCCATTTCGCAAAACATGGCCGAAGCTACCGAGATATGCTACGAAGCAGTACCCGACCCAAAAATTGTCGTACTCGTTGGCTCTGACGCCATTAGTGGCGGCATCTTTGCGGGGAGTGGTGCCTTGAATCGCAGCTTTTTGGACAAGGTATCTATCGATCTTTACGTACCAGGGAATCCCCCGCATCCCTTAACCTTCATCAATGGCATTTTGGCGTTGAGCCGGAGCAGGTCATAACCTGTTTCTGCTCAACATAATAAAACCCAGCATCTGGATTTGACCTTTTGCTGATTCGCCCAATTAAGAACAACTGGTTACCCATCCACTGCGCAGGAATCTCTCCCTGTTGCGGCGAGGAGACTGTTTTTTCAAAAAAGGACTCAAACAAATATTCATTATGGAACAACAAACCATTATTCGCCCAAAAACTGGTTGGGCTGGATTCAAAGAAAACTGGTCAAAAGACCTGTTATCGGGATTTTTGGTGTCCCTGATTGCGTTACCACTGAGTTTAGGTATCGCCGGAGCAAGTAACTTCCCTCCCATCATGGGTGTTATGACAGCCATAGTGGGCGGTATAGTTGTCGCTTTTTTTGCAGGCTCTGAATTGACCATTAAAGGCCCGGCTGCCGGGTTGATCGTTATTGTTGCTGGTGCCGTTGAAGAGCTTGGCAAAGGAGACAATGACCTCGGCTGGAAACTGGCACTAGGTGTAGTGGTTGTAGCAGGGGCCATTCAGGTGTTGTTTGGCATCTTTAAGGTAGCTAAACTGGCCGACTTTTTCCCACTTTCAGCGGTTCACGGGATGTTGGCTGCCATTGGCATCATCATCATGTCCAAACAAATTCACCTGGCGGTAGGTATTTCTCCTGCTGAATTGAAGGGCAAGGAACCACTGGAACTCTTGGCTATGGTACCCAATAGTTTATACCACATGGAGTACCACGTTGCCATCATCGGCCTAGTCAGTTTGGTGATCCTGTTTGGCTGGCAATTCATCAAAGTGAAAGCTTTGAAAAAATTTCCACCTGCTCTATTGGTTTTGATTGCAGGGGTGTTGATGGGCTTGTATTTCAATTTGTCGGCCCCTAGTTATGCCGACATCAAACCATTGGTGAATCCCGGCGATTTCAAATTGGCTTTTAATGCCAGTTTTGCCGGATTGAGCAGCGATTTGTTGCCGATTTTCCTGAAATACGTCCTGATGTTTACCCTGGTAGGTAGCCTTGAGTCTTTGTTGACGGGTAAAGCGATCGACCTGCTCGATCCGTACCAACGGAAGGCCAACTTGAGCAAAGACCTTACCGCAGTAGGGATTGGCAACATGGTAGCTGGCTTTTTGGGAGGCTTACCAATGATTTCGGAGGTTGCGCGTAGTTCCGCCAATATCAGCAACGGTGGGCGGACCCGGTGGGCTAATTTGTTTCAGGGCGTATCACTTTTGGTATTTGTAGTGGTACTGACTCCACTGATTAAAATGGTGCCTGTCGCTTCCCTGGCAGCAATGCTGATCTTTGTGGGCTTCCGTTTGGCTGCTCCAAAAGAATTTGTACATGTATACCACATTGGCAAAGAACAGTTACTCATTTTTATTGTAACCGTTATTGCAACCATATCAACGGATTTATTGATTGGTGTAGGCACAGGAATCTTACTCAAATTGATCCTGCAATTGATTTCTGGAGTACCCCTTCGTTACATTTTCCGTCAGCCCATCAAAATGTCCATTTCTGAAGAGGAATACCTCCTGGAAGTGAGTGGTGCTGCGACCTTCAGCAATTTGCTCAATATCAAAAAACATTTGGATAAAGTGCCTGCTGGCTCCAATGTGCGCATCGATTTGGAAAAATCTCGTTATGTAGACCACACCGTGCTCGAAAACTTGCACAACTACAAACGCGAGCACGAGTTGGGGGGCGGTAATTTTCAGGTGACGGGTATTGAAGGGCACAAACCGCTGTCTGATCACCCATTGGCAGCACGTCGGAGCAAGAACGACGACATGATTCAGCGCTCTTAATCTTTGCTTATTTACCGATTTAGAAGGAAGTCCTTCAAAGCGTTTCATACCATTCTTTTTTAAATCTGTTTATTTGTAAAATTGTCTTTTCATATTGGTCAGGGTCGGCGTATCAAACGCCGACCCACTTTGCACCCAAAAAAATCACTCCGTGAAAAAATTCGTTTTGATTACCTTATCGGTCTTCCTGGCCTACTGGGCTGCTGCTCAAGGCGGAAGAATAATTGCCCCCTCAGGTCACGCGTGGTACATGGAAAATGGCACCATCAAACTCAGTGAAAAATGGCTGCTGTTTCATGACGTACAATTTCGGCGAGCCGATATTTTACCCGAAGCCCAACAGTTGTTGCTTCGTGCTGGCATTGGATACAACCTCTCCAAGTCCATCCAAATCATGGGAGGATATTGTTTTGTACAAACCTATCCTTATGGCGATTATCCGGTGAAACATGAGTTTCCAGAAAATCGAATCTGGGAGCAATTGATCATCAGAGCACCCATCGGACGGGCTACTTTAATCAATCGTTACCGACTGGAACAGCGCTATCTTGGCAGTAGTGCAACTGGGAGCCTCGCCAATCCTCGTTTTGAAAACCGGATGCGCTACTTCGGACGGATGAACATGCCTTTGCAAAAGGGAGATGATTATAAATTATATGGCTTCGCATACGATGAGATTTTTATCAATTTCGGCAAAAACGTGGGCGTGAACATCTATGACCAAAACCGTATTGCCGCCGGTTTGGGCTGGAAGCTCGATAAAAAACTCAGCCTGGAATTGGGTTATATGAACCAGATGGTGCAACAACGCGCCCTGCAGCCCAACGGAAAATCAGTAATAGAAAACAACCATACCTTGATTGCTTCCCTGGTGAGTAATTTTTAGTGGCTTTAAAAAACATTGACAAGATTTATTTTTTTAATTGACAATCATCATCTTTCCCGACCCGGGCATGGCCGATCTTGCCCTTGATTTCACGCAAAACCTTTACTTTCTTGGTTTTTTTCCAAAAATAATGGCAGTTTTGCCTTTGTTAATTCAAATTCAAAACAGAAAAAAAAAAAAAACATCACATCAGTACTGACATGGATATTGTTGGTAGCCGTTGGTTACCTATTTTTTGCCCATTTCAGCAACCCTGCATCAGGTACAAAGGAAAAAACAGAAACAACGGTAAAGGAGGATACGCCCAAAATCGTATACGTCAACGGCGACAGTCTGCTGAATAAATTTACGACTTTTCAGGATGAACTGAAAGCGCTGGAAACCCGAAGCAAAGGTATGGAAAGCACTTTGGCCAGCCGTGGTCGTTCGTTGCAACAGGAGATGATCGCCGCAGAACAAAAGGCACAATCCGGTCAATGGGCACCAGCGCAAATCCAGAAGGAGCAACAGCGCCTCATGCAAAAGCAACAAAGTTTGGTTGCCCAGCAAGAGAGCATGTCGAAACAACTCCTGGACGAGCGCCAAAAATTGCAAGAAAATCTGGAAAAGCGGGTAAAAGAACTGCTCACCGCCATCCGCAAGGAAAAAGGGTATGATTTTATTTTGAATTACGGTCCAGGCACCGGGGTGTTGATGGTCAATGATAGCCTCGACATCACGAAAGAGGTGTTGGAAAAATTGAACGCCAAACAGTAGGGACAACCCTACGTGGTTGTCCCTATTGTGGGCGACCACATAGGGTCGCCCCTGCATACGTGGTTGTCCCTGCCGTGGGCGACCACGTAGGGTCGCCCCAACAAGGGTCGCCCCTCCTGGACCGTCATGACCCAATATTTTCTAACCCAAAATAGGCATTGACATGATCCAGGAAGACGTATCAACCACGAAAAACCCATACACTGGTTCCTTCAAGGAACTCAAGCGCTGGCTCGAAAAAACGATCGAGCTTTGCCAACCAGACGCGGTACACCTCTGCGATGGATCGGAAGCCGAGTACAACGCCACAACCGAAAAACTAGTCGAAAAAGGTACTTTCATTCGCCTCAATCCCGAAAAATGGCCCAATAGTTTCGCTTGTTTTAGCGATCCCAGCGACGTGGCCCGGGTAGAAGACCGCACCTACATTTGTAGCATCAACCGTTCGGATGCAGGCCCTACCAACAACTGGGTGGAGCCCAAACAAATGAAAAAGACTCTGGAACCGCTACTCAAAGGGTGCATGCAGGGCCGAACGATGTACATCATTCCCTTCTGCATGGGGCCATTGGGTTCCGAATTGTCCCGCTATGGCGTCCAGATTACCGACTCTGAATACGTAGTGGCCAACATGCGCATCATGACCCGCATGGGTACTCCCGCGCTAAAGCTCATCGAAGCAAAAGAAGATTACGTCAAATGTTTGCATACCGCAGGGGCACCGTTGGCAGCTGGCCAAGCCGATACTTCCTGGCCCTGCAACCCTACGGTGAAATACATTGTACACTACCCCGAAGAACGTTCGATTGTATCTTATGGAAGTGGCTACGGGGGCAACGCACTACTGGGCAAAAAATGTTTTGCCTTGCGCATCGCTTCGTCGATTGGGCGTACCGAGCACTGGTTGGCCGAGCACATGCTCATCCTGGGTGCGGAATCACCTGAAGGCGAAAAGACCTACGTGGCCGCTGCGTTCCCTAGTGCTTGTGGAAAAACCAACTTTGCCATGATGATTCCACCGGATGCCATGGAAGGCTGGAAAATCACGACAGTAGGGGACGATATTGCCTGGATTCACCGGGGTGAAGGGGGCCGACTCTACGCCATCAACCCCGAAGCGGGTTACTTCGGTGTAGCACCGGGCACTAACTTCAAAACCAACCCCAACGCCATGGCGGCGCTTTCCAAAAATACCATTTTCACCAATGTGGGTGTTACGCCCGATGGCGACATCTGGTGGGAAGGCATGAGCAAAACGCCACCCACCAACCTGATCGACTGGCGCAAACAACCCTGGGATCCAAGCAGTGGCAAACCTTGTGCGCATCCCAATTCGCGTTTCACCGCCCCCTCTGGCCAAAACCCGGCCATCGACAGTGAGTGGGACAACCCCGAAGGTGTACCCATTGGTGCATTCATTTTCGGCGGGCGCCGCAGTACCACCGTTCCGCTGGTGGTGCAATCCTTCAACTGGAATTTTGGGGTTTACCTCGCTGCCACCATGGGCTCAGAAATGACCGCTGCCGCTTTTGGCGAAATTGGCAAGGTGCGCCGCGACCCATACGCCATGTTGCCCTTCCTGGGTTACCACCTGGGCGATTATTTCAACCATTGGCTGGATTATGGCCGCGACTTGCCGAACGCACCCCGGATTTTTGGGGTCAACTGGTTCCGCAAAGACGAAAATGGCGACTTCATTTGGCCCGGCTTTGGCGAGAACATGCGGGTGCTGAAATGGGTCATCGACCGCGTCAAAGGGCGCGCTTCAGCAGTGGAAAGCCCCATCGGCTGGATGCCCCGCTACCAGGATCTGGATTGGGAAGGACTCACCGACTTTACCCAGGAGGACTTTGACAAGATCATGTCCATCGACCGCGAAGCCTGGAAAAAAGAGGTCATCAACCACGAAGAATTGTTCGCTACTGCCTATGATAAACTGCCGAAAGAATTCCTGTTCATGCGGGAATTGTTGCTCTCGGCACTCTGGAGGTCCCCTGAGAAATGGGGATTGGCGGAAGAAAGATAGGAATTTTTGAGTTTAGATATGAATTGAGGGTGCCAGCTGAGCGGGAGTTCGGCTGGCATTTTTTTGTGGGGGAGAAAAAATTGCGGGGCGTTGGGTTTTTACTTCATTGCAAAATGATCACTTGTTCTTTTTGCCCCTTATCCAAAGGGGATAGACATTGCAGGTGACCCTTTTTACAGCGGAGAAGAATAAAAACGACCGACGCCAGTTAAGTCCCTACGTTCACCCCAACTGGCGTCGGTTTATTTTTTACTTCTTATCCACTTCCACTACAACGCCCACAACCGCGCCACTATCCTTCACATCGGCCTCAAAAGCGATGGTATTCCCCGCTTTAAAGCTGGTGGTCCGCATCCGTTTGTTGCCCAAGGCAGCTTTGAGTTGCTCGGCATAGGTACTGCCAGAAGCCCCCTCGATTTCCTCGTTTAGGGCCTCATAGTCTAGTTCAGTTTTGCTGATCACGATAGCGATGTAATCCCTTTGTCCCTTGGCGTCTGGTACCATCGAATGGTCTTTAGGAAACAGGCGAGTACCTACGATGCCACAGTACGGATCATGTTGCTCTGTGTAAGGAAACAAGACATAGCTGGAGCCATCCGTTTCCTGACCAAAGATGTACACGTAACAATCTACCGAGTTGGCGATCAGGGCTTTGAATTTTTGCCCCTTGCTAAGGGAGCTATTGGTGCGGAATACGATGTCGCTCACTTGTTTGACGGGGATCACAGCTTGTTTGTCGTTGTCGTATAAACCAAATTCTACGGCCAGTTTGCCCGGATTTACCTGTTTGTCTTGCGCCGAGCCCATGGGGTACAAACCATACGCCTCCTTGGTGAAATACTCAAAATCTTCGTAACTCATCCAGAAGATTCCCTGATCACCCCAGTCTTCCCCCCAGGAGTTCATGATTTGGAAAGCGCCTCCTTCAAAATCGTCGTTGTAGCCAATGACGCACATGGCATGGCCACCAAAACCGCCCATGTTGTAGTCGCGTTGGGTAGGCTGCCATACTTTACGGCCGATCATGTTGCTCATGAAGGTTCCGCCCACCATCATCCCGATGACGACAGGAGCCCCTTGAGCCAGGTTTTGCTTGATGGCTTCGATGTCGGGTGCTTGTTCTTCTGCACTTACGGTGAGGCGGTTGTAACCTTTGATGCGGTACTTTTGGGCTTCGCGAATGTCGGTTTTGTCGGGGTAATTTTCGCACGTGGATTCGTCGTAGCCAAAAGCCTGGAAAGGCATGGCCCCGTTTTGGGACATCGACTTCATGGCTTCGATCATGTAGGCACCCTGGCAGTCGTCCAGGTGGATCTGGTTGTAGAGGTAGGCAGGACTAAACACCACTTGATTGGGGTTGCGCCCAGTCGCCCGAGCTTCCAAAATGCTGCGTGCGGCATAAGCACTGGCCCAACCTACACAGGAACCTTGACCACCTTGATGCATCCGGCGAGGAGCGAAAGGCAACAAACTGACTTTGCTCGGCAGGCGATTCAACTGCCCGTTTTGTCCATAGGACAGGGCTTCAAATACCTGTGCTTTGTCAAAACGTTCGGGGCTCAGGGAAGCACCTAGTGAAAACTGCACTGGAGCATTTTCGTCTTCAATTTCTTCATACGCGCTAGGATCACCGCTGCCACCGCTGAGCATTTCCTGCCCACCCAGGAGAAAGTACCACACACCTCCCACTAGGAGAAGGGGAATCAGGAGTTTGGGACGTTTGATCAAAAATAAAATGGCCAGAGGCAAAAGCTGAATCAACCAGCCCATTCCGCCGCCGCCGCCTCGATTGTTGTTGTTTGGATTTGGGTTTTGTCTTCCCCCACCTTTGGGGTCATCTTCTTCCATTCTGATTGGCATGGTTCAATGGTTTTTTGGTTAAAAAAGCACTTCTAATTTAATGGCTGAAATTATAAAAAAAAATTCCCCTTGCGTGTAACCTTTTCGCCGTGGATTCGTAAAAGTGTATCAGGAACGGAACCGAAATAAGGGTCCCCGCTTTGAATCGGTTCTTTTTTGAATTGTCTTTGCTTATGAAACACTGAAACACACCATGAACACTAGCATTAAAAACCGCTTTTTCGCCCAGGGTGAAAAAGTCAGTAAGGCCATTGGTATTTTGGAACTACTCTGTCAGCCAGAAACCTCGGCCATTTTGGATTGTTTGCGTGAATGGCCCGAAGCGGCCTGGGTAGATTTGCTGATCCACACACAATTGGACGCAGATTTTCTTAACGATCACCTCAAGCTGATGCAAGAAGCAGGCTTGATTCAAAATCAAATGGATGGTTACAACTCTACATTTAGTGTCAGCCGGAATAAACTGAGAAAAGTTTCGGCTTTGGTTCGATAAGCCATTAAAAATAAAGCCCCTATATCCAATGCTATTTTGGGTATAGGGGCTGATTTATTGTGCTACCCGAAGGTCCGTCCTTTGAGTAGGGTAATTTTTTTTCCCAAACCTAATGGGTATCGTTGTTTTCCAAATTGATACCCCCGTAAAAATCCGTTTGTTTGTCTAGTCTCGCCTTCACGATGTATGCCATTTGCCCTACGTGGTAAGAAAAGTGCTCTACAACATGGATGAGGATGCTCAGCCCTGTTTCATCAAAACCTTGCACCACAATGGGGCGCTCCAAATCTTCCGGCTTCAAGCGATCGAGCACTTCATCAATCTCGCTCATTACATCCCGAACCTTTTGGATCAGTTCAGCCCGGGAAATAGGCCCTCGTTCATCAAACTCAGTCTGTCTGCGCCGTTGATCGAGTGCTCCACCCAAACCAGCCAGAATCCACTGCCGGGCATTGCCACAAAGGTGCAAAACCAGATTGCCGACGCTATTGGAATTTTCATTGGGGCGCCACCAGATGTCGGCTTCGCTGAGTTCATTCAAGCAACGTTCTAGCCGTACTTGAGATTCCTCAAAAAGGCGGCGTTTTATTTCAGTGGTAAACAGTTTGAGAAAGGATTGGTCCAGCATGCTAAATCATTATTTGAATGACGAATAACCCTAATGACGAATGACGAATTTTAGGTTACCTCCAAATTCGTCATTCGTCACTCGAAAAATTCGTCATTCCTCTTAGGTATGCAACGCACCACAAACCGAAATCGTTTGCCCCGACACATAGGTAGACAAATCCGAGCCCAGGAACACACAAAGGTCGGCTACTTCATTCGCTTTGCCAAAACGTTTGAGCGGGATGTTCGCCAGGTAAGCATCTCTGGTTTTTTCATCCAGTGCCTCGGTCATATCCGTTTCGATGAAACCAGGTGCTACGGTATTGCAACGGATGGCGCGAGAACCCATTTCTTTGGCCAGTGACTTGCTAAAACCGATGATCCCGGCTTTTGAAGCGGCGTAGTTGGCCTGGCCAGCATTGCCCGTGATGCCCACGATGGAGCCCATATTGATGATGGAACCTCCTCCGGCCTTCATCATCGGGCGTAGTGCGAATTTGGAAAGGTTGAACACCGATTTGAGGTTGGTCGTAATCACCTTATCCCATTGTTCTTCCGTCATGCGGAGCATGAGGGTATCCTGGGTAATCCCGGCATTGTTGACCAGAATGTCCAGTTTGCCGAAATCGGCCACAACTGAATTGATCAGTGCTTCTGCTTCCGCAAAGTTGCCTGCGTCAGAGGCATAAGCTTTGGCTTTTACGCCGAGTGCTTCCAGTTCAGCGACGATGGCTTCGGCCTGAGCAGCCGAAGAACGATAGGTAAAGGCAACATGTGCACCCTGTTCCGCAAATCTTTTCACAATGGCCGCTCCAATTCCACGGGAACCCCCGGTTACCAGAGCGACTTTGTCCTGCAATAGTTTCATCAGGCCTTGGTTTTTTGTTTTGTGGATGTAAAGGTAAGGAACGGAGTGGAATTTTCGCCCTATAAACAAATAGGGATGTACAACTACTGCACATCCCTATTTTAGGATCGATTTAAACCGGATCGATTATACTAGAACCAAAATGTAGAGCAATAGCCCTACCGCAAATCCGATCCAGGCACTCTTAATGGTGCTTCTTTCTCCCTGAAAAGCAACATAAGTAATCAATACACCAATGATACTCAGCAACAGCCCAAGTAGAAAGCCGAGGATGTTATTGGTACTCACTGCGGGTTTTTCGGGATGTTTTTCCGCTTTGGTGGCTTTACTTTTGAGCACTTTGATGGCCAGCTTTTGCTTCCAGGTTAGGTCGTGGCCGATTTTTGCTTCAATTTCTTTAACCGAAAGGTTTCTTAAATCGTCGATGCCCAGTTTGGCCTCTACACTTACGTTTGCTGCTGCCGCATCATTTGCCGCAGGCAAATTTGAAATCCCAGCGTAACTGTTGCATGCCAATAAAAGGCACAGCCCTAGGAATAGGGAAGTGAAGAATTTTTTCATTGTAGAATGTATTTGGTTTTGAGAATCAGAAAATTAATCTATCAATTTAGTCATTAATTGGCTAGAAAGCAAGCTTTAACTTTTATTCAAAAATATCCGACTCTCCTTAGGAGGCTTTTTTTATTTTTAATCCAGCATAAATAATTACCCCTCCCAGACTTAACATGAACAACTTCCCCCATAGGTATCCTCTTCCATAGGTGGATAACTTGGAATAATCCGGCAAGTATTGTACGATTGAAATTAGAGTAGCGATGACTAGAACTGCGCCTATAACCAATAAAATATATTTCATCTTATTGCTTGTCAAGTTTATCAACAAATCTAATGAAGGGGGAGTAACCCTAAAGCACTTCCCCTCCAAAGTCCAATTATTTCTTCACAATGGTAGTTGTGGGCGTGTATATCCCAAAAGTAATTGCATTAATCAAACCATCAAGGAAAGTATGAGTAATGGTTACTTCATAATCTTCTGCCCCACCAGCCATTTCTTTAGGGTTAGAAATGTTTAAGGGGGCTAATCCATAAATTAAATAGTGGTTCATTTTTTTGACTTCTACTCCTGTTTGAGCTCCTTTACCTACAACATGAGTGTAGGTGAAACAAGAAGTCATTAGCAATGATAATCCACAGACCAAGATTAGGTTGGAAGTTAATTTTTTCATCGTAATACAATTTTTAAATTTCACCAAATATAACACGCCGATTCAGTTTTTTTACAAATGAGTTTTGAAAACCCTGATTTTATTCATGGAATTTGGCCAAAACGATTTGCCCGAAACTTCTCTCGGTGAGATGGTAAAGGTAGCAGTAAAATAAAAAACAAGATAAATTTGGCTAAAAAAAATATCTACTTCAATTTTTCTTTCAAATACTGCCCAGTGAACGATCCCAAAACTTGGGTAAGTCCCTCCGGCACTCCCTGATACACCAAACTTCCCCCACCTTTGCCACCATCCGGCCCCAAATCAATCACCCAATCTGCGGATTTGATCACTTCCAGGTTGTGCTCTACCACAATCACTGTATGCCCTTTTTCCACCAGTGCATTGAGTGCATCCAACAACTTGCGGATGTCGTGAAAATGCAAACCCGTAGTAGGCTCATCAAAAATGAAAAGTACGTGTTGGTTGGAATGCTCTTGCGTTAAAAAAGAGGCCAGCTTTACCCTTTGCGCTTCACCACCGGACAAGGTACTGGAGGATTGGCCCATGTGTACGTACCCTAGGCCCACGTCTTGAAGGGGTTTGATTTTGGAAATGATGTCCTTGTGCCCGGCAAAAAACTCCATGGCCTCGTCGATGCTCATTTCCAGGATTTCGTGGATATTTTTGCCTTTGTATTCGACCTCTAGCACTTCGGGTTTGAACCGTTTGCCGTGGCAGACGTCACACTCCAGGCGCACATCGGCCAGGAATTGCATTTCGATGATTTGTTCACCTTCACCTTTACAAGCATCGCAGCGACCACCATCTACATTGAAAGAAAAATGTTTAGGTTTGAAGCCCCGAATTTTGGACAATTGTTGGTTGGTAAACAAGTCTCGGATGGCATCGTAAGCCTTGACATAGGTTACAGGGTTGGAGCGGGAAGATTTGCCGATCGGGCTTTGGTTCACCATTTCCACTGCCTTGATTTTTTGGAACGGCCCTTCGATGGCGGAATGCAAACCGGGTGCCTTGGGCGTAGCTTCACCCAATTCTTTTTTAAGGGCGGGGAAAAGGATTTGTTTCACCAAAGTGGTTTTGCCTGAGCCCGATACTCCACTCACCGCTGTCATGGCATGAAGGGGAAAGGCTACATCAATATTGCGCAGGTTGTTTTCTCGGGCGCCTTTTACCCAAATGAAATCGCTGGACTTGCGGCGGAATTCGGGCACAGGAATCTCCATGGTGCCATTCATGTATAAGGTAGTCAGGCTGGTGGCTGCATCCGTATAAATGTCGGCATACGGTCCGGCGAAAACCACTTCACCGCCGTGAATACCCGCAGCAGGGCCAATGTCGATGAGGTAATCGGCATTTTTGATCAGGTCTTCTTCGTGTTCCACCACGATGACGGTATTGCCCAGGTCGCGCAAGGATTTGAGCACCTTGACCAAACGATCGGTATCACGGGGATGCAGGCCCACACTGGGCTCATCCAGGATGTACATCGAGCTGGTTAGGTTGCTCCCCAGCAGGCGGGTGAGGTTGATGCGTTGGGTTTCACCTCCGCTGAGCGTTGCCGAAACCCGGTTGAGATTGAGGTAACCAAGCCCCAGGTCGCACATGAACTGTAAGCGGGAGGTGATTTCCTGAATCAAGCGGTTGGCCACTTTTTGATCAAACTCGCTCAGGTCAACGCTTTGGAAGAAGGGCAATAACTCATCTACTGGCTCATCGATCAATTCATGGATGCCCCGATTGGCCACTTTGACGTAGCGGGCTTCCTTGCGTAGGCGCGAACCCTCGCAGGTGGGGCATTGGGTGCGCCCACGGTAACGCGCCAGCATGACCCGGTTTTGGACTTTGTAGGATTTTTCTTCCAATTCCTTAAAAAAGGCATGGATGCCGCCAAAGCTGGCCGTGCCTTTCCAGAGCATGTTGCGTTGTTCCTTAGTCAAATCCTGATAAGGCGTATGTACCGGAAAATTGTATTTGTGCGCATGTTCCAACACTTCCTCCAACCAAAGTCCCAGTTTTTCCCCTTTCCAGCAGGCAATCGCTCCTTCGTACACAGAAAGTCCCTTGTTGGGCACGACTTTGTTTTCATCGATCCCCATCACCATGCTAAATCCTTCACAACTGGGGCAGGCACCAAAGGGGTTGTTGAAGTTGAACAATTGAGGGGTGGGCTCCACAAAACTCAGTCCATCCAGTTCAAAACGGTTGTTGAAGCCTTTCATGGCCTCGATACCTACTACATCCACCCAGCATTCGCCTTCACTTTCATAAAAAGCGGTTTGAATGGAGTCGGCAATCCGCCGGACGTTGTCTTCTTCACTGCTTACCGCAAAACGGTCGATCAGGATATACAGGGTATCTTCGGGAATCTCTTCAATCTTTAACTTCAGGATAGCGTCTTTGCTGTCTAAAAAATCCTGAATGTCCATCAACTCGCCTTGATTGCGCAAACGGGTATAGCCTTTTTGCAGCAACAGGCTGAGTTCGCGCTCCAACAAACGGTCTTTGTATTTATAAGGTAGCGGGATGAACAATTGCACCCGGGTACCTTCGGGAAAAGTATGGATGTAATCGTTGACATCCGCCACTTCATGTTTTTTGACCACTTGGCCGGAAATAGGGGAGTAGGTTTTGCCCAAACGAGCATAAAACAGGCGCAGGTAATCGTACAACTCGGTGAGGGTACCCACCGTGGAGCGGGCATTGCTGGTACTGACTTTTTGTTCGATGGCAATGGCGGGGCAAATGCCTTTGATGTAATCAATTTCCGGTTTTTTCATCCGCCCCAAAAACTGCCGGGCGTAGGAAGATAGACTTTCCACATACCGCCGCTGCCCTTCAGCGTACAAAGTATCCATGGTAATGGAGGACTTACCCGAGCCTGATACCCCCGTAACCACGACAAACTGGTTCTTGGGAATGTTTAAGTCGATGTTTTTCAGGTTGTTTCCCCGGGCGCCTTTGATGTAGATCCAATTGTCGGCGTCGGGGGTAGGGAGGATGGTTTCCGTGGTAGCCTGCTGTTTCATAAGGTATCATGGTGGTTATAAAGTGCAAGATACAAAAGGTTGATGAAGGGGAAATAAAAACAGACAAAAAGTCACAAAAAGTTTTAAAATTAACAAAATCTTGGCTCTCTCACTTTTTTATGGAGTATGTAAAAATAAATAACATGAAATTTGGAATTGTGTGTGTGTGTGTATATATTTGTAGTGTAATCGATATTATAATTGCCTTTTTCCAATTCATTGTTAGAGAATTGGTAGCCAATTTTTTTGAAAGTATTTTACAACATATTTTATAACCAAAATTCAATCTTATGTTCCTTCCTTTAATTTCGTTGAGTTTAATTACTCTTTTCAATCCGACTACTGTCGATCAATCAAAACTGTCAGCCAATCCAGATTTGGTCAGAGTAACCTGCACAATTACTATAGTTGACCCAAACACTGGAAGTGGGATTTCAGTCTCCGCCTCAGCAGGTGGGATATTTACAAGTGCGGAAAAAGCAGCGGAAAAAGCTTGTGAGAGAGCTAACGAAGCTGCCGAGGCTCTAATGAAAGAATAACATTTACGAGCTTAGAATTCTATGCGTGAATGACAAAATTGGGGTAACGCGATGTTTTAGACGCACAGCAGTGCGTCTAAAATCCGAAATCGTACCTTGGTCTTCAAGGCTCCAATTTTGTTATGCACTCCAATTTCTACGCTATAGGATTCTCAAAATTATTTAAATAAATAGGTATCTATCTCACTATGGAACGGGTTCAAAATAAAGTAACAAAATTGAGTCGGCTATTTTTTGATTTGGCAAGGCGCGAGGAAGGCGCATAGTGAACTATGCAACTGAGGAGCAACGCAGCAAAACCAAAAAGAGTCCAGTCAAATTGTTACTTTATTCTGAAACCGTTCCTATATCAGAAAAGTGCATTCAAACTTATGAATTATGCCTTGTTTCTTTGGTATTCATAAAGTTCAAATTCAACAAACCTGATACGGTGAGGCATACGTCAAAAACCTAACTTATGTGCAAATTAATCTTTTTAGTATGTAGCATTTTATTTTTCAGCCAGAATGTAAATGCTCAACATTACGAAATCACCTACGATGAACAAGTAAATAATCCTGCGGGTGCATGGTCTGCTGAAAGTAAATTGTATATCGATACGAAAGAAAGTTATTATTATAAGCAAAAGACAAATTTCAAACAAAATGGTACATCTCAGGTACTTGAAAGAAAGAACAGCGTTGTTCCTGTTTTTAGGAAAAATTTTTCTAGAAAAGAGATTTTATACTCTCAGTCAATAGCTAACCAAACCTTTTTTATCAAAGAATCCATTCCACTTCAACAATGGGAATTGCTAAAAGAAACAAAGAAAATTGGTACCTATCAATGCAAAAAGGCCAAAACTAATTTTAGAGGTAGAGAGTATACTGCTTGGTTCACGGAGGAATTGCCTATTATTGGAGGCCCATGGAAATTTGATGGCTTATCCGGTGTTATTCTTGAGGTTGCATCAAGTGATGGTTTTTTTACCATTAAATCAAGATCCATTTCTTATAAGCAGGATGCACTCCCTAACCCTCCTATTGAGATTAAAGAGGAGATTGCCATCACATGGGAGTCATATTGTGATAAATACAAAGAGTCGGTTAAAAAATGGGAAAAAGCAATGGCTGCTAAAGCCGAGCCTGGAGATGAAATCCAAATGACTATTTCGACAATCGAAGATATGGGCATACAAGGAGGAAAAGTTTCAAAATAACCCTTCATGAAAGGCATCTTTTTTGTTTTTGTGGTTCTTTTCTCGTCAATGGCAATTTATGGTCAAAATATAAAGGGTTTTGTACGTGATAGCGTCCAAAATCCGATCAGTGATTGTACCATTCTTGCTATTGACCCTGTAACTGGAGATGTGCTGCAATTCACCGTTCCTGACGATAAGGGAGCCTATTCTTTTACATTAAATGTCCCAAATCTTGCAACTGTTCAACTTCGGTGTCAAGGTTTGATTTATCAAACTGTAAATATTGACCTCAAGCTAAATGAGGAAAAAAGACTGTACATACAGCATTTTACCCTCAAAAAAAAGCCTTTACAACTAGAAGAAGTCGTCATCATCTCGCAAAAACCCAAAATTGTCATCAACAATGACACCGTTTCCTTTGATGCAACCAAATTTGCCCAAGAGCAAGACGTCAAAGTGATCGATCTGCTCAAACGCCTGCCTGGCATTGAGGTCAATGATAAAAGTGGGCAGGTCAGTTATAAGGGCAAACCAATTGAAACTTTGTTGATCGATGGCGACGACCTTTTTGGCAGCGGCTATTCCGTTGGGGTGCGTAACATCCCGATCAAGATCATTGACAAAGTGGAGGCCATCGAGGATTACCACTCCAACCAGCTGTCCAAAGGATTACAGCGATCAGATAAAGTGGTACTCAACCTAAAACTCAAAAAAAATACTCCGGCACTCACCGGAGAGCTGGGTGCCGGTGCAGGGCCCGGACACTACATCGGCAAAGCAGATTTAATCCTGCTGAATGGTGCACACAAAGGTTTCGGTGTCGGGTTGGCCAACAACACTTCCATCAATGAAACCCCTTTTAACGAGGCTACCTATCGTGCCGAAAACAACGAGGAACTCGCCCATTATTCATTTGACCCTCTGGAAAGCAGTACGGTACCGAATGCACCCGGATTTGAACGGAGTTACAACAATCAACTCGTTTTTGGCCAATACAACCACCTGCTTAAGTTGGGCAAAAACACCAGCTTGCGGGCAAATTTGGCACTTTTTGAAGACAGAGACCAATTCAGCATCAATTCGGAAAACCAGTTCTCCATCAACGGAATAGCCAATTTTAGTCAATCCAATGCCCAGAGTGGACAGCTTAAACCCAAGCATAAATTTCTTTCCCTGGCGTTTAAAACTCAACTTTCAGATAGCGCAAACTTAACTTACGATGCCCGCTTGGTAGATCGCTCTTTGTACGCCCAACAGGATAACTTGCAAAATGAGCGCGCCGCTTTTTCCTCCACCCTCGATCAGCGCAAGCATTTTCTTCAGCACAAAATAGCATTCGCCAAACGCCTGTCAGCGAGTAGCCTTTTCACCTTACAAGCTTATCAGGCTGCGGATCGATCTACTGGGAATTTTGAGGTGCGCAACGGAGTGTCCTTTTTACAACCCTTGGAGCTATTCTCCGATGCACAATCCAACAACCAGCGCAATTCATTAAAACTGTCAGCCAATTGGTTGCAAAAAATCAAAAAAGGAGATATACAATTGCTTTTTAGCCAGGAAGATCAAAAAGAAAAGTTTGACTTCACCCAAGTTCAGACACCCTATTTGTTCAATTACCGCAAGAACTGGTCTCAGGCCAAATCGATCATCAATTTTACGGGTTTAAACACACTAAAAATCAGAGGCCAATTTGATGGCAATTATTTGGAGCAAAACCTGGAGCATCCTTATGAAAGCTCCTCCTCATCGCAGCACGATCTGTACTTAAATGCAAGCTTATTGCTGGAATGGAAACTTTCCAAAAACAGCAAACTAAGTTTTACCACTGCAAAACAGGCTACACCGCTTGCTCCTCAGTACTTGCACCGTGCCAGAATCTTACTCGACAGCCGCACGGCACAAAGCAATCAACCTAGTTTGGACTTGCAACATTCCTGGAGCAATTCACTGCAGTTCACGCACCACAATTTTTTTACCCAAAACAGCCAAAATTTCAGCCTGGGTTATCAAGAAAGCCGCAACACCTTGTTTAGCAGCCAGGAAATTGATTCACTCTTCACCATCTTCACTTTTTATCAATTGCCATTGACACGCCGCTCGCTTACTTTCAATGCAAGCCAATCAATTTTAATCAATCCGCTTAGCAATCTACTCAGCGTGGGTTTCAACTCTAAAATGGATTGGTACTACAACCAATTGAACAACGGCCCAATTGCTGAAATCTTTTCCATACAAAATTCCTGCTCGGTCGCTTTGAGCAGTGCATTCAAAGGGCTGTTCAATTATCGGGTGAATACGAATTTGATCTTTAATCAGGCCAAACAGGGAGAATTACCTGCTTATAAAATGCAAATGGTCATTGCGGAGGTAGTCACTCATTTCAAAATAACTAAAAACACGTCTTTGAGATGGACCTTAAATGCCATCTTGCCCGAAGAGATCGAAAACTTGAACAACCAACTTTTTTTTGATTGCCAAGTTCAGCACCGAATCCCCAAACGAAGACTGGAGCTATTCTTGATGGCGCGTAATATTTTTAACCGGTCAGAATTCTTGCAGATCAAAACAACGGAGTTTTCTCGTTCCGTCATAGCAACCAGCCTCTTTGAACCATTTGCAGTACTTGGAATCAGCTTGTCGCTGTGAACTCGGGCTAGGGGAAACCCTAAAAAACCGTTAATCTTTGGTTAATTTAAAAAAAAATCCCCTAAACTGTTTTTTCATTAAATTATTGCGTTTATCTTTGACTCATTATCAATTTTTCTTCCAATACTTTATTACTTCACTAAAACGTAGGCGCATATAAGCTGAAACTTCTACACTAAAAGTTTTTAACCGATTTGATCCCATTGCTTTAACCTATTTAGTTATGCAAGTTACTCAGCTTAACGATCAGCAGCTCATCGCCTGCTACCTGGAAGGAAACGAAAGAGCGTTCGAAGAATTGCTCAACCGTCACCAACAAAAAATTTATACCTCTATTTATTTATTTGTCAAGGAGCAAAGCCTTGCTGAAGACATCTTTCAAGAAGTTTTCATCAAGATCATTGATACCTTGCGCCGAGGCAAGTACAATCACGAGGGTAAATTCCTTCAGTGGGCCATGCGTATCTCGTATAACATGTGTGTGGATTATTTCCGCCGCACGAAGCGCCGCCCCAAAGTTTCGCCAACCGATACTTTCGATATTTTCGACGTGCTCCAAACGCCGGATTTCAATTCTGAACAAACCATGATTCGCAGCCAGACCCACGACAAAGTTCGTCACCTGGTCGACATGCTCCCACCCGAGCAACGCGAAGTGGTGATCCTGCGCCATTATGCCGATATGAGCTTTAAGGAAATTGCCAAACTGACCCGGGTAAGCATCAACACTGCACTGGGCCGGATGCGCTACGCCTTGATCAACATTCGGAAAATGGTAGAAGAGAAAGAAGTAATTCTGCAGTAAAAGAGGTTGAGCCGTTGAGGTGTTTAGAAGTTGAGGGTTGGCTGCCATTGGAATTGATGGCAGCCAACCCTTTATATTATTAACCTTTTCACTGGTACAAGACTTTTACCAGGTGGTAAAGTTGGCTAGCTTTTTCAAATCAAACTCCCTGTTTCCACATAGGGATAAATTTCATCGTACCGCTTTACCTCGTGCATCCAAACCCTCCGATAAACCAGCCCCCGGTGCAACTGGCTGGGTTCCTCCAAACCTGCCGCACTCAATAATTCAATGAATGCCTCTACCGTTTTGCGGTGGTAATTGGCCACTCGGAATTTTTTACTATCTACCACCAAGCCTTTCATCAATTGTGGATCCTGAGTAGCCACTCCGGTAGGGCAAGTATTTTTATTGCACTCCAGTGCCTGGATACATCCCAAGGCAAGCATCATGCCCCGCGCACTGTAGCAGGCATCCGCTCCAAGGGACAAAGCCCGGAAAATGCTGAATCCACTGAGGATTTTGCCTGAACCGATCAAACGAATATCCTTGCGCAAATCAAAGCCTCGCAGGATGTTATCTATACAAGCCAGGGCATCGCGGAAAGGCATACCCACGTGATCAGTGAACTCCAATGGAGCGGCACCAGTCCCTCCTTCGCCTCCGTCAACCGTGATAAAGTCGGGATAAATACCAACCTGGCGAATGGCTCTGCAAATGTCTTTGAACTCTTCCGGGTTGCCCACACAGAGTTTGAAGCCAACCGGCCGACCATCGGCCAGCTCGCGCATCTGTTGGATGAGTTTCAACATCCCTTCGTAAGTGTCGAACGCCCGATGGTAAGGTGGCGAATCTACCTGAGTATAAGGTGTAACTTTTCGGATCGCAGCGATTTCCGGGGTGTTTTTTTCAGCGGGCAAAATCCCACCATGCCCCGGTTTTGCCCCCTGGCTAAGCTTCAATTCGATCATTTTGATTTGTGGATGCGCAACAGTTTGGCGAAACAATTCTGGCGAAAAACCGCCATCGTCAGCACGACATCCAAAATAACCGGTACCAACTTGATAGACCAAATCACCTCCGCCTTCGAGGTGGTAAGGGCTGATGCCTCCTTCCCCTGTATTATGAGCAAAGCCCCCCATTTGTGCGCCAAAATTCAGTGCCTGCACCGCCGCTTTACTCAAGGAGCCATAACTCATGGCACTGATGTTAAAAATACTCAGGTCGTAGGGTTGGGTGCACTGCGGCCCACCAATGCGCACCCGAGGGTTGTGGTTGAGCGTACGGTAATCTTTTGGCCTTAGACTATGGGCCATCCATTCGTAGCCTTCGGCATATACATCCAACTGGGTGCCAAAAGGAGCAGTATCAATCTCTTTTTTGGCACGTTGATAAACCAGGGAACGTTTGTCTCGGTTGATGGGGCTACCATCGGTATCAGACTCAATAAAATATTGGTAAATTTTTGGCCGCATCCAATCTGCAATATAACGGCCGTGACCTACCAAGGGGAAATTGCGCAATATGGCATGATTAGGCTGGAACATATCGCGGAGGCCTATAGCTACAAACGGGAGGATCAAAGCCAATAGCCAAAAAAAATGTGGTGAAACGACAAACCCCAAAAAGAAGATAATGGCGAAGATCGCCAGGGTGTAAATCAGGAATTTGGTGCGCATGAGCTGAGTTGAAATTTTAGGAGCTGAACTTAGGAACTTAAAAGTAGTAAAAGAGGATTAACGGAAGGTTAAATGCTTGGTTAAATTTTATGATTATAAAGCCCCGTTTGTTGAAGTTTTTCCTATAAACCTCCAAGGTGCAAAGCTTTGTTTCCAAAAAAGAAATGAACAAATGGGGCAGCTCATAGCTGCTTAAATAAGAAACGCTGCTATGAATCCATTCCTACCCACAATTTTGAGCTTTGCGTTCGGGTGGGTTTTGGAGCACCCAACTGTCAACCAACACCCACTCGAACCGCGTTACCCTCAAAACCACAAATCTGGGTGCTTCTCCAAATCCAGGTTTTTTTTGTTCTTTTTGTGCAATTCGACCAAAAAGCCAAAGTTTAGAACCAGGGCCTTGCCCGCAGCGCCGACGGATCCCCTGGCGCGGATGTCAAAATTGGGTGAAGGCAACCAGTACCCTCCGCCAACCGCCACCTGAAACAAACCTTTACCTGCGCCGCTTAGTAAATTTACTCGGGAGCTGATGTTGTTCAGCGCGTCGATGGCATCGCGATCCATATTTGTCCCTTGTGATAAGAGGTAGTCCGAAAAACGAACGCCGTCGTCGTAGATGATGCTGCCAAACAAGAAGGTGCTGTTGTCGAATTTGCGCCCCATTTCAACGCCCAGCGAGATTGCATTGGGGAGTGGAATATTTTTGCCTTCTACGTTCACATTTCCCCGCAATTTGAAGGTTTGTGCAAAATTTTGCGAGGTGGCAACCTGTGCCCGGACGTAATAGTCGTTTTCTTGTGGGAAATGCCAGCCAATAAAAACCTGTGGCGCAAGCGTGGTGGAGCGGATTCGCTTGGGAAAAACCTTGTCCAAATCGCCTCCCGCTAATTTAACAATTTGATCAACGCCTTGCAAACCCTGGCTGCCATCGCGACTGAAAGAAAAGGTTTGGTGTTGTGCGCCGATGCCGAAGAATAATTGTGCGCTGCTTTTTGAAGAGAAAAGCAGGACGAAGCCTAAAACGAGTAAATAAAGTCTCATGGAAATAAGTTTTGTTCTCTTAATAGTATGATTATGCTAAGCGATACACCAATGTGGCATGCTGAGCCGGGCGAAGGGTCGTTCAACCTAAGCCTTTTGGTAGTATGACGCAATCTTCGAAGATAAGATACGAAGTTTCAAAGATATGGCTCCTAAATTTGCGATTTAGTAGTAGGGTAAAAATAAATGTTCATTTTTCTTGAGGACAAAGCTAAGGCAGATGAGCAAGGAAGGATTTATGGCCCTGGCGGCCTTAGTATGACGCAAGCAATACTCCCCGATTTTGGATTTCGAAGCAGATGAGTAGCATTCCTGCGTTGTTATTTCAAAAAATGAGGGGTGGTTGCCAATCATCGGCAACCACCCCTCAACTTCCAATCTTTCTTCAAAACTACTTAACTTAAATCTTGTAGTTCTTAATAAAAGCTGGCATAGTCGTACTCGTACGCTTGCTGCGCGCGTGAGGTTTGGGCTCTTTGTGTTCTTCTGGTAAGTGACCCTGTTTCATCAGGCGAGCATAGTGCTTGGTAAAGTAGGTGATGATCACATCGGATCCTGCCCGGCGCAAACACAGAAGGGTTTCTTGAACCGCTTGATCCAAATCCAACCAACCCTTCTCTGCAGCTGCAATGAGCATGGCACATTCCCCACTCACGTGGTAGGCAGCAACCGGAGTTTCGGTATTGGTTTTCAATAAGTTGATCACATCCAGATAGTTCAAGGCAGGTTTCACCATAATGAAATCTGCTCCTTCCTCGATATCCAAAGCCGCCTCAATCAGGGCTTCTCTTTGGTTAGCGGGATCCATCTGGTAGGTTTTTTTGTCGCCTCCACGTGGTGCAGAGTCTAAGGCATTGCGGAAAGGACCATAAAAGGCACTGGCATACTTGGCCGTATAAGCCATGATACCGGTGTCCATATAGCCAGCCGCATCAAGTGCTTCGCGCATGTAACCCACTCTTCCGTCCATCATGTCGGATGGGCCAAGCAGGTCAAAACCAGCAGCAGCTTGTGCAACCGCCATTTTGGCGAGAATCGGTAAAGTTTCGTCGTTGATGATCTTGCCATCGCGTACCAGGCCATCGTGGCCATCAGTGCTGTACGGATCCATGGCAACATCACTAATCAGGCAGGTTTCGGGAAAACGGCGTTTGACTTCCGCAGCAATTTTGAGGTAAAAATTGTCCTCATCATAGCCATAAGTAGCAAACTTGTCTTTGTACTGATCTGGTACCACTGGGAACAGAATGAAGTTGGTGATTCCGAGGTTCAGGGAATCTTCCACCTCTCTCAATGTTTCCCGGAGGCCGAGTCGGTAGGTGTTAGGCAAAGCTTTCACGGGTTCACGTGAAGTTTCTTTGCTAACCAGGAACAGGGGCTGCACAAGGTGCTCCGTAGAAAGATGTGTTTCTTGGATCATTCCTCTAATGGCAGCGTTTCTTCGATTACGTCTAGGTCTTTTAAGCATAAGTGTCCTATTAAAAACAAAACAATCAATGGTTTTGGGAGTCACGACGTTTTGGTACCGGATCATATCCGAAACCTCCCCAAGGATGACAACGACCGATGCGTTTGAGCCCCATCCATACTCCCCGGATGCCCCACTCCTCAATGGCATCTACCATGTAAGCGGAACAACTTGGGCCATACGCGCAATGCGGCCTGAACAAGGGCCAAATGGCAACCTTGTAAAATCGAATAGGAAGAATAAGAAAAAATTTGACTAAGCGTTTCCAATTTTGGCTAAAAACCATGTTTCTTACCAATTATTTGCAATATAGAGCCAAATTCCGAATAAAACAAGTCATTCATCGAAAAATGACATTAATTTAGCAAAACTTCTATGTGAATGGATTCCTTTCAAGCATCATAACCAATGACAAACCCGCTGCCGCACCAGATACAAACAGATTGTACTCTCTTTGTTTGATGCGGAACACATTGAATGCCAGGAAGGAAGACAGTAGAATTACAGCGACGATGGCTAGTTGACCAAATTCAACTCCTACGTTAAAAGCTAGGAGCTGTAATATTAAGTCATTTTCTACATTTGGCAAAGTCAAGGCCCGAAAAAAATTCGAAAAACCCATACCGTGAATCAATCCGAAGATCAGGGCAAAAGCGTAGTTAATATTTAAGTTACGATTAAAGGTACCACTGCGGATTTCCTTTTGATCAAATTTGTGAAAAATGACATTGTAAATTGAGGTGACAAAAATGGTCAAAGGAATCAAAAACTCAACCAACTTGGTGTTCACACCAATGATGTTCATCGCTGCCAAGCCCAGGGTGAGCGAATGACCCAGGGTGAATGCCGTCACCAAAATGGCGACTTTTCGCCACTCCTCTAAACGATAGATTGCACACAAGACAACAATAAAGAGGATGTGGTCGTATCCGGCCAGGTCGGCAATGTGGGCAAAGCCCAGTTCGAGGTAGGTTTGAAAAACTGATTGCATGATCCATAAATTGAGTTACAAAGATAGTTTTTACTCCTCAATCAGCCCAAAAATCCCTCGGTTCTGCCTCAAATACCCGCTGTTCATAAAGTCTATTTTTAAAAAGTGTGAACAAAAAACCTTTGTCAACCTGTTCTTTTTGGAGTAAAAGGCATCTAAGTAGTGGGGCAAAAATAAGTGCTTCATTTTTTTTGAGTCAAAGGATCAGATAAGAAACTTAAAATGAACCGTTTACTTATCTGATCCTTTGACAAAATGAAGTACTTATTTTTTTATCGCCCCTAGGTAGGATAAAACCTCTACTTTTGCCCTCAAATTTCACAACCTTATGAAATACGATGTAACTGTGATCGGCTCTGGCCCCGGGGGGTATGTAGCCGCCATTCGTTGCGCCCAGTTGGGACTCAAAACTGCCATCATCGAGCGTTACAATGCCCTGGGTGGCACTTGTTTGAACGTGGGTTGTATCCCTTCCAAAGCGTTGCTGGACTCTTCAGAGCACTACCACGCTGCTCACGAAAAATTCACTGAGCACGGCATTGAACTGGAAAACCTGAAGGTGAACATGCCCCAAATGGTGAAGCGCAAAAATGACGTGGTGAGCCAGACGGTCAAAGGAGTGGAGTTTTTGATGAAAAAAAATAAAATCGACGTCTATTACGGCTTCGGTTCTTTTGTCAATGCCAACTTGATCAAAGTGACCAAGGAGGATGGTACTACTCAGGAGATCGAAACCGACAAAACCATCATCGCTACTGGCTCCAAACCCATCGTGCCAGCCAGTTTCAATTACGATAAAAAACGGGTCATCACCTCCACTGAGGCTCTAAATATTCAGGAAGTACCAACCCGCATGGTCATCATTGGCGGTGGGGTAATTGGACTGGAATTGGGTTCGGTTTACGCTCGCCTGGGTACGCAGGTGGATGTGATCGAGTACCTGGATCGCATCATTCCTGGTATGGACGGAGATTGCAGCAAGGAATTGCAACGCTCACTGGGCAAAACTGGCATCAAGTTCCACCTCAAACACATGGTGACTGCCGTGACTCCCTCGGCAGACAAGGTAGTGGTGGAATACCAAAAACGCGATACCGACGAAAAACTAAGCATCGAAGCAGACTACTGCCTCGTAGCCATTGGTCGTCGGCCTTTTACGGATAAACTGGGATTGGAAAATGCCGGCGTACAATTGGATGAAAAAGGTCGGGTGATCGTGGATGACCACCTACAAACCAACATACCCGGCATCTACGCCATCGGCGACGTGATCAAAGGCGCCATGTTGGCGCACAAAGCGGAAGAAGAAGGGGTCTTTGTAGCCGAAACCATTGTCGGGCAAAAACCACACATCGATTACAACCTCATCCCTGGCGTAGTGTATACCTGGCCAGAAGTAGCGGGAGTGGGTCAAACCGAAGAACAACTCAAAGAAGCGGGTGTGCCCTACAAAGTGGGCAAATTCCCCTTCAAAGCCCTGGGCCGCGCCCGGGCGAGTATGGACACGGATGGGATGGTGAAAGTGTTGGCCCACCAGGAAAGTGATGAGATTTTGGGCGTCCACATGGTCGGCCCACGTACAGCGGATATGATTGCGGAAGCGGTAGCCTTAATGGAATTCCGGGCTTCAGCGGAGGATGCGGCACGGATGAGTCACGCACACCCGACGTATACGGAAGCGTTTAAGGAAGCGGCATTGGCGGCGACTGGGAACCGGGCGCTGCATATGTAAATTAGTGCCTTGCTCTACCCACCCGAAGGTTTGGAACCTTCGGGTGGGGATTTTAGATTTGTGGTTAGTGCTTCAGAGGGTTTAATTTTTTCTGGAAATGGTTTTGAATTGGGCGCAACAGCGTTTTGTGCCCCTAAAAAGAGAATAGAAAAAAGATAATGTGAATCCCCATTTTTGTAGTGACTAAAAAACGAGAATGGATCATCACACTATCATTACAAAGATACA